>DASULB010000509.1:0-19143 GCA_036278455.1 Chitinophagaceae bacterium | reverse complement strand
GTCTACCCTGGTATCCCAGTTCTTAATGGAATCCATCATGACCAGCTTTCTCGCCATGGGGCTTGCTGTATTGATCGCAGTGCTTCTATTGCCATACTTTAACAGGTTGTCCGGTAAATCCCTGACGATCGGGATATTTTCTAACTACTGGCTAGTCCCGGGACTACTGTTTACGGCAGTCATCGTCGGATTGCTGGCCGGAAGTTATCCCGCCTTTTTTCTGTCGGCTTTCAGGCCGACAGATGTATTGAAAGGGAAACTATCCACCGGCTTTAAGAACGGCTGGCTAAGGAATGGCCTGGTCATTTTTCAGTTTGCCACCGCCATCATATTGATCGTGGGCACGATGATGATTTACAGCCAGTTAAATTTTATCCGCCACAAGGATCTGGGTTATAACAGGCAGCAGGTACTGGTACTCAGGAACATCTATTCTTTGGGGACACATTGGTCAACTTTTAAAGATGAAGTTCTCCGGATACAGGGTGTTACTGCCGGCACCATAGCAGGGACCCTGCCAATCTCAGAGAGATATAACAGCAATGCGTTTTCAAAAGATGCCGCCCTGAGCGCGGGACAGACAATCGTCATGGGACAATGGGAGGTGGGTGCTGATTATATACCTACTTTAGGAATGCGGATGGTAAAAGGCAGGAATTTTTCACTGGATATGCCCACAGATTCTTCTGCCATTATCATCAACCAGACTGCCGCCCGTATGCTTGGACTGAAAGACCCGATCAATAAGAGGTTATACCAGTGGGATCAAGGCAGCCATCCGGTCAGCTATCACATTATCGGGGTGGTACATGATTTTAATACGGGTTCGCTGCGCAACAAGATCGCGCCGATCGTATTCAACCTTGCTGTCAACAGGAGCCTGATGGCTTTTCGGATCAATACCAAAAATACGGCTGCCGTTGTCGCGAAGATAAAGGATAAATACCAGGCGATAACCGGGATGGCGGGCCAGCCATTTGTTTATTCCTTTATGGACGCGGATTATAACAGGCTCTATTGGTCTGAGGAGCGAACCGGAGAACTGTTTATCTACTTCGCCTTGTTTGCCATCCTGCTGGCATGTCTGGGATTATTTGGGCTAGTGACTTACGCTGCAAAGCGGCGCACCAAGGAGGTAGGGATCCGTAAAGTATTGGGGGCAAGCGTAGGGGTCATCGTGAAGCATTTATCCCTTGATTTCTTAAAATTGGTGATGGTCGCGACGGTCATAGCCATTCCTGTCGCCTGGTGGGCGATGAACAGGTGGTTGCAGGATTTCGCCTATAGGACCACTATTCATTGGTGGGTATTTCTGTTAGCGGGAGCGCTGGTCCTGCTCATTGCGTTGATCACGGTAAGCTTTCAGGCCATCAAGGCGGCGGTGGCCAATCCGGTGAAAAGCCTGAGAACGGAATAGGATGGATTATAAGGTTTGGGTATAAAGTCAAAAGAGCCGCTTGGTACCAAATCGTCAAAGAAGAGCTATGTTTGGAAACTATTTAAAAACGGCGTTCAGGAATCTCTGGAGGGACAGGAAATTCTCTGCCATCAATGTTGTGGGTCTGGCCATCGGCATGGCCACTTGTTTGCTCATGATACTCTACATCCACCATGAATTGAGTTATGACCGCTATAATAAAAAGGCTGACCGGATCGTCCGCGTTGTCTTTAAGGGATCCGTAGGCGGACAGCCAATCAAAGAAGCCAATGTGATGCCGCCGGTAGCCCGGACGCTTCAATCGAATTATCCCGAAGTGCAGCAGGCTACCCGTCTGGTGAATGGGGGGGCTCCTATCATCGGCTATGGAGATAAAAGTTTCAAACAGGAGGCGTTTGCTTATGTGGATTCAAATTTTTTCCAGGTATTCACCCTTCCATTTGTGGAAGGGGATGTGCGGACTGCCTTGTTGCAGCCCCATACGATCGTCATTACCCGGGCAATAGCACGTCAATATTTCGGGAACCAGGATCCCATTGGAAAGTTATTGGATTTTAAGGACTGGAATACTTCCTTTAAGGTGACTGGCGTGATTGACAAAGTACCCGATAATTCTCATTTTCACTTTAATTTTTTTGCTTCCATGGCGAGTTGGCCAGACGCAAAATCGGCCTCTTTCATGACTTCCGGTTATTATACCTACCTCGTTCTCCCGAAGGGATACGATTATAGAAAGCTACAGGCGAAGCTGCCCGGGATCGTGGATAAATACATCGGTCCGCAAATGCAAAAGGCCATGGGAACAGGTCTTTCCGCGTTCAGGAAAAACGGCAACAACATCGGTCTTTACCTCCAGCCGCTTACGGCTATCCACCTGCATTCTGATTTTACAGGTGATCTTTCACCGGGGAGTAATGTCAGTTATATTTATATTTTTGGGGTGATCGGGATCTTTATGTTGCTCATCGCCTGCATCAATTTTATGAACCTTTCTACCGCAAGCGCCTCGAGACGGGCCAGGGAAATCGGTATCCGCAAAGTACTGGGATCTGGCAGGCCGGCACTGGTAAAGCAGTTTCTTTTAGAATCCCTTCTGGTGACGGTCATCGCCTTTTTGATCGCCCTTGTGATGGTAAGCCTGGCATTGCCGCTGTTTAATGGCCTCTCTGGAAAAGCTTTATCCCTCAACGTTGTCTTTTTGAACACCTGGATGATGCCCGGCATTTTGTTGTTTGTTTTATGTACAGGCCTTTTGTCAGGCAGCTATCCTGCTTTTTTTCTTTCTTCCTATAAACCGGTCTCCGTGCTAAAGGGCCAGGTCTCCTCCGGCAAAAAAAGCATGGGGCTTCGCAGCGGTCTGGTGGTTTTCCAATTTTTTATCTCCATTACCCTCATTGTATGTACCGTCGTCGTCTACCGGCAACTCCGTTATATGCAACACATGAAACTGGGCTATGACAAAAACCAGGTGCTGATACTTCCTGAAACCTGGTTGTTGGGCAAAACCCAGGAGGCCTTTCACCAGCAACTGTTGCAGGATCCACGGATTGAGGAAGTGAGCGTCTCCGGCTACCTGCCTGCCGGGTCCAGCTATGGCAACAGTTTTTATGTTTATGGCGATGGCCATGCCAACAGGCTCGTAAAAACATTGCGCTATGACGTGGACACCCGTTATATTGCTACCATGGGTATGAAATTGGCCTCCGGTAGAAACTTTTCAAAGGATTTCGGTACCGATTCAACGGCGATCATCGTCAACCAGACCGCGGCGAAAGCCTTCGGCTGGGGAAACGACGCCCTGGGCCATACCATTACCCGCCGGGATAATGACGGGACGCTCACTACCTACCGGGTGATCGGGGTCGTGAAGGATTTCCACTTCAGGTCTTTGCACGAGTTGATCTCACCGCTGGTCATGGTACTCGGGCATGGCGCCGGTACCATGATACTGAAAGTGAAAGCGGGCAATACCAGGGCCTTGTTAACGGATATACGAAAGAAATGGGACCAATTAACGCCCGAGGCGCCGCTTAGTTATTCCTTCCTGGATGACCGGGTCAGCCATACCTATGTATCGGAGCAGCAGACCGGCCGCATACTGGGCATCTTCTCGGGGCTTGCCATTTTCATCGCCTGCCTGGGGTTATTTGGCCTGGTGATGTATGCGGCCCGGCGGCGTACCAGGGAGATTGGCATCAGAAAGGTGCTGGGCGCCGGCGTTCCGGGTATCGTGGGTCTTTTGACAAAAGATTTTATCAGGTTGGTGGTGATGGCTTTTATCATGGCAGCTCCTGTCGCCTGGTGGGCCATGCACACGTGGCTGCAGGATTTCGCCTACAGGATCCGGATCAGCTGGTGGATATTTTTATTAGCAGGAGTGGTCGCAATGGTCATCGCACTGGCCACCGTGGGACTACAGGCGGTCAAGGCCGCAATGGCGAACCCGGTCAAGAGTTTAAGGACGGAATAAGGCGAAAGCCATGAAAACAGAAAAGATAAAAGGAATCACAATGGTACCTGAAATGAAAGATAACAACTAAAGGTTGAGTATGCTCAGAAATTATTTCAAAACGGCCTGGCGGAATCTGATGCGCAACAAAGCCTTCTCAGTGATCAATGTGCTGGGACTAAGCCTGGGGCTGGCCTGCAGCATACTGGTCGTCCTGTGGATCAGGGATGAATATAGTGTGGACGCCTTTCATCAGCATGATAAACAACTTTACCAGGTATATGAACGCTGGTATCATAATGGGAAAGTGGACGCGAGCTATTCAACACAAGGCTTGCTGGCCAGGGAATTAAAAAGGGTTATCCCGGAGATCACATATGCCAGCAGCTTTGACTATGCCTCGATGCCGGGTACAAAAAGCACTTTTGAGGAAGGCACGAAGATCTATAAGATGGCAGGGAAATTTGCCGGTGCCGATTTTTTCAGCATGTTCAGCTATCCCTTGTTGCAGGGCAGTCCCGAGAGTGTCCTGAATATGCCTGGAGCCGTCGCCATTTCCCGGAAAATGGCCGACCTGTTCTTTGGAAGCCCCGCCGGTGCGATCGGCCGGACCATTCGCTATGAGAACAAGGAAGACCTTCGGGTGACAGCCGTTTTTGAGGACCTGCCGGCAAACGCTTCCCGGCAATTTGATTTTGTAAGGAGCTGGACCGATTATGTGAAACAGAATAACTGGGTATATTCCTGGGGAAACTCGAGTCCTGAAACATTTATAGAGTTGCGACAAAACGCTGATCCGCGAAAAGTCGAAGCCGCCATCAAGGATTTTCTTTACCGTTATGAACCGAGAGAAAAAGACAACCACACGGAACTGGCCCTGCAACCCTACCAGGAGAAATACCTGCACGGAAATTTTAAAAACGGGCAGATTGATGGTGGCCGGATCGAATATGTGCATCTCTTTACCTGGGTTGCGCTATTTATTCTTTTGATCGCCTGCATCAATTTCATGAACCTGTCTACCGCACGGTCGGCAAAAAGGGCCAGGGAGGTTGGTCTTCGTAAGGTCATGGGGGCGAGCCGTTTCTCCCTGATCAGCCGGTTTATCGGAGAGGCTATGTTGCTCACGCTTTTCTCGGTCATCATCGCCATCGTGGGGGCTGCCCTGCTGTTACCTCCCTTTAACAGCCTGACGGGCAAACAGTTGTCGCTTCCTTTTAATGAGCCCCTGTTTTGGATGGCGCTGGCCGGTTTGACCCTCCTGACGGGTATCGTCGCAGGCAGTTACCCGGCGCTGCTGCTGTCATCGCTTCGCCCGGTAAGAGTTTTAAAAGGTGATGTAACCTTTGGCAGGGCCAGCATATCCCTTCGCAAAGTATTGGTCGTCTTTCAATTTACACTTTCCATCATTCTGGTCATTGCCATGATCGTGATCTACCGCCAGGTGGATTATATCCAGACGGTCAACCTGGGTTATGACCGTGATCACCTGCTGTATATTCCCATCGAAGGCAACCTGGACAGCAAATATGAATTGTTTAAGGAACAGGCGGAAGATGTCCCCGGTGTAATGGCCGTATCAAAAATGAGAAATACACCTACCGTCATTGATCATCACACCGGCATCCGCTGGCCGGGCAAAGATCCCCACCAGCATAAATCCTTTGCCGATGCTGTGGTAGGGTACGATTTCGTAAAAACAATGAAGCTGCATTTGGTGAGCGGACGTGATTTTTCCAGGAAATTCGGGTCCGACTCTGCAAGCTTTTTGCTGAATGAAACTGCGGTAAAACGAATAGGGAATAAGGATCCGATTGGTCAGGTAATGATCTGGGGCGACCTGCGGGGAAAGGTCATCGGAGTAGTAAAGGACTTTCATTTTAATTCCCTGCACGATCCCATTGATCCGCTCATCATCCGCCTGGACGAGCACTGGAACTGGGGGACGATCCTGGTTCGTCTCCGGGCAACAGAGACCCGCAGCGCCATTGCCGGGTTGGAAAAGATCTGTCAAACATTGAATCCGGAATTCCCGTTTACCTACAGGTTCTCCGATGCCGCGTACGGCAAACTATACAACAGTGAGCGGGTAGTCAGCAAACTCTCGGCATATTTCGCCTTTTGGGCGATATTCATCTCCTGCCTGGGTTTATTTGGACTGGTAGCATATGCGGCTGAGCAAAGGACCCGGGAGATCGGTATCCGCAAAGTACTCGGTGCCAGTGTGGCCCATATCGTCAGAGACCTCGCCATGGATTTCTTAAAGCTGGTGATGCTGGCCATTCTCATCGCCAGTCCCCTTGCGTGGCTGGGCATGGATAAATGGCTGGAAGGCTATGCATACCGGATCAATATTTCGGGGTGGATATTTCTGGTGGCGGGCGCGTTGGCATTATTGATCGCACTGGTCACCGTCAGTTTGCAGGCGATCAGGGCTGCGATGGCCAACCCTGTCCGGTCGCTCCGATCCGAATAGCGCCGTAAATGCGTGATAAAGCGCTTATAAATATTTGACATATTAGCATAAAGACGATGAGACAAGACATATAAACATCCGACCACAAAAATTAAAACATGAACATGATAAAGATCACTGACCTGGAAAAAATCTATCGTACCGAAGAGGTGGAAACCACAGCCCTCAACAAGCTTTCCATGGAAGTAAAGGAAGGAGAATTCGTGGCCATCATGGGGCCCTCGGGTTGCGGCAAATCCACTTTGCTTAATATTCTCGGAATGCTGGACGATCCTGATGGGGGCAGCTTTTTATTCAACGGTGTGGAGGTGGCGCATTTTAACGAGCGGAAACGCTCCCGGCTGCGCAAACACAACATTGGTTTCGTTTTTCAGAGCTTTAACCTGATAGACGAGCTGACGGTTTACGAGAACGTGGAGCTGCCCCTGATCTATACGGGCGTAAAGACCGGTGACCGCAAAAAGAAGGTGGGTGAAGTGCTGGACCGCATGCAAATCATGCACCGGCAGGGTCATTTCCCACAGCAATTATCCGGTGGCCAGCAACAGCGGGTCGCCATCGCCCGGGCCGTGGTGAACAACCCCAAGATCATCCTGGCCGATGAGCCGACCGGTAACCTGGATTCATCAAATGGCAATGAAGTGATGGGATTGCTTACAGACCTGAATACCGCAGGTACGACCATCATCATGGTGACGCACTCCGAACACGATGCTAAATACAGCCACCGTACCATCCGGATGCTGGACGGGCAAACGGTGCTGGAAGATATTTTGATATGAAAAGAGAGTTGAGCTACCCGAAGTAGGAGTTTTCTGCGGAATATAATAATCCCCGTCAGCAACCTCCTCAAAAGTTTGCCGGGTGGAAGAGAGCACTAAAAGGATGCCATGTGTTGAAACATAATTTTAAGGCCACGATTAAATTTTAACAGAAACAAAAATAGCTTCCCCGCCTTCATTATATTTTATAACAATTGTCGCATGTTCAAGAACTATCTCAAAACCACCTTTCGCTTTCTGTTGAAGAACAGGACATTCACCCTGATCAATATCATTGGTTTGGCAATGGGGACGCTTTGCTGTTTATACATTGTATTTTATGTGGTGGATCAACACAGCTATGACAAACAATATAACGATGCGAAGGATATTTATCGCGTTACATCTTCCATCACCATGGCGGGCGTTCAGGAAAATATGGCTACTGCTTCTCCGCCCATAGCCCCTGCCATGAAAAATGATTTCAGCCAGGTAAAAGAATATACCCGCCTGGTGAATACCATAGGGGCGAAGGAACATTTGTTGCGTTATAAGGATAAATCCTTTTATGAGAATGATATGGCCTTTGTAGATTCCACCTTCTTTAAAGTCTTCACTTATCATTTTGTGGCTGGAAGCGCGAAAAGTGCCTTGATGGCACCCTATTCGGTTGTCCTGATGGCTCCTGTTGCCAAGAAGCTTTTTGGCAGAAACGGAGACCCTGTAGGCAAACTGATACAGATAGATGACCGCTATGGTAATCATGATTATAAGGTAACCGGCATTGTAGACGGGAGCCTTGGCAAGTCAAGCATAAAGGCCAATATGTTCGTCTCCATGAGCAGCGGCGGCTTTGGCCGGTTTGTACTTGAAAACAATACCTGGTCGGGCAGTAACTTTACCTATACCTTTGTGAAGCTCTATCCGGATGCCTCAGCTGCCACACTTGATAAGAAGTTGCCGGCCTTTTTAAAGAAATACGGACAACAGCAACTCCAGGAGCTGGGGATGAAAAAGGAGTTGCATCTGCAACCGGTCGGATCCATCCACACCACACCGGGTTATGAGGTGGAGATGAGCAGGACCGTTAGCCCGGCCTTTCTCAGGCTCTTGCTATTAATCGCGGGACTGATCCAGTTGATCGCCTGTATTAATTTTATGAACCTCTCCACCGCGCGTGCCTCAAAAAGGGCGAAGGAGGTGGGTGTCAGAAAAGTAGTGGGCGCTGGCAGAAAGGACCTGGTAAAACAGTTCCTCTGCGAATCGATCGTACTGTCCGTTGTGGGTGTCGCGGTAGCGCTCCCCTTACTGTTGCTGCTGCTTCCTTATCTGAACCGGATTACCGGCGCGGATGTCGGTCTGTCACTTTTGGGTGATTACCGGCTCTGGCTGTCGCTGGGTGGCCTTGTGATCATGACCAGTCTGGTGGCCGGCAGTTACCCGGCCTTTTATCTCTCCGCATTCCGCGCCATCAAGGTCATGAAAGGCAATCTGACCAACCACCTCTCCGCGGTGGCCTTGCGCCGCGCGCTGGTGGTATTCCAATTTGCATTGTCCATCATCCTCATCACGGGCATCGTCATCATCTACAGCCAAATGGATTTCATTCAGCACAAGGACCTGGGTTTTAAAAAAGATCAGAAACTCATTTTTACCTTTTATACCCCCGACGCGTTAAATGGCGCCCCTGCCTTCATCCATTCACTCAAACAGCTGACGGGCGTGAAGGCCGTCAGCAGGGCTAACAATTATCCCAGCCAGCTGGTATTCAATGATAATTCGCTGTATCCACCGGGCGGCAATAAAAATACGGCCCAGGATATACACTATATGTTAACCGATGAACACTTCATCAGGACGCTCGGCATTACCATGTTAAGCGGCAGGGATTTCAGGCTGCAGGATTCCGCAATGGCGATCATCAATGAAACGGCCGTTAAAGGGCTGGGACTGAATCCCGAAACGGCAGTGGGAACTATGCTGTATTCACCGCATGGTCCGGGCATACAATATAAGATCATCGGTGTAATGAAAGACTTTAATTATAATTCGCTGCGCGATCAGGTAAGCCCCTTTATGCTGGTATATGATAAAAATGGCAACGATTTGCCTCAGGTCATCGTGAGTACCGGAACGGGGGATTATAAGACGCTTTTAACGCACATCAAAAACATCTGGCAGAACGATTTTCCAGCTGTACCCTTTACCTATTCCTTTTTGGATGACGACATACAAAAACAATACAAAACGGAGGTCACCATGTCCCACATCATCAATTCCTTCACACTGCTGGCAATTCTGATTTCCTGTCTGGGATTATTCGGACTGGCTGCATTCAGCGCGGAACAAAGGACCAAGGAGATCGGCATCCGCAAAACGCTCGGCGCCAGCATGCCGCACATCGTGCGGTTGCTGTCAAAGGATTTTTTAATGCTGGTGCTCCTGGCCATTGTGATAGCCGTTCCCGTTTCCTGGTGGGCGATGAACAAGTGGCTCCGGCATTTTGCCTACCGGGTGGCAGTAAGTTGGTGGATGTTCGCCCTAGCCGGATTGCTGGCCGTTTTAATCGCACTTATCACTGTCAGCTCCCAGGCGGTCCGGGCGGCGTCCGCCAACCCGGTGAAAAGTCTCCGCAGTGAATAATCGCCGATACCCCATCCGTTTTCGAGGGTGACCTCTTGACGGCGCCAGCGCTCCAAAGCGTTTGACCGGGCCAGGCCACCGTTAAACTGACCAGTGCCAAGTACAATTATATACTGCAAACAAAGCCATACATGAACTTGGGAGGGTCCCCGAATAAAAGGATAACCAGAATTCTTTAGAGCTACCTCCATACCGGCTAATATCCATCATTCCAATGCTAATTTCTTGCAACATCCCGGATATAAAAAAATAATCGGTAGTTTTAAAGTTGGTATTAAGCGTTTATTACTGACAATCATTCTTCTAAATTGCCTTTTTCCCTTTTTCGGATCGCGATTGGAATTTGATAAAAAACAAAGCTCAAAATGCTCTGGATCCAACGGTATAAAAATCTTTTTTTTGCTTTATTATTGATTATTTCTATTCCCGCTTCGGCACAAAGGGAAATAAACCTGGCATCTCCTGACGGGCATATTAGGTTTCATTTTAACCTTAGTGATCGTTTGCCGGAATATAATGTCTCCTATAAAGGGGAAACAATCGTAACACCTTCTACCTTAAGCCTGGCTTTCGCACACACCGGTTTATTCGGTGGCAACCTTAAAATAAATAAAGCCGTTTTCCGCGATGGAAAAGATGATTATACCTTAATCGTCGGGAAAGCCAAAAAAGTACATGATCGGTACAGCGAAGTAACCATTCCCTTGCAGGAACGCGGCGGCAGCGGGCGCTTGGTGAATCTGGTGGTAAGGGCTTTTAACGACGGGCTGGCCTTTCGTTATGAGATACCGCGGCAAAAGAATTGGTCAGGCTATGAACTGACAGCGGAAAACACTACCTTCCATTTAGCAGGAGATCCGACCGTACTAACCGCATTTCTGAAAGGGTTTACCACCGCCCATGAAGCCCGTCATGAACTGATGCCTTTTAGTGAAATCAAGCCGGACACTTTAATGGATATGCCGATGATGGTTGAGTATCCAGGTAACATTTATATGGCCATTACAGAAGCCGCGTTAACAGATTATGCGGGCATGTATTTAGTAAAGCATGACGGAGTACTTAAAAGTGAATTATCACCTTTGCCGGGGCAGCAAAAAATAAAGGTAAAAGCTACCCTGCCGCATCATTCCCCCTGGCGGGTAATGCTGATGAGTGATCGGGTAGGCGCCTTGATCGAGTCCAATATCATCACCAGCCTGAACGCGCCTTGTAAGATAAAAGATGTCTCCTGGATTAAACCCGGTACGACGGATTTCCATTGGTGGAATGGGGATATTATGCCGGACACGACTTTTCCCCCGGAAGCCGATTTCCAGTTTAATAAGTATTATATTGATTTTTGTGCCCGTAATCATATTGGTTATCATACGGTGATCGGATACGGTGGCTACGCCTGGTACAAAAGTGATGCGGCTGGTTATGGTGTGGTAGGTCCTCATACCGATGTTACAAAAACAGTCCCTACACTGGATATGAAACAAGTTTGCGATTATGCCAAAAAGAAGGGTGTAGGTATCCGGGTATGGGTGCATTGGCAGGCCATTTATCCGAATCTGGATAGCGCTTTTTCGCAATTTGAGAATTGGGGCATTAAGGGGATGATGGTGGATTTTTTGAACCGGGATGATCAGCAGATGGTCAATATCCAAACTAAGATATTACAAAAAGCGGCCCAATATCATTTACACATTCAGTTTCATGGTGCCTATAAGCCAACAGGCCTCAGCCGTACTTATCCAAATGAATTTACCCGCGAAGGAACGATGAACTATGAAAATGATAAATGGGGTAATATTATCACCCCGGATGATGATATCAGCATTCCCTTTACACGCGGATTGGCTGGCGAAACTGATTATCACCTCGGCGGTTTTCGGGCGGTCCCCATATCTAAATATAAAATTCAATATACCCGGCCGTTGGTAGTGGGTACCCGCTGCCATATGCTGGCGATGTATGTCGTATTGCAAAGCTCCCTGCAAATGATCTGTGATTATCCCGATGCCTACAAAGGGCAGCCGGGCTTTGAATTCCTTAAAGAAGTACCGACCGTATGGGATGAGACAAAAGTATTAAGTGCAAAGGTTGGCCAGTGGATCAGTATTGCCCGCCGGAAAAATGACGACTGGTATATAGGATCGATTACTAATCATAGCCCACGGCAGCTAAAGCTTAGTCTGGACTTTTTGCCGGAAGGAAATTATGAAGCAATTATCTATGCGGATGCCGCCGATAGCGAAGAGAAACCTGATGATCTTGAAAAGAAAATGATGGATGTAACCAATAAAGACACCATTAAAGTCAATTTAGTGGGAGGAGGAGGTCAGGTAATACATCTTGTGAAGAAGTGAGATTCAAAAATTGGATCTAGGGCTTCAATGCCCGGGGAGAGTCCTCCATCAATCGCTCAAACAGGCTATTTTACCGACCTTAATTGCTCTTGTAACACACTGAGCTGCGCTTTGCGCTGTTGCAGATCGCGCTGGCCGTTGCTCATAGCAGTCTGTTTACTGTAGATGCTTTTATCCAGTTTTTCAATTTTCTTCCGGATTTTGTTCTGTTGATTCAAATCGGTTTCTCCGCTCAGTTCGCCTTGCAACTTATAGCGTTTGCTTTCCAGTTTGCGATTGTCCTTTAAGAGCTTTTTATAATCACGCGCCGCATCATCAATGGATTTTTCCTGTTGCTTTATTTGTTGCTGCAAGCCGGATACCGCAATATCATGTCGCAGGTCATCGAGATACCGGATGGCCTTTCGTGAAAGGGAAGGGTCATCACTTTCACCAATAAAATTGTTTCCTCCTTTGGCGATAAAAAAATTGACGGTGGATCCGTCCCTTCCTTTTTTGCCGCGGCCTTCCACCTGGAAATACATATCAAGGGTATCGGAACTCAATATGGGATAGGGCCGCCCCAGGCTGCTGATGGTGCCCCGCCGGCTGGTGGGTGAAAGCCCGTCCTTTTTCAGGCGTTGCGCAATAACATTTGTGACGATTGCTGTCGGGAAATTATAGTCCTCTGTAAAAACGGGATGTTTCCCGTCCTGAAATTTTGCCGTTGTCTCTCTGCCTTGCGAAAAGGCGCTCCCTGCCATCAAACAGAATAGAATAAAAGAAACAAAGTATTTTTTTAACATCGTCTTTTCTTTTGGTATGCGTTTTCTTTAGTGGTGTATATCGTTCAAATTTAATGCCACTTCATGTTGACCGAATGTTCACCAAATAGCTGTCGGTTTTTGTTTTAGGATTTTTCGGGATGTTGCGATATAGGTGTCCACGTTTAAAGTTATGGAGAATAAAGCGGGCTATTATCTTATTTTTGTCAAAAATTTGCCCTTTTGAGTTCTATCCGGAAATTAGCGAATCAAACGCTTTGGTATGGCGGCAGTTATGTGGCGGCCCGTTTCCTGAATGTATTTCTGAAGTTCGCACTTACCTATTTTATCCCCGCGAGCAGTTACGGGGAGATGGGTAAAACCTATGTCTATACGACTTTCCTGGCGGTGCTTTTCACCTACGGGCTGGAGACCGCCTATTTTCGATTTGTCCAGCAACATAAGAGCAAACAGCAGCTTTTCAACACTTCTTTTTCCTCCATCCTGGGGAGCACTGTGCTGCTCAGCCTGTCGATGATTATCTGGGCGCAGCCGCTTGCAGACCTGTTCAAGATCAGCGCACATCCCGAATGGGTCCGGTGGTTTGCCTTTATTCTGGGCTTTGACGCGCTGGCGGCGATCCCTTTCGCGCGCCTGCGGCAGGAACAGCGCCCGGTGAAATATGCTTTTATCAAGTTCCTGAATGTCTTTCTGCAGGTGGTGTTCATCTTGTATTTCCTGGTTTTATGTCCGTCCATTCAGCGGCATCATCCCGGCAGCCTGCTTTTGCGTTTTTATGACCCGTCGATCGGGGTGGGATATGTGTTCATTGCCAATCTGATCGCCAGCGCGCTTACCTTATGTTTTTTGTACAAGGAATTGAGCGGGTTCCGGCCGCATATCGACAGGAGGTTGTGGAAAAAACTGATCCTGTACAGTCTTCCTTTAGTCATTGTGGGTTTTGGCGGCATGATCAATGAAGTGGTGGACAGGATACTGCTGGATTATCTGCTTCCTTATCCGGGCGATGTGCGCAATACCATCATCGCCATTTACCAGGTGGGTTACCAGTTTGCCATGCTGATCAACATCTTCATTCAGATCTTCCGCATGGGGGCAGAGCCTTTCTTTTTTAACGAGATGGATAAATCCAACGCGAAGGAGACTTATGCCCGTGTCATGAAGTTCTTTGTGATCGGCAGTTGCTGGATGTTCCTGGGGATCGTGCTCTTCCGGGATGTATGGCAGGCGCTCAACCTGGTGGATATACGCAGCCATCCCGAATATGCAGAAAGCTTCAAAGTGATCCCACAACTCGCGCTGGCCTATGTATGCCTGGGAATTTATTACAACCTTTCCATCTGGTACAAGCTTACCAACAGGACAGTGGCGGGTGCGGTGATCACCCTGGTGGGTGTGGTCGTGACACTCGTGCTCAATTTCTGGTGGATACCCCGTTACAGTTATGTGGGCTGCGCCTGGGCCTCCTTTTTTTGTTATTTTGTGATGATGATCCTTTCTTTTATATGGGGCCAGAAAAAATATCCGGTTCCTTACGAGTGGAAGAAACTGGGCGGATATTTTGTCGGGGTGATTATCATCTGCATCTTCCACCAATGGATCAAGGCTTATTTTCATCATTTTCTGTGGTCCATTGTCTCGGGTGTCGTGCTGTTGATCGCGTTTATGGCCTTTACGCTGATGAAAGACCGCGAAGAATTCGCCAAATTGCCGATTGTGGGAAAATACCTGGGGACAGCCCGGTAGCACCGGTATTCCCTCTGGCACGGATCTTTATTCGCCTTACCGGTTTATCCGACAGTTGGCCTTCGCTTGGGGATCCTGATTTGTGCATCCTGGCAGGATTCTTTCTGCATCTTCCGGAAGTGAAGGGTGCTTTTTCACAGGCAACGCAAACAAGTTAACCAAATTTCCAGTCATGCATTTGTCACCGGTTTCAGGCATAATAGTCACCTTATTAATGGTTAGCGGCTTTTGCGGGACACCCGCCCGTGCCCAGCAGACCCGTATTTTTGTGTCGGTCCATGGGAATGACCAGGCTCCCGGTACCCTTGACCAACCGGTAAAGACCCTGCAGCGGGCCCAACAATTAGTGCGCCTTGTCAGGAAGGAGGGTCACAGGGCTGCGGTGAACGTCTTTTTGCGGGGAGGTACTTATTATCTGGACAGTCCGTTGGTTTTTAGACCGGAAGATCATGCAAAAGACGACGGCCCTGTCACCTTTCAGCACTATCACCATGAAAAAGTCACCCTCAGCGGCGGCCGGCGGCTGCATGTAGCGTGGGTGCCCTGGAAAAACGGGATCTACCGGGCGAAACTTTCCACCAAATTTGACTTTGACCAGCTTTTTATAAATGGAGTTAAACAGGTGAGGGCCCGTTATCCAAACAAGGATACGACCGTGGCGATCTTCAACGGCGTATCCCGTGATGCTCTTTCGGCCGCCCGTGTCAAAAGCTGGCGGCATCCCCGCGACGGGTTTATACATGCCTTGCAGAAATCCCATTGGGGAAGCCTGAGCTACCAGATTACAGGCAAGGATTCCGCCGGCAGGCTCACCGTGGTGGGAGGCTACCAGATTAACCGTTCCCATCAGATAGACTCCGCTGCCGTTTTTGTAGAGAATATCCTGGAGGAGCTGGATACCACCCGTGAGTGGTATTATGACAGCGCCGCCCACCTGTTATATTACAAACCTCCTCCAAACCTGAACCTGCGACAGGCCAAAATAGAAGTGCCTGTGCTGATGGAACTCGTTATCTTTAGCGGAGACACCCTGCATCCTGTCAGTCATATTCACTTCGACGGGATCACCTTTACCCACACCAGGGAAACCTTCATGCTGACCCGTGAGCCGCTGTTGCGGGGCGACTGGAATATTTTTCGTGGCGGTGTCGTACTGTTAAGCGGTACAGCACATTGCAGCTTCAGTCATTGTAATTTTGAATCCCCGGGGGGCAACGCCCTGTTTTTCAGTGATTACAACCGTGACGATACCGTTCGACATTGCCTGATCCGAAATGCCGGCGCCAGTGGCATATGCTTTGTGGGAGATCCGCTGGCCGTCCGCTCACCCTCCTTTAGCTATGACCAGTATGTCCCCTATGACCGGCTGGATAAAACGGCCGGTCCCAAAAGCAGCGATTTCCCGCGGGACTGTTACGTCTATGACAACCTGATAGTGGGTACCGGCAGCATAGAGAAACAGACCGCGGGCGTACAACTATCCATGTGCATGGGCATACAGGTGATCCATAACACGATCTATCACGTCCCCCGTGCCGGCATCAACATCAATGACGGCACCTGGGGCGGGAACGTCATTAAGGACAACGATGTTTTTGAGACAGTGCTGGAAACGGGTGATCATGGTGCGTTTAATTCATGGGGACGCGACCGGTACTGGTCCCCGGACAGGTCGTATATGGACAGCCTGGTAGCGGTCCACCCCGAGCTGGTGAAACTGGACGTCATCCACCCCAACCTGATCCGTCATAACCGTTTCAGGTGTGACCATGGCTGGGACATCGACCTGGATGACGGGTCCTCCAACTACATCATTGACAGCAATCTCTGTCTGAACGGGGGGATCAAACTCAGGGAAGGATTTTACCGTACCGTCCGCAACAACCTCATGGTCAACAACACCTTTCATCCGCATGTCTGGTTTAAGGACAGCCATGTCCTGTTTATGCACAACATCATCATGAGACCGTACGCCCCCATCCGGATAACCTATTGGGGAGATTCCATCGACTACAACCTGTTTGCGGATTCGGCAGCCCCTTTAGACGCCAGGGCGCGCGGCACCGATCATCATTCGGCGGCGGAATTCCCTTCCTTTGGGGACCCGGCCACGGGGGATTACCGCGCTAAGATGGATGCCGCCGTAGCCGCCACCGGTTTTCGGAATTTCTCCATGCATGATTTCGGGGTCGTTTCCCCCGCGTTAAAGAGATTGGTCCCGCAGCGGGTATTTCCTGTACCTGCAGGAGCTGCCGGGAAAAAGAAAACAGTTACGGTCCACCGGTGGAGAGGGGCGGTGCTCAAAAAGGTGGAAGGGCCGGGGGAGCAGTCCGCATTGGGTTTGGCCAGTGCGGCGCGCATTTATGTGGCCGGGATTTTACCCGGATCCCCCGCTTACCGGGATGGCCTCCGGCAAAATGACGTCATCCTGCGTATCGGGGACAAGAAGATACGTTCTTTTAAGGATTTCAGGAGTGCATGGGGCAAATCGACCGGGGACCTGACCAGCGTGGACGTATTCAGAAATCAGCAGAACAAGCGCCTGTCGATCCGCGCACGGAAATGATGCAGGGCTCCGGGAAGGCCCGTCACGAATAGGTCAATCTGCTTTTAGCAGCCGGCGGATATCGGTTTTTAACTTAGCCATGTCATCGGGCTTTAAACCGTCATAGAATCCCCGGATCCGGCGGTGTTGGTCCACCAGCGCGAAATATTGCGTGTGGACGAATTGATCGGTAACATGCTCTGAGTCGGCTACGCTGAGCAGGTACTGGTGAATGGCCACGTCGAACAACTCGTTCCGGGGGCCGGTCAAAAATTTCCAGACTTTCGGGTTGGCACCCCACTGTTCGGCGTATTTAGCGAGTACCGGTACGCTGTCGTGGGCGGGATCCACCGTATTGGACAGGATCTGGAAATCGGCTGTATCCTTAAAATCCTCATAGATCTTGTCCATGTTTTTATTCATCTTCGGGCAAAGATCCGTGCAGCGGGTGAAAAAATATTCCACCACGCTTACTTTGCCGTTCAGGTTATTTTGTGTCACCGTATCCCCCTGCTGGTCCACAAACGCGAAGGCGCCGACGGTATGGCCGGGATTGCCAAGCACGGGCAGTGGTGGCCGGGCTTTGCTGACATCCGAATAGGTGAATACATAAAAGATGCCGATCAGCACTACGAAAAAACCTGCCACGTAGATGCTTTTCTTTGTTTTATTTGTCATGATTTTTTCCTCCCGCCCGCGAAGGTACGACACAACAGGTGGAACGTCCCTGTTTTGCGGGATCAGTGGCGTTAAATTTTGGTAAACGTCTGCAAAAAAGGAAAGATACAGGCTGGTATGCTGGTATAAATAGTTGTCTTTCAGGGGAAGGGGCGACCCGCTTCACGTCCGGCGAAGGCTGACCGGAAAAGTGAAATGGTGGTATCCGGCGGCATATCTCTGAAGTTTTGGTTGTTTCAGGGGATGGCTGTCTGGCTGGCGGATGCGTTTAATTGTTTTTTGGCTTTCTTCATGGTGCTGTCCATGGTCTTATCGAGACGACTCACCTTTTGAAGCTGCGCCTGCAGATAGCTGACCTTTTCGGCATCCGGTTTCCCACTCAGATCCGTATGATACTGTCCCATCCAGCCGAACATGGCGGTATCGCAGGCATTTAACCTGTCGGCCAGCACCGAAAGTTTCATGGTATCAGCCCCTTTTCGGGCCTGAATGCTTATTTCCCCACGGATACTGTCCTCTAATTTCCTCAAAGGGCCTATTTTATTCATGGTTTTCTCGTGTAGTGCGTTTATTTTATTCGTTAACACCGTCACCGGTGTTGCAGTGGTATCGGAGTCGTTGGAGGAAGTTCCGTTGTGGTGGCAGGAAGCAGCGGCCATGAGCAGAGCCGCTGACAAAGCAATAAAGCTAAACCGAAGCGTAATTGATTTTACCAGAATTTTCATCTTTACAGTTTTTGTTGAACAACAGGCCCGGCTGAGGCAGGTCAATAAAATGCGGCAGGTCAAAATAGAAAATAGTATTGTTTTACAAGACCTCGGATCGTCGCAAGCAAAGGTACTGAAAATCACCTGGCACCCGGAGAAGAATAAAATGGGTTAAAGCCATCCTGAGGTACCAGGGAGAAATGCTCTACCGGAGGCAGCGTGATCTCTGCCGGCATAGTGGGATCCCTTTCCCGTTTGCAAACATTGTGCTGCAGGTTCTCTTTTTCAGGCACTCATGGGTAATGTATACTTTACCGAAAAAGCACTCCGGGCTTTGGTGTTTTCACCGGCAAGGATGGTAACTTTTTTTATCAAACCGCGATGGTTCCATGGATGCCGTGGTTATCTTTCTTACCTTAAATCGTTCTCAGCCTTTGGTCCGTTAATTTTTGCGATAGTTTTTTGCAGGTTTATAGCAGGCGGTCAATGCGCAATGAGGAATACAATTGTTCGTTTATACATCCGGGCGATAGGCCTGACGCTGGTGGATCCGGTTCAAAAGGTGCTCTTTTGCCAGCAGGT
>DASULB010000508.1:0-22533 GCA_036278455.1 Chitinophagaceae bacterium | reverse complement strand
CCTCTTCAAGCTTCATTTCTTTCGCGATTACGCCGCTGTCCACACCCGGCACCGGTGCTTCCCTTGCGCCATATACGGGTAAAAGGATGACGGTCGCCGCCTCGTCGAGCACCCGGGCGAAAGCCGCGGCCATGTCTTTTGTGCGGCTGTAGAGATGCGGCTGAAAGATCACCGTACAGTGCTTCTGGGGGAACAGGGCCTTTGCGCCCCTGATCAGGGCTTTCAGTTCCTCCGGATGATGGGCGTAATCATCGATGTAAACCAGTCTGTCCGTCCTGATGAGGTACTGGAAGCGTCTTTGAATGCCCCTGAAGGATGCCAGCGCCTTTTTGATCTGCTCCGGCGGAATGGCCAGATGGTGCGCCACAGTCACGGCCGCCACGGCGTTCTCCACATTATGCAGCCCGCCGCTGTGAAGCACGACGTCGTCCACCTTCCATGCCGGTCCTTTTATACTGAATGCGTATCCACCGTCCACAACCCTGATATCCGCGGCGTAACAGTCGGCGGTTTCCTCCGCCAGGCTGTATGCTATTTTCTGCTCCCCGCCCATTTCACCGGTACGCGGCAGCCCCTGTTTATAGACCAGGGTTCCCCCCGGTCTGATTTGTCTTGTATAGTCGACGAAAGCGTCCCGCAGGACATCTTCGGTGCCATAAATATCCAGGTGATCGGCATCCATGGCGGTGAGTACGGCGATATCGGGCTCCAGTTGCAGGAATGAGCGGTCGTATTCATCGGCTTCAATGACGGCGACCCCGCGTTCATTGCTCCAGAAATTGGTGTCATAATTCAGGGAAATACCTCCCAGAAAGGCGTTGCAACCATAGCCGCTTTCCCGCAGGATATGCGCGATGAGCGTGGAGGTGGTGGTCTTCCCGTGTGTGCCCGCCACCGTGATGCAAAAAAGCTCCTTGGAGATCATCCCGAGCACCTGGCTTCTCTTTAAGACGGGGAAGCCCCGGTCCCGGTAATGGGTTAATTCGGTGTGGCCCGCCGGAACAGCCGGAGTATAAATGACCAGGTCCGGGCGGCTGGCCGCCAGTCCCGGATCATCGGCGTAATGGACCGGGATCCCTTCTGACTGCAGCGTGGCGGTAAGCGGAGAAGGACTCCGGTCATAACCGCTGACCTTCGCTCCCCGCTCATGGAAATAGCGTGCCAGGGCGCTCATGCCTATGCCGCCGATCCCAATGAGGTACACCTCCTGTATGTCTTTTAGTGTGGTCATGCCAGTTTTAAAATTTCTTTTGCGATCCGCTCATCGGAATCTTTTATGGCCATCCCTTTCAGGCGGTCCGTCAGTTGTCTTTGTAAGGCCTCGTCGGCGATCAGCCCGATGGCTTTGCCGATCAGTTCATTTCCCGTATCGGAATCCTTTACCATCAGTGCGGCGTTTTTATCCACCAGCGACCGCGCGTTTTGGGTCTGGTGGTCCTCCGCCGCGTAAGGGTAGGGGACCAGGATGGCCGGTTTCCCCACGATGCAGAGCTCCGCGATGGTGGAGCCGGCCCGGGAGATGATCACGTCGGCCGCCGCGTAAGCCTTATCCATGTGCCGGATAAAGGCCTGTGCCCTGATAGAGGCCGAAGCCTCCTTCAGGGCGATGATTTCGGTTGCCTGATCGATAAACAGCGTTCCGGTCTGCCAGATCAGCTGGATCCCGCTGCGGGTAAATTCATCCAGGTGCGCGTAAATCGCCTCGTTGATGGATTTTGCACCCAGGCTGCCCCCCACTGCGAGCACCGTCTTTTTTCCCGGGTCCAGTCCGAAGGCCGCGGAGGCGGCTTCCCTGGTAACGCTGTTTTCAGCGATGTCATGGCGGACCGGATTGCCGGTCCGCACGAGCTTTTCCCGCGGAAAAAACTTTTCCATCCCGTCATAGGCCACACAGATCTTTCCGGCTTTTTTCCCCATCAGTTTATTCGTCTTTCCCGCGTAGGAATTCTGTTCCTGTATCAGGGTGGGGATGCCTTTGTTTTGCGCGCTGCGAAGCATCGGGAAACTGGCATATCCGCCCACGCCCACCACCACGTCCGGTGAGAAATCCCTGATGATCTCTCTGGCCTGCCGCAGGCTTCTGATCACCTTAACAGGCAGGGAAATATTCTTCCACCATGCGCTGCGGTTGAGGCCTGCGATTTCCAGTCCTTTGACCCGGAAGCCCGCCTCGGGTACCTTCTCCATTTCCATTTTACCCAGGGCGCCCACAAATAATAATTGCACCGAAGGCTCCAAACGCTCCAGGGCACGCCCGATAGCGATGGCGGGAAACACATGGCCTCCCGTTCCTCCGCCCGCGATGATGATTTTGTGCCCTTCCATGATTGTATGTTTAAAGTCCGGTTCGTTTTAAATAGGCAGTTTTAAACTGACAGTTTTATATTGACGCCCAGCGCTTTTTCCGGTGCTGATACTTTTTATGTTGTGATCCCTTGTCCATTCTTTTGTTCATTCTTTTGTTCATTCCCCGTCTTTTCCCTGATCGCTCATTCCATTATCCCATGGCCAGTTCTTCCGGGATCTCGTCGTCTGCTTCCTCCTGGGCGGCCGCTTCCTCCAACTCCGCCGCGCGCTTTTTCTTTCCTTCTATCTCATCCACATTCCTGGAAACACTCAGGATGATCCCGATGGCCAGGCTGGTAAACCAGATGGAGGTCCCGCCCATGCTCACCAGGGGCAGGGTGATTCCCGTCACGGGCATCAGGTTGACGGTGACGGCCATGTTGGCGAAAGCCTGTATGACCAGCGTAAAGCTGAGCCCGATGGATAAAAAGGCCCCGAACGCGTAGGGACATCGCTTGAATATCCTGATGCTGCGGAATAAAAAGACCAGGTAGAAGCCGATCAGCAGGATGGCCCCCACCATGCCGTATTCTTCAATGATGATCGCGAAAATGAAATCCGAATAGGGGTGGGGTAAAAAATTACGTTCTTCGCTGTTGCCCGGCCCGCGTCCCAGGATACCACCGTTGGCGATGGCGATCTTCGCCTGTTGCACCTGGTAGGGTTCAGCATCCTTGTCCTGGTGATGGCGGAAATTTTCGATGCGGCTTTTCCAGGTAGTCACGCGGCCGCCGCCGACGCCGGTGATGAGCACGATCCCCACGATAAGGGCGATCCCCACGATCCCGATACCGGCCAGCGCGGCCAGGTGCTTGATGTTGACGCGGCCGATAAAACAGAGCAACATGCAGCTCGTGCCCAACAGCAGCGCGGTCGACATGTTGGCAGGCATGATCAGCATGCAGATAATGGCCACCGCCCCCAGGATGGGCGCAAAACCTTTTTTGAAATCCTTGATCACGTTCTGTTTGCGGGACAGCTGTCTGGATACGAACATGAAGAGCGCCAGCTTGGCCATGTCCGAGGTCTGGAAGGTGAGGTTGATCACCGGGAGCCGGATCCAGCGGCTGGCTTCATTGATGGTAGACCCGAATATCAGGGTATAGATCAAAAGAGGAATGGAAATTAAAAATAAAATAACCGCCAGCCGGGAATAGACCGTATAATTAACAAGATGCGCCACATAAATAATCAGGATGCCCAGCACCAGCACCGATAATTGCTTGAACAGGTAATACTCGGTATTCCCTTTCTGCATACGGTACGCCAGTGAACCGGTGGAGCTGTACACGGCCAGCACGCTCACCAGCGACAGGACGATCACGATGGCCCAGATCACTTTATCCCCCTTGGTATTGTTCAGCAGTTTATGCACGGTTCACTGACAGGTTTACTTTCTCAAAAAATCAAAAACAGTATTTACAGAGTTATAGGTCATACAATTAGAGGTCCCGCACGCTTTCCTTGAACTGACGGCCACGGTCCTCATAATTCTTAAAAAGATCAAAGCTCGCGCAGGCCGGCGACAGCAATACCACGTCGCCTTTCCTGGCAAGCAGGTAGGCAGACTGTACGGCATCCCGCATATTGGAAGTGTCTGCCATGACTTCCACCTCCACCTCCGCCGCCAGGGCCTCGTGGATGTGCCGGTTGTCCTTCCCGAGAAAGACGATGGCTTTTACTTTGTCGGCTACCAGCGTGCGGATCAGGCTGTAATCATTGCCCTTGTCCACGCCTCCCAGGATCAGGACAACGGGTTTGGTCATGCTCTCCAGGGCGAACCACAGGGAATTGATATTGGTGGCCTTGCTGTCGTTGATAAAATCAATTCCGCGGACCGCCGCTACGAATTCAAGCCGGTGTTCCAGGCTTTTGAATGATTTTAAACTATCGCGGATGGATTCCTTGCGGATGTCCATTGTACGGGCTGAAATTCCTGCTGCCATTGAATTATACAAATTATGTTTTCCCCGCAGGGCCAGTTCGTAAATGGACATGCTCATGTCATCGTCCTGGAACCTGATGTAGAGCTCGTCTTCGTCGATAAATCCTCCTTCGGGTAATTTCTCCATGATGCTAAAAGGTATAGTTTGTGAATGAATGGGTTGACGGTCAAAGTACTTTTGTGTGCCGGGGTCATCCTTGCAATAGATGAAATAATCCCCGGCGGTCTGGTTGGCTGTTATGCTGAATTTTGCTTTCGCGTAATTTTCCATTTGATGATCGTAGCGGTCCAGGTGATCAGGGGTGATGTTTAACAGGACGGCCACATCGGGTTTAAAAAGGTGAATGTCGTCCAACTGAAAACTGCTGACCTCCACGATATAATAATCTGCACCGGTGGTGGCCACCTGGCGGGCGAAACTGCTCCCGATGTTGCCCACGCAGGCGGCGTTGAGGCCCGCGTCCCGGAAAATATGATGGGTCAGCGCCGTGGTGGTGGTTTTGCCATTGCTGCCGGTGATCGCGATGATCTTGCAGGGCCCCGCGTAACGGTAGGCCAGTTCTATTTCCGATATTACGGGAATGCCCGCCGCGCGGACCCGTTTCATGAGCAGGGTGTCCTCGCTGATGCCGGGGCTTTTGACGATCTCTTCGGCCCGCAATATTCTTTCATAGTCATGCCCGCCTTCTTCATAGGGGATGTCATTTTCCGCGAGTTCCTCCCGGTACCGGGCGGCAATCGCCCCTTTGTCCGATACAAAGACCTCGTGCCCGCGCCGGGTGGCCAGCACGGCGGCGCCCGTGCCGCTTTCGCCGGCACCCAGGATCACGATATATTTTTTTTGTTCACTCAATTTCTTATAATGTCTATGTTGTTATGGCCTGCTTCGGTTTAAGGACCTACCTCATCTTCAGCGTGGCGATCGAGAATACGGCGCAGATGATGGCCGCAATCCAAAACCGCACGACGATTTTACTTTCGTGATATCCCAGTTTCTGGTAATGATGATGGAGGGGCGACATTCTCAAAATACGCCTGCCCTCCCCGTATTTTCTCCTGCTGTATTTAAAATAACTCACCTGCAGCATCACCGAGAGCAGTTCCACCAGGAAGACGCCGCAGAAAATGGGGATCAACAGTTCCTTGCGCACGATAATGGCGAGTGACGCGATGATGCCCCCCAGAGCCAGGCTGCCGGTGTCCCCCATGAACACCTGCGCAGGGTAAGCGTTGTACCACAAAAAGCCGATGCAGGCCCCTACGAAGGCCCCGATGAAAATGGAAAGCTCTCCCAGGTTAGGGATATACATGATGTTCAGGTATTCCGCCAGTTTGATGTTGCCGGAGACATAGGCGAAAATGCCCAGGCATATGCCGATGACCGCCGAGACACCAGTGGCCAGCCCGTCGAGCCCGTCGGTGATGTTTGCCCCGTTGGATACGGCGGTGATGATAAAGGTGACGATCAGGATATACAGGATCCAGGTGTAGTCTGCCGCGCCATGCCCTATCCAGGAGATCAGCCGGGCGTAATTGAATTCATGGCTCTTGACAAAGGGAATGGTGGTGATCGGCGTCTTGACGTTCACGAATCTTTTCTGGATCTCCGCGATGTTGTCTTGCGGAGTGCCTGATACAGACGGGATGATGGTCTCATAGGCCGCGGGAGCGGGTGGGCCGACGATCTCCCGCTGGATGACCACGTTGTCGTTAAAATACAGGCTGCAACCGATGATGAGACCCAGCCCGATCTGGCCCATCAGTTTGAATTTTGCCGCCAGGCCTTTTTTATTTTTTCTAAATACTTTGATGTAATCATCCAGGAAGCCGATGGCGCCGAGCCACAGGGTGCATACGATGATCAGGATGATGTATATGTTTTCGATGCGTGCGAACAGCAGTGTCGGAACGAGGATGGCAGCCAGGATGATCAGCCCCCCCATGGTAGGGGTGCCTTTTTTGCTTTCCTCCCCG
This sequence comes from Chitinophagaceae bacterium, assembly GCA_036278455.1. Taxonomy (GTDB): domain Bacteria; phylum Bacteroidota; class Bacteroidia; order Chitinophagales; family Chitinophagaceae; genus FW021-bin31. The sequence continues at coordinate 16,268 of DASULB010000508.1, read as the reverse complement.
GTAAGGCCCAGCTCGCGTATGGTCTCACCGATCTGCTTTCTCCTGAGATAGTTTACCAGCCGTTTCCCAAAAAGCATGGAGATGGCCAGTGACAGGATCACCGCCATCGTCACCCGGAAGGAGATGTATTGGAACACGCCCGCACCCGCCAGGTTAAAATGTGCCTTTAAATAATTAAACAGGTAGTACAGCATAAATCTCGGTTGTTGGTTGTCTGCCGGTAATCTTTCGGATCAGGGCTTTATACTTGTTGGTTCTTGGTCGTTCTTGTTAGTTCTTATTGTTGCTTATTGGTTGGCTCTTTTTGGTTCTTTTTGTTTGGCACTTTTTTGTTTGATTTTATTTATCCAGCAATGCAAACACTTCTCCCAGCACCGCCTTGTCATCGAAAGGATGCTTTACCCCGGCGATCTCCTGGTACTTTTCATGGCCCTTGCCGGCCACCAGCACGATATCGTCCTGACCGGCCAGGGTGCAGGCCGTTTTGATGGCCTCGCGGCGGTCCCCGATGGACAGCAATTTCTTTTTCATGCTCAGCGGCACGCCCGCTTCCATTTCCCGGATGATGGCCGCGGGGTCTTCCCCGCGCGGATTATCCGAGGTGAAGATGATCCTGTCGCTGTATTGGGCGGCCACTTCTCCCATGATGGGTCTTTTTGTCTTGTCCCGGTCCCCGCCGCACCCGATGACGGTGATGACCTGCTCATGTCCCTGCCGGAGATTTTTGATGGTGGCCAGCACATTGAGCAGCGCGTCGGGGGTGTGGGCATAATCGATGATCCCTATCACATGTTGAGTGGGTGATATCATATAGTCGAACCGCCCTTCGGCGCCGGTCAGGGCGCTCAGGTGCAGCAAAATCTCTTTTTGTTCTTCCCCCAGCAGGGTCGCCGCGCCATAGACGGCCATCAGGTTGTAGGCGTTAAATTCCCCGATCAAAAGGAAGTGGACCTCCTGGCCCCCGATGCTCATCATGAGGCCGGTGAGTCCATTCTCCAGCACGGTCCCCCTGAATTCAGCGGCGTTTTTCAGGGCGTAGTAAGCCTTTTTAGCCGGGGTGTTCTGCCCCATGACCTTGCCCCGTTTGTCATCCGCATTGAGCAGCGCAAAGGCCGCCGGCGGCAGGTGATCGAAAAAGGATTTTTTCACCCGGATGTATTCCTCAAATGTCTTGTGATAGTCCAGGTGGTCGTGGGTGATGTTGGTAAAGATCCCTCCGGTGAATACCAGCCCGGCGATCCGCTGCTGGTGGATGGCGTGGGAGCTTACTTCCATAAAGGCGTAGCCGCATCCTTTGGCGACCATTTCGGCCAGCAGGGCGTTGAGGCTGATGGCGTCCGGTGTGGTATGGGTGGAGGGGATCACCTCCTCGCCGATGCGGTTGGCGACGGTGGAGATCAGCCCGCAACCATGGCCCAGGGAACGGAACAGTTTGAAAAGCAGGGTGGCGACGGTGGTCTTTCCATTGGTACCGGTGACGCCGACCAACTTTAATTTTTCAGCCGGGTTGCCGTAGAAGTTGGCGGCCATGATGCCACAGGCCTCTGCGGCGTTATCCACTTTGACATAAGTAATGTGCGGGTAGTTCCACTCGGGCATTTCCTCGCAGATCACGGCGACGGCCCCGCGTTCGATGGCGTTTTCGATGAACTGGTGCCCGTCGCTGTGGACACCCCTGGTGGCTATGAAGGCGTTCCCCGCCTGTACCCGCCGGGAATCAATCGACAGCCCGGTGACCTCCACCTCGGTGGTGCCCTGCAGCCCGGTGTTGCGTACCTTATATAATATGTTCTGTAATAATGCCATTAACTCAGTTGTATTGCGATGTTGCCGTCTTTGCCTATGGGTTGCCCCGGTCTGAGGGATTGGCTGACGACCCGGCCTTTCCCTTGTATCTTTACTTTTAAACCTGCGCTTTCCAGCAGATAGAGTGCATCCTTCAGGCCCATCCCCCGCACATCCGGCACCGCCCCCTGGGCGGTGGTCACCGGTTTGAGGGAAACAGTCTGCCCGCTGACGGCGGGATCCACATAAGGTCCTCTGGCAGCCCCCGTGCCGGAAACCGGCAGGTGCAGCCTGGCCAGAATTCTATTCAGCTCATCGGCCCTGCCGGATTTGATCTGCAGCGTGCTGTCGAAAACCGGACGGGGCTGCGCGGGAATATCTTTTTGAAAGGTCATGGCGTAGAGCCTGTTAGCCACTTCGCCAAATACCGGCGCCGCTACCGAGGCCCCGTAGATGTGCGCCGCGTTGGGCTTGTTCTTGATGGTGACGATACAGGAATAGACCGGGTTATCCGCGGGGAAATAACCCACGAAAGTGGCCTGGTAGATATGGTCTGCATAGCCGTGGCTTCCGTTGGCCATCAGGGCGGTGCCTGTTTTACCGGCTATTTTGAAATAGGGGTTGTCCAGCGCCCGGTGCCCGGTGCCGTATTCGGAGCTGACCACGCCGTCCAGGATGGCGTGAAGCTGTAAAAGGGTCTTGTCCGAGCAAACCTTGTCGATCAGCACGGTGGGTTCAAATTGCCTGATCACCTGGCCGTATTGCTCCACGGAACTGACCAGGTAGGGTTTCATCATTTTGCCGTTATTGGCGACCGCGTTGTACAGGGTCAGGATGTTGAGCGGCGTTTCCAGCACTTCGTAGCCGATGCTCATCCAGGGCAGTGTGGTGGAGGACCATGTTTTGTTTTGGGGGCTTTTTACCAGCGGCTTTGCCTCGCCGAGCAGATCGATCCCCGATTTTTTATTGAGGCGCAGTTTCTTGAGGTGGGCGATGTATTTCCCCGGATCGTTCTGGTAGTATTTGTATGCCAGTTTGGAGACACCCACGTTGGAACTCATTTCGAAAGCCTCGGCCACCGTTACCACGCCCTGCTTATGCGATTCGGCGTCGCGCATCATGCGGTTGCCGTAGCGGTAGGTGCCATTGCCCATGTCCACATGGTCGCCGATGGTCAGGTCATGATCGTCCAAAAGGGAGATCATGGTGGCCAGCTTGAAAACCGAGCCCGGTTCCGTGGCGTATCCCACGCCATAATTAAAATCTTCGGCGTAGCTGCCGTCCGGTTGCCGGCCCAGGTTGGCGATGGCTCTTATCTTTCCGGTCTTTACTTCCATCACGATGCAGGTGCCATGCGTTGCTTCATTGCTGACCATTTCGTTGTACAAGGCGCTTTCGGCAATATCCTGGATGTTGACATTGAGGTTGGTGATGATATCCTTGCCGTTCTCGGGATCTATCTGGTAGCCCTCCAGGGGAACGTAGGTGCCGCCGGCGATGCGGCGCATCAGTCGTTTGCCGTCTACGCCCTTGAGGTATTGATTGTAGGTGGCCTCCAGCCCGATGTTGGGGGCGTTGTCGCGCCACAGCCCGATGGTCCTGTTGGCCAGCAGTCCGAAGGGATTGATGCGTTTTTCCTTTTGCTCCACGATCATGCCGCTGTTGTTTCTTCCCAGGCGGAACAGCGGGAAATCCCTCAGCCGGGCATATTGCTCGAAGGAGAGGTTTTTCTTTAGCAGGAAATAGCGTTCTTCTTTCCGGTAGCCACGTTCCAGGATGCGCTTGTAAGCGCTTTTGGATTTATCCTGAAACAGTTTGGCCAGGCAGTAGGCCAATGAATCAACATTTTCGGTGAATTTTCTCCCGTGATGCTCCCGGAGGCCGTCGGCCAGAAAATCCATATGGATATCAAAATAAGGAATGGAGGTGGACAGCATCCTGCCGTCGGCCGAATAGATGGTGCCCCGTTCGGCGTCGATGGTCACATAGCGGTCATGCAGGCTGTCGGCCATGTTGCGCCAATAGCCGCCGTCCACCTGTTGGATGAAAAACATCTTCACCACGATGACCGCCGCCAGCGCGATCATGCCCAGGTAGCACAGGTAAACCCGCCATAATATGTCTTTTTTTACCTCCATCGGTTGTCCTGTTGTGCGTGCCGTTATCTGCCGTCGTTATTATTTTTATCGGTATCAATGCTTAAAGGCGCTGTTGTGGGGATCTGCAGGCCCGTGGGCGATACCCCCCGGTATACTTCACTCATCTTGCTGCGAAGCATCAGATCGGTCTTCGCGTCCAGGTACCGCCAGTGCAGTTCCTTTACCTGTTTATCCAGTTTGTTGATCTCACGAACGTTTTTTACGGCATAATGCCCGTTGGCGATGTACAAAACGGCGATCAGGGACAGGAATAACAGGAACGGGAGGTGCGTGACGATCCATTCATAATTGACATGTGGCCTCCAGTCCTTTTTCTCAGGCGGCTCCTCGATAAATTCCCGCTGCACTTCTTTTTCTTTTTTCGCCATCGCTTATGGTATTGCTGTTCTTGTCTTGTCGTGTCGTGTATTCAATGTTCTGTTCTCTTCTCTTTTGTTCTCTTCTCTGATGCTATTGCTGTCGTGTCTTATTTTTATTACATTTTTATTTTATCCGTATTTCATCCTTTTTACTTCACCCTTCGGCCACTTTTTCCGCAACCCTGAGCCGTGCGCTGCGGGCCCGGGGATTTTGCTTTATTTCGCCGGCTGACGGGGCCACCGGTTTTTTATGGACCCATGTGAGGCGGTCGTCGTTTTTGATGAATTCCTTTACCAGGCGGTCCTCCAGCGAGTGAAACGTGATAACGGACAACCTGCCGCCTGCCTCCAGCACTTCGGCCGCCTGTGCCATCATCTCGGAGAGCGCGCCGAATTCATCATTCACCTCAATACGCAACGCCTGAAATACCTGTGCCAGGTAACGCCTCGGGTTTCCCTTGCTGACGCCTCCTGCTATGGTCACCAGTTCCGCCACTGTCTTCATCGGGTAAGTCCCCCGCGCCTCTACGATCCGCCCGGCCAGCGTGCGGGCGTTGGTTAACTCTCCATACTTTTCAAAAAGCGTCTGCAAAGCCGCCTGGTCGTACCCGCGCAGGATATCGGCCGCCGTTCTGGTCTGCCGCCTGTCCATCCGCATGTCCAGCGCGGCATCCCGCTGGATGGAAAAGCCCCTGGCCGCGGTATCGAACTGGTGTGATGAAACCCCCAGGTCGGCAAGGATGCCCGCAACGGGTACGGCGTTGTATAGCCTCAAAAAGCGCTTCAGGTGGCGAAAATTCTCGCCTACCAGTGTGACACGGCCGTCCCCCGAAATATTTTTCCAGGCGTCCTCGTCCTGATCAAAGGCGATGAGCCGGCCCGCCGGCCCGAGTTTTTCGAGGATCGCCCTGGCATGGCCTCCGCCCCCCAGGGTGGCGTCCACATAGGTGCCGCCGGGTCTGACGGCGAGTGCCTCAAGTGTTTCTTGCAACAGTACCGGCTGGTGGTAATGATTGCTGGGCGCGCTGTCGGGCATTTTTTACAGGTTATTTTTCCGCATCCGTCCATAAGGGCCCCGCCATTACCTGGCTGGCCAATTCGCTGAATGACTCGGGTGAATAAGAATCAAAGAACTGTTGATATTGTGTTTTGTCCCAGATCTCAATTTTGCCTACCGCGGAGGCCAGGACCAGTTCCTTTGACAGGCCGGCGTATTCCAGCAGGTTTTTGGGGATGAGCAACCTGCCCGCCGTGTCGGGTTCCAGGGTGATCGCGCCGTTCAGAAAATAACGCCGGAACGCGCGTGCTTTCGGATCAAAGTCATTGAGCTGGCTGATTCTCTCGAAGATGGGTTGCCAGGCATGAATGGGATAGAGCGTAAGGCATTTTTCAAATCCACGGTTGATGACGAACCGCTGGGGGGGCTGGTCGCCGGCATCGGCGGCCCCGGCCACCGGTTCCGGTAATTGCTTACGGAAACCGGCAGGGAACAGGAATCGTCCTTTGGCGTCTAACGTGGATTCATATTCTCCTAAAAAGCCTGTCATCAGTAGATTTCGGTGTAGATGTATAAATTACCACAAAATAACACTTTTTCCCACTTTCTACCCAAAAATCTTGCCTGATTTTTTTCCACACCGGTAAATGCCTGCCTGGCCTGGCTTTGAAGGGATGGCGTGTGGGGAGACCTGCCTGGGAGCGCTATTTATGTGGATAACCTGTGCACAGTGGGCGTTTCGCTGGGTATAACCCTCCGAAAAATGTGTGCCAGGGCCACAAATTTGAGCATAAAAATGATGTAAATAAAATAAAGTGTTTTGCCGGGATGGGCGTGCGTCGCCTGAAGGCCGCCCCGCTTGGCGTCGCCCGGCGGTCTTGTCCTGTCCGCCCCGGTCCTTCCTTTCCATTTTCCGATAATTTTAACACGCTGCTAACGATTTTAACCATTACATTCGCAAAAAATCTTATCTTTGCCGACTTTTATTTTATGAGGATTACAACATGTTTAGCAGGGGGATTATTGGCGTTAACGCTGGCTTCGTGTTCGGAGTACAGTAAGATAGAGAAGAGTACCGATATTCAAAAGAAACTGGCTTACGCCAACGGGCTGTATGATAAAGGAAAATACAACAAGGCGCAGGTGTTGTACGGAGAGATAAAAGACGCGTTCCGCGGCTCCAAGCAGGCAGAAGACCTCTTGTACCATTACGCCTATACGTATTACAAGATGGGGGATTTCGAGACGGCGGCGTTCTATTTCAAGAATTATGTGGCTACCTTTCCGAGCAGCCCCAAGGCGACAGAGATGGATTACATGCAGGCTTATTGTTTTTTTAAATTATCGCCGCGGGTGGAGCTGGATCAAAGCAATACCACCAAAGCCATCAGCGCCATGCAGACCTTTATCAACATGCATCCCAATTCAGAGAAAGTGGCCGAAGCGACCAAGATCATTGATCAGTGCCGCCAGAAGCTGGAGGACAAAGAATATGACGCTGCCCAGTTGTATTATGACCTGAGCCTGTACAAGGCAGCCGGCATCACTTTTTCAAACCTGCTGCTGGATTATCCCGATTCGGATTTCGGGGACAAATACAAGTTTCTGACGATCAAATCGTATTATGAATACGCAGCGAACAGCATTATCGACAAACAAAAGGACCGTTATGAGAATGTGGTGACCGAATACCTGAATTTCACCGACCTTTACCCCAACAGCAAATACAAGCCGCAAGCCGAAAAGTATTATACTTTATCGAAAAAAAGTCTTAAAACCTTTCAAAATGAGCAAGATGAGAAAAGCACTCAGCAATAATATCAACCCCCTGGCCGAAACGCGTGACCTGATCAAGATCAAAGAGGTGACGGGCAACCTGTACAAATCCATCGCCATCATCGGCAAACGTTCCAACCAGATCAATACCGCCGTCCGGGAGGAATTGCATTCCAAGCTGGAAGAATTCGTGAGCACCACCGACAACCTGGAGGAGGTGCATGAGAACAAGGAACAGATCGAGATCTCGCGTTTTTATGAACGCCTGCCCAATCCGGCCATCGTGGCCACCGAGGAGTTCATGGAGGGCAAGACCTATTACCGTGAGCACGAAGATGAAGATCTTTTCAGCTAGACCGGAAGAAGATATTGGACCAGAATCCGTAATTTGAGGCGGCGGTAAAGTAAATTTGCTGCCGTTTTTATTTGAGATATGCTTCAGGGAAAAAAAATATTGCTCGGGGTGACCGGCAGCATCGCCGCTTACAAGACCGCCACGCTGGTGCGGCTCCTGGTAAAGGCGGGCGCCGAGGTTCAGGTGCTGATGACGCCTGAGGCCACCGGTTTCATCACCCCGCTCACCTTATCCACCTTGTCCCGCCGCCCGGCGCTGCACGCACTGGAGGAGGAAGGAAGCTGGAACAACCATGTCGCGCTGGGCCGGTGGGCGGATATCATGCTGATCGCGCCGGCCTCGGCCAATACGCTGGCAAAAATGGCGGCGGGACTGTGCGACAATCTTTTGCTGGCGGTTTATTTGTCCGCCGCCTGCCCGGTGATGATAGCGCCCGCCATGGATGAAGACATGTGGCATCACCCGGCGACGGCAAGGAACGTCCGGCTGCTCCGGGAGGCGGGGCATCTCCTTTTACCCGTGGAGGCGGGTGAACTGGCCAGCGGACTCGTGGGGGAAGGGCGCATGAGCGAACCTGAACACATCACCGGACAGCTGGAAAACTATTTTAAGGAGGCGGGTGCACTCAAGGGGAAGACCGCCCTGGTCACAGCAGGTCCCACTTATGAGCCCATAGACCCTGTCCGGTTTATCGGAAATCATTCCAGCGGCAAGATGGGCATTGCCATCGCCGATGAACTGGCCGCGCGGGGGGCGGCCGTTGAGCTGGTACTCGGGCCTTCCGGTGAGACGCCCGGCGCCGGGGTACGGGTCACCCGGGTGAAGACCGCTGCCGAAATGTGGGAGGCCTGCCTGCGCCTTTTCCGCGGAGCTGACATCACCGTCATGGCCGCCGCGGTGGCCGATTACCGTCCCGCGGCGCCGGCTGACAAAAAAATAAAAAAAGAAGCGGGACCGCTGCAGCTGTCCCTGGAAAAAACCGGGGATATCCTCCGCGAACTGGGAAGCCTGAAGCGGGCGCGCCAGTTTTTGGTGGGCTTCGCCCTGGAGACGGACGATGAGGAGATCCACGCGTTAAAAAAGCTGAAAGAAAAAAACCTGGACCTCATCGTGCTGAATTCGCTCAGGGACGCGGGCGCCGGGTTTACCCACGATACCAATAAAGTAACCCTGTTTACGGCGGACGGTCAGAAAAGGGCGCTGCCCCTTAAGACAAAGCAGGAAGTGGCCGCAGATGTGGTCCGGGTGATCGAAGAGGCCCTGGCCGGTCACTAAAATAAATACGGATGAGACGCATTTATAACTTTTTATGGATACTGTTTTCGGCACTGCTTCTTTTGCCCCATCAAAGCAGGGGCCAGGAACTCCACGCCCGGGTAACGGTCGTTGCCGATAAGATCAGGGGAGTGGACCCCAGCGTGTTCAGGGATCTGCAAAAGGCCGTCCAGGATTTTCTCAATACACGCCAGTGGTCGGACCGGTCTTATCCCACGACCGCGCGGATCGATTGTAATTTTTTGCTGGACCTGCAGTCCCAGGTGGATCAGAACACTTTTTCGGGGAGCCTGACGGTGCAATCCATGCGGCCGGTTTACGGGTCCTCTTACAGCAGCACGGTCCTGAACTTCAAGGACAAAGACCTGGCCTTTAAATATGAGCCTTTTTCCCAACTGGTATTCAATGACACGCGGGTCAGCGGCAATGATGCCCTGCAGTCCAACCTGACGGCGATACTGGCTTATTACGCTTATATGGTCATCGGTCTGGACCAGGCCTCCTTTTCACCGAACGGCGGCAACGCCCTGTTCAAAAAGGCGCTCCATGTGGTCAACAACGCGCCGGCGAACAACAGGAACATCAGCGGATGGAAGGCTTTTGAGAGTACACGTAACCGTTACTGGCTTACGGAGAACCTGCTGAATCCCCGCTATAAGAATTTTCATGAGGTGATGTACCAGTATTACAGAAAGGGCCTGGACCAGATGTATAACCACATGGATAAGGGACGGGATGCGGTGCTTGGTTGTCTCAACCTGCTGAACGCGATGTATGCCGATAACCCGCGTACGATGGTCCTGCAGTTGTTTTTTGAAGCCAAATCCCAGGAACTGATAGGGATATTCTCCAAGGCGCCGGGTCCCCAGAAGATGCAGGCGCTTAATCTGCTGCAAAAACTGGATCCCCAGCATGGCGTCCAATACCAGGAGGAAGCAAAAAGATGAGGACCGCCAAAAAAGTGCTGTGGGTTGTTGTTATCTGCCTGGGGAGCCTTTCCTGCAGCGATCATCAATACGTTCCCGGCGGCTACATCGGGATACAGGACATGAGCAGTATCTTACTCGACATGCAACTAGCCGATGCCTATAATGACAGCTATATACCGAACCGCGCCAGTCTGCCCCAGGACCGCAACCTCAGGGTAAAGGAATTTTACGCCCAGATCCTCACCTTGCACCATACCGATCAGGAAACCTTTAGAAAAAGTTATCATTTTTATGAGCAGCATCCCGACCTGATGCAAAAGATCTATGGGCTGATGACCAGCAGCATCGACCGGAAAAGCGCCTATGCAGACTCTGTCTCGGAGCGCATGGAGCGGCGGCTTCATCCCGGGGAGCCCAGGTATTGGGGAAAAACGAAAAATTTCATGTTCCCCTACCTGCATTTTCTGGACAGCGCGACTTCGCGTCGGATGCGCATCTTTAAGCCGGTTGATTACACCGGTGAGCAAAAGCCGCCGGTCAGGGTGCGGAACTTCCTGCTACTTTATCAGTCCGTTGCGGACAGCGTACATGACGAGCCCCGCCGTGTTTTTAACCCCGATCTTTTCTATTAGCTTGCTCCTGATCCCCTCTACCGTGCGGGGGCTGAGGTAGACCATTTTTGCGATCTCCGGCGCGGTGCATTCCTCACAGATCAGGCGAAGCACTTCTTCCTCCCGGTCGGTAAGCTGTATCTCATTGTTGAAGGTAGGTTTGAACTGTTTATGGGTGATGATCTTTTTGAGCATCGCCCGGTTGATCAGATCGGTAAAATAATAACCGTTCAGAAAGGAAGCTTCCATCGCGGTTTTGATCTCGTCAGGCTCGGAGTTTTTCAGCAGGTAACCGGCCGCGCCGGTCTCCATCAGGTGGACGATAAATTTTTCATCATCGTACATGGAAAGAATGAGCACCCTGATCTGGGGATGGTGCTGACGGATATAAGCGGTGGCCTCGATGCCGTCCATCCCCGGCATCCTCAGGTCCATCAGCACCACATCGGGTTGAAGGGCCGGTATCTTTTCAATCAGTTCTTCTCCGTTTTCAGCTTCCCCGGCGAGCTCAAGTTCGCTAAAGTCGGAAAGGGAGAAAATGACGCCCCTGCGGAAGATTTTATGGTCGTCGGCGATCATGTAACGAATCTTTTCCATGGCGTTTGTTTTTCAAAAAGGCCTTCCCCGGGAGATCGTCCTTCACGGAGTGTCCCCGGGTTCCATCACAACAAGGCACCTATCCTGCCCCGAAGCGCATTTTCACCTTACCGGGTATCAGCGTGAACGCTTTGGCCGCTGTCACCGGGCACCTTTACCAATGGCACGTTCAGCGTCATCAGGGTACCGGGGAGGTGATCTTTTCTTTCTGTAAAGTTAATGGTTGCCCCGAGAATGTCCACACGGCTTTGTATATTTTTCAGGCCGAGGCTTCCGGGTTTGTTTTTTTGCTTTTCAAAGGATTCCTGGGTAAACCCCCGCCCATTGTCTTCCGCGGTGATGATCAGGCAGTGTTTATTCTGTCTGAGCTGTAGGTGGATTTCAGCGGCGGCGGCATGGTTCAGCATGTTGCCGATCACCTCCTGGACAATACGGTAAACGGCGAGCTCCCTTTCAGGTTGCAGCCTGACAATTTCCTCCGGGCTCATGAAGGAGACGCGGATGCCTCCCGAGGCGTGAAGCTTTTGGGTCATCTTTTGCAGGGCGTCCTTTAACCCGAACTGCATCAGCATTTCCGGGGAAAGGCGGTGTGAGATCTGCCGCACCTGGCTGACCACTTCATCCAGCACTTCTTTGGCGGCCTCCATCGTGGCGGCGACCTGCTCCAGGGTATTTTTTCTGGCCGCCTGCAACAGGTACAGCCGGATGGTGGACAACGAGGCGCCTACCTCGTCGTGCAGGTCCCCCGCGATGCGCTGCCGTTCTTTTTCCTCGGAGGCGATCGCGGCCTCCAGCAACAGGCGCTGTTGTCCCTCCCGCAATGACTGCAGGTTCATCTGGTACCGGATCACCCGTCGCTGGTGCACCAGCACGAAGACGATCACGCCGATGGCGAATAAAAGCATGCCGCCGATTCCCAATAATAATATTCTTTCCATTACCGCTGTTTTATGTACACCAGGCCGATCGCGATCAAAAGGTTCTTAACGATGCCCAGCAGGGACTGCAGGATCCATAATTCCATGATAAAATCAATATTCTTGTTCATGAGATACCCGGTTGACAGCATAATCAGGAAGCTGCCGGCAAAATAAAGGAGCAGCCCTGTGATGATCCAGAACCAGGTCGTTTTATAGATAAAAGTGATCCGGGGGTTGTCCAGTTGCTGGTTAAAAAACAAGACGCAATAAAGGAGCATCGCCAGGCTTAAAAAAGCCGGTAAATAAGAATCGAAGGCTACCCCCTCCAGGATATGTCCCAAATTCACCAGGATGAGTACGGCGAATAAAAGCATCATCACGGAGGTGAAGTTTTTGGAAAACCGGCTGTGCAGGAGCCTTTGGAACAGGATGGAATACAGATAGAATTCCAGCATATACCATATGAAATAAATGACCAGGTTGTGAATATCATGTTTACCGGTATAATATACCACCACCGAAAAAATGAAACTGACGGTCAAAATAGCAATGAAGAACTTCAGTTCGAACCATAGCCTCCGGAAGAACATCCACGCGGGAATGAGCGGTATCAGAAAACTGATCCAACTGATGAGTTCGGCGTTGTATAAATGCAGGCTCATGGATGCGAAAGGTTCATTCCGGCGGTGCTTTGTCAGGCCTCAGGTGATGGGTGATATCAGGTCGTCAGCCCGCCGCACATCTGGGGACAGGGCGCGGGGTCCGCTATTAACACGGCATCCTTTGGTTCGGTGTAAGCCGGCAGGGCGATCAGTGCACCAAGCAGGTTGCAGCCTTTGCCGTTTTTCCCCGGTGAGGGATAATCGGTCGTGCGCAGCAGGTCTTCTCCGTTCCCGTCGGTACCCACCAGCAGCAGCTCCCGCACTTCACCGGCGGCGCCGGTGACCGGGTCTGTTCCGTGGGGATTCACCGAATGGTATATCCGTATTCCCGAGCATCCCGGTTGCTTAAGCACTTCCAGTATAAGCCCTTTGGAGAACAGGTTGGCGCTGATGATTTCCCCGTCGCCAGGGGTGATGTCGAGGTACCGCTTTTTAAAAAGGGCCGTTCTTTCTTTGGCTTCATCGAGTGAAATACGCCTGCCGCCTTCAGCATGCTGTGGCTTGTTCGGAACTTGTTGTTCGGACATGTTGGTAGATTTAGGAGTGAACGATTAGTGGATAAATGATTAGCGGATAAATGATTAGATCAGGATCTTTCAACTGCGCGTTTTATTCCCCGCTCGCGTTCCGGGGGGCGTCCGGTTTTCGTTGACTAAGATAGTGATAATCGGGTGAGTTCTGCAAGCCTTTACCGGCAAAAACCGTGGAAGTACGCCGGGAATGCGTAGAAATACGTAAAACAGAAAAAGGGGGTTTTTTCGCTTGTTTCGAATAGTGGAATGAATGAAATTTGTTGCAGCAAAAACACTGTTACAAAAAAACATTGTTACAAAAACCAAGGGCATGAAAAACGTACCCGCTTCCATGAGTCATCTTCCGGACACCCTGCCGGGTTTGTTAATCCTGCAACAGGACCTCGCCACCCGGTTATCACGCAGCAGGTTGTTTTGTCAGCCGTCATCCTTTGAGGCCGATACGCTCCGCAAGCAGAACGATCACCTGAAAAAACAGTTATTCTTTTTAACCGTCGAGATGGAAAAATTACGCCTGATGGGAAACCCTGAAGAGGAAATGGTTTAAGAGATTGTCGCCAGTCTTCCTTTAACCTGTTTTTAATCTGTCTGTGGTTTACGACCGATACCTTCCCTTTCCCTTCCCATAGCCTCCTTGTTGTTTTAGCGCCCTATTGCGGAAGAATGTACCCTCCAGCGTACATTCTTCCTTCTTCTTCCGGCGCGGCCTTTGTCAGTTGAAGCGATCCCTTTGCAGTGATTCAGCGACCTCTTTGAAGCACATTACCCGGTAATATTCCCTGGAACGCTCAGCGTGGAAATGTCACTTTGCGGGCATGACACCCTGAAGAAACAGGCGTTCAGTATCTTTACAAAGCGCACTATTGCGGAATTGCCCGGATGTTTTGTTACTTTGATGCAAAATCCCGGCGCGGTGAGCTTTATTTTTGACGGGGACATGCATCCCACTGACAGTCTGAACATCCATCCAGATAACCGTGCGCTTCGCTATGGCGACGGCTTGTTTGAGACCCTGCAGGTAAGAGAGGGGAAGCTGCTTCTTTTTCCCTATCACCTGGAAAGGTTAACCCATGGAATGGGATTGCTGCAGCTGGAGGCGACGGCCGGTTTCTTTCAGACACTGGAACAGCAGGTACTCCATTTATGCAGCCTGAATGATTGTCTTTCGCGGGCACGCGTCCGCATCAACGTTTTCCGGGCGGAGGGCAAACTGTTTGCTTCCGCTTTAAGTCCTTTTCATTACCTGATAGAGGCCTTTGCCCTGTCCGCTGCTGAAAGCGCCTTTAACCCGCAGGGTCTTTCGGCTGGCTTGTTTGGGGACGTACGGAAGAGCTGTGACAAGTTTTCCAGCCTGAAATCGAACAGTTACCTGCCCTTCGTCATGGCGGCGCGTTACGCCAGTTGCCACGGATGGGATGACGCGCTTGTCCTGAACACTTACGGGCGGGTGGCGGAGAGCGCTGTGGCCAATGTATTTGTCATCAGGGGCGGAGTGATCTGTACGCCGCCCCTCAGCGAGGGTTGTGTAGCGGGCGTGATGCGCAGGCATCTTTTGCATCAGCTGCCCCGGGGTGGCTTCCGGATCAGCGAGCGTATACTGTCACCGGAGGATGTTTACGGGGCCGATGAACTGTTTTTGACCAATGCCATCAAAGGGGTGCGGCCGGTATCTCAACTGGATCATAAAACCTACACCATGGACAAGGCCCGGGAGATACATCAATTGGCGGAGCGGACGCTTTGGTGAATGGCCCCCCTGAGCGATGACAAGGGCATCGTGAGCGGGGAGCATGGAAACACGGAAGCAGTGACGCCGGTGGAGGACGCCCTTTGCCTCATTCACACAAATAAGTCGGATGTGTCCCGTTGCCCGGCGCCTGGAATTAATGCCAGCATTTTCAGGATAGCCGACCTTCCCGCGTCTCCCAGTTCTGTTGTGAAGTCATTGACGTAGAGTTCTATATGCTGCCGCATGACGGAAGGCTCCATTTCCTGCGCGTGGGAAGTGATAAAATCCGACAAATCGGGATACGCGGCCCATGCGTAGTCAAGGCTTTTGGCGATCACCCGGTCGATTTTTTGCTGGGCGTCATGAGGAATAGCCCTTGAAGCAGCGATCCCGCCCAGCGGTATCGGGCAGCCCGTTTTCTGTTCCCAGTACTCTCCGAGATCCATGATCTTTTGGAGGCCTTTTTCCTGGTAGGTAAACCGGCTTTCATGGATGATCAGCCCCAGGTCATACTGCCCGTTTAACACGGCGCCTTCAATGTCAGAAAAAAGGACAGGGTGGCGGTCATTTGCCTCAGGAAAGGCAAAGCTCAGCAACATGTTGGCGGTGGTATGGACGCCGGGAATGGCGATGCGGCAGCCCGCGATATCCTCCCGGGAAACAGGCTCCCTGGCAATCAGCAGGGGGCCGCAGCCCTGGCCCAGGGCGCTGCCCGCCTGGAGGATACGGTATTGAGCCGTCACGTCCAGCAAGGCGCGAAAGCTTAACTTGGTAATGTCAAGCTTTCCGCGGAAGGCCCATTCATTCAGGGTCTCCACATCCTCCATGACCGCCTCAAAGGTCAGCCCCTCCGTGTCGATCTTTCCGTTGACCATGGCATCGAAAATAAAGGTATCGTTGGGGCAGGGGGAAAAACCCAGGGTGTAGGTCGTTGACATAAAATAGTTTGTTTTCAGATGGTATCTATCAAACGGATCAGGGTGTCGTTGAGCCGGGTCACCGCCAGGGGAATATCCCATTTGGACTTATCCCTGACTTCCACATAATTGGAAACACTTCTCAATTGTGCAAAATTAACCTTTTCCATCAGGCACACATAATGAAAGGCGGCTCCTTCCATGCTTTCCAGTGAGGGATGGTATTTTTCCTTCCATTTTTGGAGGGTGCTTTCCTTTCCGGTGACGGTATTGACGGTAATGGCGTCCGCTTCGGGCAGCCCCGAGAGTGCGGGAGGGGTCATGGGGCAGTCCGGCAGTCTCTTGTCGCGATAGGGGAAGTCGTCCGGCTGCAGCAGCCCCAGCGCGAACAGGTCCATGAAGCGGTCATCATCTTCCGCGCCCAGGTCTGCGAAGACATCGCTTTTGACGCGCCAGAGACTTCCGATAGGCACCTCACGGGAAAAAGCGCCCGCGATGCCCGCCTGCACGGCGAAATCACAGGGGTGCATGGACAGGCATTTACCCACCTGGTAGGCGGTGTGGGCGCTGCCTGCGCCGGTCAGGCATATCCTGATATCGTCAGGGCCCTTTTTGTAACCTTTGCCGGTACTGTCCACTCTATAGGGCTGAAGATAATGAACGA
>DASULB010000507.1:0-2310 GCA_036278455.1 Chitinophagaceae bacterium | reverse complement strand
ACTTTCAATATGCCAGTCCCTCGGCAAATAACTGGATACATCATTACTGTAAGCAGCTACCGTCACTATTTTACCAGGCCATATACTTCGGATAGCGGGTGCGTACTCATTAACAGCCTCTCTTGATAAGCCCACTAATTTCCAGTCACCTATATTGATGGTTTGTACATAGATGGGCATTGTATGTGGCATCGTCCCTTTCTTATAATAACTTAGCATCAAATTAGCCCACCTGACATTTTTTTCAGCGATTACATCTCCTTCTTTGTTGCTGTTATCCTTCTTAAATTGCTCTATTTTTGGAATGTCCCACGGCTTAATATGTATTTGAATGGTATCCAGGTTATAGGATATCTTACCTGATATTTGTTTCATCTTCCCTTTTACAATATTCACTACATCCTCAGCCAGTTCCGTCCCTGTATTTGAGTAATTCGGATCTTTGGGATTGATGTCGCCCGCACATCCCTGGATAAAAAGAGCGTTTGATGCATGTAACTTGTTTGTGATCAAATTACGGGCAACTCCGGGGAAATTGGCGCTCAGAGTGAAAGCTTCACGACCGGCATTGCTAAAGACAACGTGGCAGGGTGTAGAAAACAGGACACACTTTGTTTCCCCTTCTTTATTCTGTACTTTGAGGACGTCCAATGTCGTATCATGGGGCTTTTGGGCATTACTTCTATTGATCCCTATCCCGGTTGTACCTCTTCTGAAATAGAGGTTTTCCGGAGAAAGATCATCCAATGCCAATTCTATGGCTTTGACGACGTTTTTCTTCACAACCTGGTTCAAATAGATGCTGTCAGGGCGATGATAAAAGTCTTCCCAGGTCAGCCAGGCCTGCGTAACGGGCGCAAAATGGTCATGTGCAGCATTTATTAAAAGTGCTGACGGTGGTATATTATCTCTCTTATAAATAATAGCTTTAATCGCATTAATGAATGAATAATTAAAACCGGTTAGGTCCAGACTGACTATCACAGCCGTCTTGTTTCCGCTTTTAATCGCCAACGCCCTTGCTGACAGATTTCCTTTACTTTCCTGCTCCGACTGATACAGCTTTCCATCACCGGCCAAAGCATATAACTTGTTATCGGCTATTGCTATTTGTTTTATATGAATATTATAGGTCAGCCCATTATAACGACCGATCTCCACCCACAATTTATGTTTTAAATAAGATCTCGTATACCACAACTTATCACTCTTGTCAACTCCATATATTCTTTCCCCATGACCTGCCAAGCTTAAAATACTATCCGCTTGACCAATTTTCTCCCAGGACACATGATGTAGCGTTGGATGGCCTAACAATAGATCATTTTTGTCATTAGCGGCATACAGCACTCCCGCCAGTCCGGTCAAAGCCGTTATTCCTTTTGCCTGTCCAACAACCTTCCAGTCTGCATGTCGTTTGGTTTTTCTTTCTATGAGCTGGCCATTGTCATCTACTGCATATAAGTTTTTATTTAATGAAGTCAGTGCCCTTATATGATTGGTTGTTCCGATCTTCTCCCACTTTACCATTTGATTCTTTGGATGCATTTCCAGCAGTTCATTATCAGTGTTGACCGCATATAGCTTCCCTTGAGATCCGGTAAGAAGCCTGATTGCAGAGGCCTTGCCGATATATTTCCAACTTATGCTAAAACGCCCCTCTCTGGGCGCGCCATATCCAGCCAGCGCTACAGAAAACACTGAATGATCAGGTTCTATGCTGACATGTGAGGTTCCGATCATATAACCGGACTGGGCTTGTATATTTGATACCAGGAAAAGAAACCAAACAAGAGAAAGAAATATTTTATTTTTCATTAAGATTTTATTGACTGATGATTAATAAAATAACATTCCAATAAGGTGTGTTATTCACCCTGCTTGAGAAAAGTCAGCAGGTCAGCCATTTGCTGGTGATCAATTTTTTTATGTAAGTCCAGGGGCAGGGCGGACATTCCCAGGGCTTTCAGTGATTTTATATCCTGGCGGGCGATGTTATTGGTATTGCCATTGGCATCACCCAGCGTGATGGCGGTAGGCGTTTCTGTGGATATGATCCCCTGCATGGTCTTCCCGTTATTCAGGGTTACATCCCACAGATCATAGCCGTGGGAGATAGACTTATTCGGATCCAGGATATTGGTCATAATATCTGCCGGAGCCCAGGCATGCACGGTACCCAGATCCGGGCCGAAGGCCCTGCCCAGCTTACCTGCTATCTGGTGACAGATAGCACAATTGGCCTGGAATACAGCCTTTCCCCGGTCAGGGGTTCCCTTCAGGCTGAGGGCGCTTTGGTATTGCTGTATA
>DASULB010000506.1:0-13601 GCA_036278455.1 Chitinophagaceae bacterium | reverse complement strand
CCGGCAGGTTCCGTTTCTCCGACGGACCCGCTTCACCGGATACCGGCACGTGCCTTTCCGGACATCCCTTTTCAGAGAACACGAGACCAGTAGACGCCAATCTTAAAGGGAACACAATAAGGGAACACAATAAGGGAACACAAAAAGATAATCTGATGACCGGATAATCAATCTTATGACAAAAATCTTATGATGCCGGAAGTGCTGTCTCTTTGATTACAAAAATTATTCCCAATTGAAATCTTTTTTCACAAAATAACGTTATAAGTTATAAGGTTGAATACGTGCCATGAAAACACTGGGGGAAGTCATCGTTATCAAGCAGCATCTGGAAGCGAAATTGATCCGGCATCCGGCCATCACCGCCATGGATGTGGGTGCGTCCGATGCGGGAACTACGGGGTACAGCATTCGTATTTTTGTCAATGATCCCGGGGTAAGCTATGCTGAACTGGGGATATCCAGGACTTACGAGGATGTGCCGGTGATCGTCAGGTACCGCAAGATAGTGCTGCAACGATAAGGGAATGTGTCGATGAACCTGTCGCTTAAAATGTATTGCGTCATACCATCTTGTTAAATTCCTTCACCGTTAAATTCATTGCCATGAAAGCACTCGATGACATTATCAAACAAAAAGAGGTTTCCCAGGCTTCCTTACTCAAACTCCCCGGTGTAACCGGGATAGATGTGGGATATAAATACGTTGGGGGACAGCGTACCGATGAAGTCTCCATCCGGGTAATGGTGACAAAAAAGAAAAAGACCGTTCCTGTTAAACAACGCATTCCAGCAAAGATCAAAGGAATCAAAACTGACGTCATCCAGCGCATTTTTGAGCCCCTCACGCTTCGCAAACCGGTGGCAGATGCCACACCCGTTCCCGATAACAAAAAATATGATCCGCTGCAGGGCGGGATCAGCATAGGTCCTGACAGGGAGATAAACGGCTATGTTTATGCGGGTACACTGGGGTGCATCGTTACCGACAAGGCCACGGGGGAACCCCGGCTGCTGAGCAATTTTCATGTGATGGCGGTTGATGACAGCTGGAAAGCAGGCGACGCGATGGTGCAGCCTTCAAAGGTGGACGGGGGCACGGACGCCGACCAGATCGGCACCCTCGCCAAAGCGGTTTTAAGCAATCATGTCGATGGCGCGCTTTCAACGGTCGAGGGCAGGGGTACCGATTGCGCCATCGTTGACATCGGTAAAGTAAAAGGCACCGCCACCGCGGCTTTGAACGCAGCCGTCCGGAAAAGAGGCAGGACAACCCTTTTGACCTATGGTTTTGTAGATGCCGTCAACGGCACGGTAAAAATAGATTACGGAGATGGTATAGGGGCCAAAACATTGACCGATCAGATCGGCATCCGGCCCGACACTGCGCACAATGACATATTCAGCGACCACGGTGATTCAGGGTCGGCCGTAGTGGATGCTGATAATAATGTCATCGGTCTGCTTTTCGCGGGCTCACCTGACGGATATACCTACATCAACCTCATTGCCAATGTGCTTTCCGAGCTGGACATTGAGGTTTGTACCAAAGCCAAAACGAGGAAAAAGATCCCGAAAAAAAAGGCGAAAGTCAAGCACCACCCGTCTCCTAAGAAAAAAACCCCGGCAGACCGATCCTGAAAGAAGGTCAAGGAAGGGAAACGTAACTGGCGGCGTGCCTGCCTCAGATGGTGAGGAAGCTCCGCCGCCAGTCGGCAAGCAATATGATGATCCCCGGCAACCTTCCGGATTACCGGTACCTGATTTATAGAGTCATCCGGGAGTCAAGTCAATCCGTCATTTAGCGATCGCATCCAGCACTTCGGTGCTCATGGGATTGGTCGGCGAGGAAAATACGGCTATCAGTTGCCCCTGCTCATTCAGCAGATACTTGCCAAAGTTCCACTTGGGTTGAACAGGCGTATACCCTTTCGCTTTAGCCTGCGCTTCAAGCCATTGATAGATCGGCGCTACATGGTTGCCTTTGACGTCTATTTTGGTCGCCATGGGGAAAGTAATGTGGTATTTATCGGTGCAGAACGCGGAAATCTCTTTGGAAGTCCCCGGCGCCTGGCCCGCAAACTGGTTGCACGGAAAGCCAACAATCACCAACTTTCCTTTAAACTGGTTGTACAGCTTTTCCAGATCTGCATATTGGGGTGTAAAACCGCATTTTGAGGCGGTGTTCACCACCAGGATTTTTTTGCCTTTGAACTGGGCAAAATTGATCGGCGTGCCTTTCAGCGACTCCACCTTAAATTGATAAATATTGTCCGCGGCAGGTCCTCCGGGTTTTCCCGGAACAAATAAGGCCATCGATGCGAGCAAGAGTGTTTGTAAGAACATGATGAAAAGTTTTATGAAACTATGCGTTTTGTAATGACCAACATCCTCCTTTAACGGATCATCCGGCTTAAAGGTTGCCTGACCGGTTACCATTCATCACATTGGCGTCTCACAGGTTTCCGAACGGTACTTCCTTTTCTTTACGCCGGACAGCGGGATAATGGCTCAGGGCGGAACGGACAGGATGAGCTTACATTGGCGGAAGAAAGCGGGCTGGCTTGTCTTACTTAAAGTACCCCGCGTCATTGAGGATGTCATGCACGATTTTAAAACCCAGCGCCTTCAGATCCTTTGTCGAATCGGGAGTTTCCATGTTCAGCGCGAAAAAATGGGGGCGAGCCCCTTTTTCTATCCAGCCGACGACCCATCCTACTTTTTGGTCCCCCACGAAACCCGCACCGGCATGATAGCTCATGGTGTAGTCAGGCCCCTTCTTCCGGAACATCAGGCTTTTCACCAGGGTTTGGGTACGCGGCTGGAAAGGAAGTTTCCCCGTGTAGAGTCCCTGCAGAAGCCCCACCTGTTCATCTACTGACAGCTTCAGAGTGTTATCCATCCAAAAGCTGTCGATGCGCGCGCCCATCGTCTCATTGCCATATTTCACAGAGTCTATCCAGAATTGCATCTTGGTACTTCCCACGCGGCGGGCCACTTCCTGAAAATAGGGGACGTCCGACCGGCGGAAAGCCTCTCCCATGGTCAGATCGGGATTGACTCCGTCCACCGGATGACCCAGGCTATCTTTGATCACCATGTTGGTATCGGAAATAACGCCGGTCTCCAGGCCTGTCAATGCATTCATGATATCAAAGGTGCCCACGGGCATAAAGCGTTGCTGGGTACCACCCAGGTTATAGATCTCAAAGGTATTGAGACCGGTATTGTGCAGCATGAAGCTGCCGGTAACACCGTTGCCGGCAAAATATTTTTTCCACTCTTTTCTTACATGAACATTGTTCGTAGAACAGGAAAACATCAGGGAGGCAAAAAGGAGCACGAGAAAACAGCGAAAAGACAGCTTCATCAGATTTTAAATTTTCATGCAAAGATAAGGGGTTAAATCAAAGGAAGGAAGGCCTGAACACCGGGCGCATAAATAGGATGCGGGAATGCTCTCCTCTGGCGCGGAAATACAAATTTATCTGGCGGTCACGCTAATGGTCTGTCCTTCCCTATCTTCTTTTCTATTTCCGCAGGAAGAATCACTTCAGCGGCCTTGACCTGACGGCCCAAATGGTTTTATATCCGGGGCAAAAAATTCAATTTATGCAGGCTATGACCAGTTGTTGGATGGCATCCAGTGTCATGCGCTTTATAAAGGCCTTCAAATAAGCCAGGTGTTGGCCCCCCTGGCTCAGTCCCTTACCGGCCTCCGTCACTTAATGCCTTTTTGTATCACCTTTCCGTTGGCTGTTGGGCTGTTTCCTACTTCCTATAGGAGCGTACAATTTTATGTTATGCTCCGAGCGAAGTAAGTGAGATAACGTTTACTCCATCTTGACGGGTGTAGCTTACTCCTGTTCCTGTAATAATGTTAAGTGATTTTACGGATCCTCTTTTTTTATCATCCAATACCGAAACAAATTTGTTGAGGTTAGCTGCAGCTTCATCAATTTGTCCGATGCCAAGTTTTATTTCAAACGCACACCAGTCGCCATGTATTTTTGTACAATGCTCTCCACTTCCAATCCGCTCGAATCACGATAATGATACACTTTAGCGTCATTTGCCTGCCCATAAACACGAAGTTCGTGTGTCACCAGGGATTCGAACAAAAACCCTGTATAATTCACATCATTCAACAGCTTCTCTTTGTCCAAACCCAATGCGGCAATAGCAAGGCAAACGTCTGTAAAATGACGCTTAGGCGTTTTCCGGAGTGAAGCAGACAAACGTATATGCGTATTCCAGGCAGGCTGGTCTTCCACGGCTCATGTCCACTTCGGCAAGCAGCTCAATATAAGCGCGATTCAAATCTGCCGCCTGACCTGCCTTTTTATTTAAAAGCGTTGGAAAGCCTCCGATTACCATCTTTTCAACTATAAATTCCAAGTCGGTTGGCTCATCATAAATGTCAATTTTTGACCCTTCAAACAATTTTCTCAAACTTACTTTTCCTGATGAACAACCCAATTCCTGCCAGGACATGGTACGCATATTCACGACGGTAAATCTGTCTGCTCCTGAATGCATTTTTACTGATTCTTCGGGATTTGAAGAACCGGTAAGAATAAACTGACCCGTTTTTTGACGGTCGTCTGTTTCGTGGCGAATATAATCCCAAAGCTTGGGCTGTACCTGCCACTCGTCAATCAGACGAGGCGTATTTCCAAACAATAAGCGTTTGGGAGCAATACTGATCAACGCCGGAATCTGTTCATCTCTATCCATATGTAACACTCTCTGTGCTAATTGCTTTGCAGATTCGGTTTTACCGCAAGCTTTTGGCCCTTGTATGAGTACGGCCCCCGAAGCATTGAGCTTCCGCTGCAATTCTTTGTCCGATATGCGTGCTTCCACTATTAATAAATTATCATAAAAGATAATGTTACTTTACACTTTTAGAGCACTTCACTTTACACTTTTGGAGCATTTTACTTTACACATTTTGAAATCATGTCAAGCGCCACTTTTCATACCATCCTGATCAATGGTGCAAGACGGTATTATCGGAACTTTGACTGATACCTCTTTGATATGCAGTGCTTTCTGCGCTTTTCCTTACATTTGATTTTCTATTCCGCTTAAAAGTAAACGGTCATTCAAACAAAAAACATGCGTGTCCACATCATTTTATCTGTCTTTATCCTGGCCACCTGCGGCTATCTTAGCTCCACCGCCCAATCATTATATGTACCCCGGAACGTGAAACAGGCGTTCAGAAACGGAACCCGTTCACCGGATGGCCGCCCCGGTCCCCATTACTGGCAGAACCACGGCCGCTATGACATTACGCTCACGGCCATGCCACCCGATCGTACCATCAAAGGATCCGAGCAGATCACCTATTTCAATGAAAGCCCCGATACCCTGAAAGAGATTGTCATCAGGATCATCCTGAATTTTCACAAACCCGAAGCCGTTCATTACGAAAGCATGGATACCGCCCGGTTTACCACGGGCGTGCATATTGATCATTTCGCCATCAACGGCAAAACCCGTCCCTGGCATGATCCCGGGTCACATTTCACCTGGCAGAACGTGCGGCTCTCCACACCGCTGATGCCCGGCGACTCCCTTCGCCTGTCCATTGACTGGCACGATGAGATCGCACTGCAAAGCGGCAGGGAAGGCATGATCGACTCCACTACGTGGTACATTGCCTATTTCTATCCGCGGGTATCCGTATATGATGATTACAATGGCTGGGACCGGCTTGAATTCACCGGCTACCAGGAATTCTATAATGATTTCAATGATTATACCCTCCAGGTAAAGGTACCCCCCAACTACATCGTCTGGTCAACCGGCACCCTCCAAAACCCCGGGGAAGTATTACAGCCTGCATACGCCAGGCGGCTCAAATCATCGATGACATCGGATTCCGTTATCCGGATCGCCACGCCGACCGACCTGGCGGGAAGGAACATTACCCGGCAAAACGCCGTCAACACCTGGAAATGGAAAGCGGATAATGTGACGGATATGGCGCTGGGCATCAGTGATCATTATGACTGGGACGCGGGGAGCGTAGTGGTAGATCCCGTTACCGGCCGCCGGGCCAGCGTACAGGCTGCCTACAACGATACTGCGAAAGATTTTCATCATGCAGTGGCCGTGGGCCAGCACGCGCTGGGCTGGTTTTCCAGGCACTGGCCGGGCATACCCTATCCCTATCCCAAGTCCACCATCTTTCAGGGTTATGCCGATATGGAGTATCCCATGATGGTGAACGACGCTTCCACACCGGATCTCTCTTTTTCCCAACTGGTACAAGACCATGAAATGGCCCACACCTATTTCCCTTTTTACATGGGCACCAATGAAAGCCGCTACGCCTTCATGGACGAGGGATGGGCAACCACTTTTGAGCTGCTGATCGGGCGCACAGAGACTTCCGTGGCGAAGGCGGACCAGTTTTACAAGACTTTCCGTGTCATCCGCTGGCTCCACGATCCCTCACAGGAGGAGCAGGTCCCCGTCATCACGCCCGCGAACATTGAAAGGGGAATGGCATACGGCAGCAACGCATATGGCAAGCCATCGCTGGGATACCTGGCGCTGAAAGACATGCTGGGTGACGCGTTGTTCAAAAAATGCCTCCGTGGCTATATGGACCGCTGGCATGGGAAGCATCCCATTCCCTGGGACTTCTTTAATGCGTTTAATGATATTTCAGGGCGCAGCCTGAACTGGTTTTGGAACAACTGGTTCTTCTCCCACGGTTATGATGATCTCGCCGTGGGAAAGGTCACAAAAGCCGCTTCCGGGTATACCATCACGGTTAAGAACATCGGCGGCTTTGCCATCCCTTTTGACCTGAAGATCCTGTATGCTGACGGAGATACGGCCAGCATTCACCAGACGCCCCTGGTTTGGAAAAAGGACCAGAAAGAAACCACCCTCCACCTTAAAACGAAAAAGCGGATGAGGTCACTTACGATTGATAATGGCATCTGGATGGATGCCAATGAAGCTGATAATAGCTGGAAAGAATAGCATGCCTACACCATCATGCCGGGATGCCGGTTGCAGTATCCCAGCATGATGGCCCGGGTAGTGATGGCCTGCAATGCCGGTTGAGGTGCTTCGGCAAACCGGGGAACGCTTATATCATCGCTACGCCAAGGGATCTCAAATAGTTAAAAGTGTCATCATAATATTCAGGCCGCCTGGTCTGATCCTGGCTGTTCCCCTCCGGAACAACGATCACCATCCCCTGCCGTGCCCTGGTTAAAAGGACGCGATAGGCATTGACCAGGTATTTTTTGCGCTGCGCTTTATGAATTTTGTTCCATCTCTTTCCAACAAAAGAAAAAGTATCCCATCCGTCTTTAGTATACCTTAAATCACCATCCCAGGTGACACATACCCAATCCAGTTCCAGGCCCTGAACATGGAACTCCGTCGCCACATCTTCCAGATAGTAGGAGGAACGCACATCCGCTTTATCATTGAGAAACCAGTGAACGGGATTCATCGGCGACTTCACATCGATCGCAAGTGGCTTTAACCGCTGCGCCTGGGAAGAAACCACCAGCCCGTACCGTTCAGTTCCCCGCGCTTTTTCCTTTAACCATGCTTTGGCTTTCAACAAATCGCGGGTTAAAACGATTGGATATTTTTTTGAGATGAGAGAAAGGGTCTTTTTCGCCTCCGCTATATTCAGATCCAAAAGTGTTTTAACAAACAGGGACAGGTTTTCCGCCCTGAAAGAACGCATTGAAACAGCCAGGTGCAGATTTCTGTCAAAGTTAACCACACATTTTTTTTCGAGGTTTCCGATGGCGTCCGTCGCCGCATATTCACTATCCGTCAGGTTAGGGGAGATGCATATTTCCCATTGGGGGAATTTATTATAGATAGCATTGAGCCACTCCG
Source organism: Chitinophagaceae bacterium (assembly GCA_036278455.1). Lineage (GTDB taxonomy): Bacteria > Bacteroidota > Bacteroidia > Chitinophagales > Chitinophagaceae > FW021-bin31. Next base: position 5,714 of record DASULB010000506.1, on the reverse strand, counting down.
ATATGCCGGCTTCCCCGGTGTTGATCTCCTGACCTCCGCCCACCAGGCACACGATGACGGCCCAATCTCTGTGCCGGTCAAGACATGAAATAAGGAATTCAGGTTCGGAATGATCGAAATGAGGCTGATTTTTTTTTCTCCTCATGAAATTTACGGTCTGTTCCTTATTCCAGGCCCGCTGGGCCTCATCAAATATAGCCACATGATCATAAGGTGGTTTCGGGTCATCCAGATAAGCGTCCCTGTAATGATGGATGATTTGTATGAAGGCCCTGACGCTGGCCCGCGCGAGTCCTTTGGTTAGCTTATTGCCCAGGCGTTGCTCACGCATGATCTTATCCCTTGCCAGGGCTTCCTGAAGAATGTCCACCAATGGCTTATTGCCCGATAAGTAAACACTGGTGCTTCCATTGACTTTATCCAGGTGTGCGGTAGCAACCTTTAGTCCGACCAGGGTCTTGCCGGCACCTGGTACACCGGTGACAAAACAAATGATCTTTTGGCGCTTAGTTTTTGCAGCATCAATTATCCGTGAAATAGCCAGGGTCGTTTTGCTCAAATTAATCGCTTCCGCATCGTTTCTGGTGATCTCTTCCACCGAGTGGTGGTTGTAGAGCGATATCGCCGCCTCTATAATGGTTGGCGTGGGCGAATAACTCCCCCTGGCATACGCTTCACCATCTATTTTGGCCTTCCCCGTATCCCTTGTTTCAGGTTTTTGTTCCAAAAAAAGTAAGGCCTGCCTGACCACCTCACGCAGTTCCCCACCGCCCGATCTTACCGGCAGTATTAACCCGTCATGATGCGACGTAGTGGCGATATTTATAAAAGCATCCCGGGCAGCCGTCGCGACGAGTACCGGTACCAACACGGCATCGTGGCTGGGTTCATGAAAGTTCTTTAAGTCAAGCGCGTAGTCCCAGACCTGATCAATATCCTGGGCTACAAAGCGCTTTTCACCCACCTTGAACTCAATGACAAAAATGATGTGATCGATGATCACGAGACAGTCCACCCTTTTACCCATCCTTGGAATCGAAAACTCAAAATACAGGGTTCCCTGATACCCCCGCAAGGCGTCTTTCAACAGGTAAATCTGTTTCTCCCAGGCTTTATTTTGTTCAGAAGTCGAATCAAATTGATTGGAAACGGTGATGGAACCGATAATTTCAGGAACGCCTTTTTTCAGGAAAGCATCTATGGAATCCTTATAATAAAAGTTAAGCCTTCTACCCATTCCGGTGTATTTGCAGCAGGGATCCTTCACCCTGGTTCTTTCAAACTGTCCCCTTTCATCACGGAAATCAACAGCAAAAAGCCTTTATCGACCTGTCTCAACATAATGGATGTCACCTTACTGACATTTGCTGATGTACAAACCGTTTTCCACTTCATCCTCAATGACCCGGGGGATGACACCAGCCCCTCCGCGGGAAATCAAAACGTCCTTTAATCCTCTGCAGGATTCATATTCAATAATTAACGAACCATACCCCATAATCATTCAACAGCTGATACTGCTTTGATTTTTTATCCGTCACCTTTAGCTCCTCCAAAGGTATCCGAAACCGTTTATTATCAGTAATCCTGGTCACCAGGGCAAATAAGCCATCAAAGTCATTATAATCCTTGGCGATCTTCCGAAGGTTAAACTTGTCTGTATAAGAAGGCCGTGATTTTCTCAACTGCTCATACTCACGCTTATCACCCGGGCCGAGAAGATAAAACTCTTCCCAGCTGAAATCGTCTATGCCTGTCACCTCTACGGGAAGTTCTAAATTTTCTTCGAGGTACTTTTTATAGTGCGCCAGCGTTTCGGTGCTGCGGGAGTCGTCCATCCCCCTGGGAAATATCGCGGCAATCCTTGCTTCCTGCTCTTTGGATTTTTTACCCATAGGTTATCCTGATGTGTGGTGCTGATGCCGAAACTCCTTTGCAGGGTTCCGGTCCTTAAACAACGACCAGTTCATAAAATTCCTCCGGTACAAAATACTTCTGCGCCAGTTCCTGCAACTGTTCGGCGGTGACGCTTTTAATAGTCTGTACGGCACCATTGAAATACTGCTCGTCCAGCCCTGAGAGGATCAGGTTCTTCCATCGCCTGATCACCTTGAAACTCCCATCAAGGTCGCCCAGGATGCTACCGATCATGTAATTGCGTACCAGGCTGAGCTCCTCTTCCGGCACGGGTTCCCGCGCCAACCCCTCCATCTCCTTATAGATCTCTTCCACCGCCGCTTCCGAGACGTCCCTGCCCGCTTCGGTGGAGATATTAAGGGAACCGGCTTTGTTATAAAGATAGAGCCCACTGAAGATGCCATAAGTATATCCCTTATCCTCCCGGATGTTGTTCATCAGGCGTGACCCGAAATAACCTCCCAGCAAAGTATTGAGTACCTGCATCTTTGGCACGTCCGGATGATAACGGTTTGGAAAAGGCCGGCCGATACGGATGGCACCCTGTACGCCATCGGGGTCGTTGTCGATGCGGTACTTCTTTTCCAGGGCAGGTTGCAGGGGATAATCATTCTGAAGCAACTCCTGCCGGCCGTTCCACTCGTCATTTCCGAAGATCTTATTCAACATGCCTTCAAAATTTGCCGGCAGTTTGCCAGCCACGAAGATCTTGCAGTCGCTGAAGCTGTAATATTTGCTGTAAAAGGCATACAGCCCATCCCGTTGCAGGGTGTCAAGGGCCTCCATCGTCGTGTGGCGGCCATAGGGGTGGTATTCACCAAAAAGATATTTGTCAATATACTGGTTAGCGACAAAATCACATTTGCGCAGGTTCACCGCGAGCTGCTGCTTTTTATTCTGACAGTAGATGTCCAGCTCGTTTTCAGGGAAAGACGCTTCGGAAAGGATCTCCCTGACGATGGGCAAAAGATCCTGCACGTGCTTTTCCAGGCAATGCAGCGTGAGGGAGGCGAATTCATGGTTGCAACGGGTGCTTAAAAAGGCGCCATAATATTCAACCATTTCATTCAGCTGCTGCGACGTGTGCCGGGCCGTTCCGTTCTTCAACACCGCGTTCACGGTCGATGCTATCATATTGGCGGATTCATACCAGTTGCCGGCATCAAAGATCCATTCCAGTTGCAGTGTTTCCTGTTCGGCCGCCTGCACCACATATACAGGAATGCCGTTGTCCAGCTGGTAGGTCTCGTAGGGGGGGATCTTGACGGCAAATTCAACGGCATCCTTTATCTGTGGGATTTCAGTTCTGTTTATCATTTTTATCTCGTCGGTTTTAATCTCGTCGGTTTTAACGTCGCTGTTCCATAAACTTAGCGAAGAGGCCTGCCCGTGCAACCGGGGACTCCCGGCCTTAAAATCTTCTTCCCTTTAAGGGCGGATTTAAGGTACACGGCTGAACAACGGCTTAGTTTTTGGAAGCGAAATAATATAAGGTATTGGAATTTTTCTTGGTAAAGACGGACTGGGCCATGGTTTGCAACTGCTCTGCGGTGATTCCGTCATACTTTTCCATCTCACCGTTCATCAGCGCGGCGTCCCCCAGCAGTTCATAAAATGCCAGGTTATTGCAGCGGCTCAGCAGGCTCACATCCTCAAAGGCAATGAGGCTTTCCACGCGGTTCTTTACTTTTTGCAATTCATCCTCCGGAACAAGCCGGTCACTCAGCTTCTGCAACTCCTCTTCTACCGCACGGTCGGCATCCTCCATCTTCACGCCTTTCACCAGCTTGCCTTCAATGGTCAGCAATCCCGCATCCAGGCTCCCAAAATGAAAGCAATCGATGTTACTGAACAGTTGCTTTTCTTTTACCAGCACCTGGTAAAGCCTTGAGGAGCTGCCGCCTGAAAGAATATCGGTCAGCAGGTCGACGACATAATAACGCGGATCCATCCTGGAGAAGATAGGATAGCATTTATACAAGGCGTCCAGCGGTACATCCGCCGTGATTTCCTGATGACGCGCTTCGGTGTGCTCCGGCTCCTGCGGGAGATCGTGGTGGTACTTTTCGCCCCCGGGAATATCGCCGAACCATTTCTCCGCCAGCTTCTTCACCTCCGCGGTTTTTACATTGCCACCCACCACCAGAATGGCGTTGGCCGGTGTATAATGTTTAAAGAAAAAACTTTTTACGTCGGTCAGGCTGGCCTGCTCGATATGCGCCAACTCCCGGCCGATGGTCATCCAGCGGTAAGGGTGGGTCTTGTAGGAAAGTTCCCGCAGTATTTTCCACACATCGCCATAAGGTTTGTTGATGTAATGTTCCTTAAATTCCTCGGAAACGACTTTGCGCTGCACCTCCAGGCTCTTTTCGCTAAACGCCAGGGAAAGCATGCGGTCGCTCTCCAGCCAGAAGGCCGTTTCCAGGTTTTCGGCGGGAAGCTGGATAAAGTAATTGGTCAGGTCGTTGGTGGTATAGGCATTGTTCTCTCCTCCGGCGCGCTGCAGCGGCTCGTCATATACCGGGATGTTGATCGATCCGCCAAACATCAGGTGCTCAAACAAATGGGCAAAGCCGGTCTTATCGGGCTGCTCGTCACGGGCGCCCACGTCGTATAACACATCCATGACCGCCATCGGGGTGGTAGGATCTTCATGGACGATCACCCGGAGGCCATTGGGCAGGGTAAACCTGTTAAAATGAATCATAATATATGCTGTTCTTTTGTTTAGTTCGGAAACTGCAAGATACTTACTTTTTTAGATAGGTTTCGGTGCCCAGACTACAAGGTGCATTTTCAGATTTTCGCGTGAAGCGTCAACAGAGAAACGCAGTTTTAGCCAGGCGAATTGAGATGCCCCCGGAGATAAACTCCTGAAAATCGGTAAATTCGTGTCAAAGGATAAGGATAGGGCAAAAGCACTGGAACAAGAATTATTGCAATACAGTATGCAGCTGAATGCAGCTGAAAAAAAATCTGTATTGCAAATGCTCAAAACCTTGTGAAAGGTAAGGAAACGAAGGCCACCCATATCAGCATGGAGGAATATAACCAGGAACTGCAAGCAGCCGAAGCGCAATATGAAAGCGGTGAATACACCACCCATGATGATTTTGTAGAGCAGTTAAAGCAATGGCAGATAACGGTTATGAGGTGGTTTGGACAAAGCCGGCAGAAAAATGAGATGCTCCGGTCGGCTTACCTTTCCTGGACTTACCGCGCCGGTAACAGGTATAGCGCGCTGCCCGGCAGGTTGATGTAAAGGATAAATTGCCGCCATACCCGGGCGCCTATGGCGCCTGCGATCTCCCTGTCATGGCCGGCATCGTCTACCTGGGGGGAATAAAGCACCCCGACCTCTTCCAGCCTATGGTGGCCGATGGTGAAAACGGACGCTGTACCCTTTGTATAGGTGACGGGTCGCAATAAATCCGGCCGCTTCACCGGTCCGGAGGGATGAAGCGCCGAATCAAGCCCGTATTTCTCCACGTATTTCCCATTGAGCAATAACCCGAAATCGCCCCCGGTGACCACATGATAGGCCCCCGGCAGCATGTGACCGCCGCCGGTGCCGACAGCCGCCTCGATGACGGGCGTCCTGTAATTGAGCGTCAGCTTCAGCTGTTCTGCACCGGGCGGATCATGAAAGAGCCCGCTTTTATAAAGGGTCATCTCCCGTTTCTGGAAATTGATCTCCACCACATACCTTTTCAGCAGATTATAACCCATCACCCCATCGATGGAGATGTTCCCCATCCGGGCGCCCCCAAAATCCTGGAGATAGAAACTGGGATAGG
>DASULB010000505.1:0-14626 GCA_036278455.1 Chitinophagaceae bacterium | reverse complement strand
GTATTGGAGGTCAAGCAACAACTCATCGGGTTCTATGCCAATCACCATATCGGTCTGCTCGCCGGCATCGCGCCAGCCTTCAAAACCACCTTCCAGATACCCGTGTACATTATCAAATCCCACCCGGGCCATACGGATGATGGTTTCTTCTTCCTCGCCGGCTGTGGTCACCACGACCACAGGCTGCTCAAAAGGGATCAAAATGCCTACCCATTCGGCAAAGCGGCCTTTCAGTCCGATATTGACCGACTCCGGCACAAATCCTTCCATAAAGCTTTCGGGGGAACGGGTATCCAGTATCCAGGCACCTCCCTTTACCTTCTCCTTAAAATCAGGGATGCTTAAGGGCCGGTTGCTGCGGTCCATCACCTCATCCAGGGCGGCATAACCCTCCCTGTTGATGCGCGCGCTCGTCATAAAATAACGGGGTGGATCTTCCAGCCCCTCGGTTACCCGGTCGATAAAGTCGACCTTATTATCGGTCTGCATGGCGTAATTAGTCGCTTTTTGTTCGCCAATGGTGGTGGAGGTACCGGGACCCAGGTTTTTCCCGCAGGAAGAACCCGGACCATGTGCCGGATAGACGATCAGATCATCAGGCAACTGTTTCAGTTTTTGCAGGGAATCAAATAAATAGGCCGCCAGGTCTTCTTTTCCGAGGTCGCCGCTGGAGAGGTCGGGGCGCCCCACATCTCCTACAAAAAGCGTATCGCCGGTAAAAAGGCAATAGGGCTTGCCCTGCTCATCTTTGAGGAGGTAGCAAGTACTTTCCAGGGTATGGCCAGGCGTATGGATGACCTCCAGGGTCAGTTTGCCGATCTTAAAGGACTCCCCGTCATGGGCCAGGTGGATGGGAAATTTGGTTTTTGTGTTGGGACCATAAACGATGGGCGCGCCGGTTTTCTCCGCCAGATCCAGATGTCCGGAAATAAAATCGGCGTGAAAATGCGTTTCAAAGATGTATTTGATTTTCGCCGTCCTTTCCGCGGCCAGTTCAAGATAAGCCCCGGTATCCCGCAAGGGGTCCAGTATCACAGCCTCGCCGTCCGAGTCGATGTAATAAGCCGCCTCGGAGAGACAACCGGTATAAAGTTGTTTGATAAACATCGCGCTGTTGTTTTGATTATGTTGATGACTCACACGTAATAAAATGTAGGTGTCACAAAAGAATATAGCTGTAGCAAAGTTAAGGAAATTTCAGGCGGACGAACCATCGTTAAAACCTATGGGACTATTGTAAACGGGCCTATCGTAAACGGGCCTATTATAAAAAGGCACCCGCAGGATTACCACGGATGCCTTCATGATTCATTTTATCATGCTTATCCTAACATATCTTCCACAAATCCGGTAATCTCGGCAATGCGATTGACGTTCAGGGAATAATAGATGAACTTACCTTCACGGTCCGTCACGACAATACCCGCCCGGCGAAGGATGGCCAGGTGCTGTGAAGCCACTGATTGTTCCAGCCTGAGCTTTACATAGATCTCGGTTACCGTCATCTTTTTATGCTCTTCCAGTAATTTAATGATTTGCTGCCGTAACTTGTGATTAATGGCCCTCAAAACCATGGCGGCTTTCTTCACAGCAATGTAATCAATCTTTATCTGGGTTTTTTCGCCGGCCCCTGATACATAAAGAGAATTTGAGGATGTTGGCACGATCGTTTTTTCCATTTCGCCTTTGAATTTAAAAATAAATAAATATTAAATCAATACTATGTGCAGTTTAATAGTTTGCAGTCATTTAAGATGGATTCCATTCAAATCAGGTTACAAAAATATTATATATTTATCAATGTAAAAAATCCAGTTTTGATTTTTTGACAAATTTATCCCCCGTTGTAAGGAAAATGCAGCCCCTGAAAGAGCACTAGAGGCCCCCTTTCGGCGGCGGGCTGTAAAAAGATTTTAAATAAAAGGGCTCGAAATAAGCCAGGTCCTGAAATTTCCCCTGCTGAAAGGCCTGTTCGGCCAGGGGGGCCAGGTAGGAAGCATGACAGATAAACGGGTGCGAATACCACCGGGGACCGCCTGCAACCAGGTCTTCCGCCTTGGCGCTCCCCGTGCCGAACAGCACCACATCACTTTCACGGTACCGCTCCAAAAAATCCTCCTTGAGCGTCACCGCAGCCGGGGGCACCAGGGGCTGCAGGTCCGCATTATAGAGCGCGGTAAATACATCCATCCGCCGCGCGTCGATCATAGGGCAGTAAAGAAGACGCCTGAGGTCTGGAGTCTTCCCGCGCGACATAGACAGGGGCCGGTACGGGGAGGTCAGGATGGTTTTCATGCCACTGGCCATCATCTCCAGGGTACCAATGGCGATCAGCGGCACGCCCCAGGCATAGCACAGGCCCTTGGCTGTGGAAGTGGCCACGCGTAACCCCGTATAGGAACCGGGGCCGCCGGTGATGGCCACCGCTTCTATACGCTCTTTCGGGACATCACATCGTTTTAATAAATCCCGGATAAAGGGTGCGATCACCCGCGCATGGTCTTTCTGGGTGGTGTTTATTTCAGCCTGCAGTGAAACACCGTCACGGGCCAGGCATACGGAACCCGCTTCCGTCGCCGCATCAATATTCAATATTAAAGCCAATGGTGCTGGTTTTTAAAGGCGAACACCTCCTGGTTATATTCCCGCTGAAGCAACGCGGAGACTTTATAGCGCTCATCGTGCGTGGAATCATAAAGGCTGTTCAGCAGTTCATATATATGCCGGATACCGATTTTCCGGCACCACTCAAATGGTCCATAGGGATAATGGACACCGAGTTTCATAGCGGTATCTATCTGCTCTTTCGCGGCGGTCCCGTCCTGCACGGCGTAATAGGCTTCATTGATCATCATCGCCACCGCCCTGGGTGTCACCATGCCCACATAATCGGCCACCCGTTCATAAGCCCAGTCCAGCCTCCCCATCAGTTCATCAAGCTGAGAGGCGAACCCCTCGTGCAAGATGCTTACCTCTGCCACCGGGCTCTTGATAAAGGTAGGCAGGGCATTGAACCCGAATAAGGCGAAACGCTGCTTATTACCGAAATGCTCGTCGCAGATATGGACCAGGGTATCCTTCACGCAATTGACCAGCACCGGCACGGGATAAAACTGTTCGTATAAATCCAGCCGCGTATAGAAATTATCCGGATGCAGGTCAATAAAAAGGTCACACTGCTGCATCATGCCCGCATCAATCTCCCGGGTGATGATCTCATGATCCTCCAGTTTCTTTCGGTATAATTCCTGCATGCAGGGGTCAGGACCCCAAACTTTTATCCGCATTATATTCAGCTTATGTCGTAATTTTCCGCCTGAAAGTAATCTCAGGCAATGCCGCAAGTTATGGAAAAACAAACGATAAATACAAAACAGGCGCCCTCTCCCATCGGTCCGTATAACCAGGGGATTCTTGCAGGTGGCATGCTGTTCATCTCAGGGCAGATACCCGTTGACCCTGCCACGGATCAACTCGCCACAGGGGATATCACCGATGAGACCCACCAGGTGATGCGGAACCTGAAAGCTATTTTGGCGGAGGCCGGTATGAATTTCAGCCACGTGGTCAAAAGTACGATTTTCGTGACCGACATGGGTAACTTTGGCGCGGTGAACGAGGTATATGGCAAATATTTCGATGGGGGTAACTTTCCCGCGCGCGAAACCGTGCAGGTAGCCGCCCTTCCCAAATCCGTCGGCGTAGAGATTTCCATGATCGCCGCCAAATAGAATCCAACCACTGGATAATTTTGCTTACTTTTGCACTTCAATTTTTTAAAAGTGCGCAAGTTTCAATGGATAATAATAGTGGTGGCAGCCGCAGCGATTTTCTGCCTTTATGATTTCGGGCGTATCGTCCCGAAAAATCCAAAGGCGCCCGTTGCCAGCCAGGTAGGTGCCGCCATGGGTGCTGAAAGCCACACCCATCCCGCCAGCCTGGTGGATGTCCTGTCAAAAGCAAAAGGGTCCCTCAGCCCGGCCATGCAACTCAGGGTGACCAATCTGGAGAACAGCATCACCCGCGGCGAGATCAGACAACAACGCATGCGGGCTTACACGTCGCTCGCGACCCTTTGGGACAGCCTGGGCCATATTCCCATAGCGGCCCATTATCTGGGTGAAAAGGCCAAATTGGAAAATTCAAAAAATTCACTCACCTTTGCAGCCAATTTATTTTTAACGCACCTGCAGCATACCAAGGATGCTTCCATACGCGCCTGGGAAGCGGAAGAAGCGGGGGAGTTGTTGCAAAAGGCTTCCGTTTTAGATCCACAGAATGATACCATTCAGGTCGCCCTCGCCAATAGCGAGGTTCAGGGAGGCAATGTGATGCAGGGGGTGCAAAGGCTCTTAAAAATTACGGCGAAGGACCCGGAAAATATTCCGGCAAACATGCTGCTTGGCCGCCTGTCGGTGACCTCCGGACAGTACGATAAGGCTGTACAGCGGTTGCAGACGGTGGTAAACCAGCAGCCTGATAATACCGAAGCGCTGTATTTTCTGGCAGAAGCCTATAAGGCTACCGGTAAAAAAGATAAAGCCATCGCACTGTTCAAGCGATGCAAAGCGTTAGTCAATAATCCCGATTTCAGTAAAGAGATCGATCAGTACATCAAATCATTTCAATAACATTATTAGTAATCATTACTAAAAACAAAACCTACTGCTTATGCCTTGTGGGAGAAAACGGAAAAGACATAAAATTGCTACGCACAAACGCAAAAAAAGACTGAGAAAGAACCGTCACAAGAAGAAGAACAAATAAAGTCTTTTTGTCCTTTACGCCCGGCTGCCCGTTTTCCAGGGCGATTTACCGGCGGGCGTAAAGGCATTTCTATAGTGACGTCCTCCATCATCATTCCCTGAACCATTTATCACCTGTACTACTATTCAAGGGACTGACCTGAGCCATTTCGGACAGTAGACCGCTGCTGAAGGAGCGGTACTGTCAATGCGAAATAGCGCTCTGGCGACAACGCGTTCTCCGCGATATGCGTCCGGGGGCCTTGTTCTCGCTTGTTCTCGTTAGTCCCGTCAATCATCTGCTCTTCCCCTTACACGGCGGAAGACGGTAGTACTGTTAAATGGTTAAAACACACTCACTTGAACAAAGAACTCATTATCAGTGCAGCGCCTGCGGGAGTGGACATTGCGCTTTTGGAAAACAAGAAACTCGTAGAGCTCAATCACGAAAACAGTGACAGCCAGTTCGGCGTCGGCGATTTATACCTCGGCAGGGTAAAAAAGCTCATCCCCGGCCTGAATGCCGCTTTTGTCGATGTAGGCTTTGAACGGGATGCCTTTCTGCACTATACGGACCTGAGCCCTTATATACGCTCCGTGCTCAAATTCACCAAGATGGGCATGCATGACCGTACCCAGAATGGCCTTGAATTCTCCAAGTTCAGGCTCGAAAAAGAGATCCTGAAGACGGGAAAGATCACGGAGGTACTAAATGGCAGGCCCAATCTGCTGGTACAGATCCTCAAAGAACCCATTTCCACCAAAGGGCCGCGGCTGAGTTGCGAAATATCCCTTCCTGGACGGTTTGTCGTGCTGACGCCCTTCAACGAAGTAGTGGCCGTATCCAAAAAGATTCTTTCTTCTGATGAACGGCGGCGCCTTCAAAAGACCGTAGAAGCCATTCGTCCAAAAAATTTCGGCGTGATCGTGCGCACCGCCGCCGAGGGGAAAACAACCGCTGAACTCCATAACGATCTGTTGGAACTGGTGGCTGTCTGGCAGACCATGCAGCATAATTTGCGGGGGGCCGTTCCGCCCAAAAAGATCATGAGTGAGCAAAACCGCACGACCAGTATGCTCCGCGACCTGCTTAACGAGAGTTTCAACCGCATTGTGGTAAATGACAAAGCGATCTACAACGATACCCGCACCTATATCCAGAAAATAGCACCGGAGAAAAAGGATATCGTTTCCTTTTATCACAACGGTCTTCCCATCTTCGACCATTTCGGCATTACCAAACAGGTCAAACAGTCCTTTGGCAAAACAGTGAACCTGACCAGCGGTGTTTACCTGGTGATTGAGCATACCGAGGCGCTGCACGTGATCGATGTAAACAGCGGGCATAAAAGTTCCAGCAGCAACCAGGAACAAAATGCCCTGGCTTCGAACCTGGAAGCCGCTGAAGAGATCGCGCGGCAATTGCGCCTCCGGGACCTGGGCGGCATCATCATTGTCGATTTTATTGACATGAAGCTGCCCGAACACAAGCGGAAGGTATATGATGCCATGCAGCAGTTCATGGGTTCCGACCGCGCACGCCATACCATATTGACGATTTCCCGTTTCGGACTGATGCAGATCACCCGTCAGCGCGTACGTCCGGAGATGAATATCGCCACTGCAGAGGAATGTCCCACCTGCCGCGGGACCGGAAAAATAGGGGCCTCCATGCTGATCACCGACGAAATCGAAAATAATATCCAGTACCTGATCAAAAACAAATACAAACGCCTGGAATTGCATGTCAACCCCATCCTTTATGCCTATCTGAAGAAAGGATTCTATGACAAACAATGGAAATGGTACTTCGCCTACAGGCAGTGGATCAAATTAAAAGCTGATACCGCATGCCATATGACAGAGTATCACTTTTTTGACGTGAACGGTGAGGAGATCAAACTGGTATAAGGCAGATGCTGACAGGCAGGTTAGAACAGATGACCGCACAAACACGGATTCACGATCCTTTCAATTATGCTGTCTCAGAGAATGGAATGGATTGAATAAGCCCGACAATTTGTTCAGTATCAGTTCCCGCAATTTTACAAGATTTCCCGCCCGATGATGGCGTCTTCCGTTGCCAGGTTTTCCCGGAGGGCCAACGAAAATAATGAAAAATGGACTCCCTGCATGAGAGTCCATTTTTATATGAAGATATGGTATTTTAAAAGCCTTAAAAGAGCCCTCCCTTTTTCATATCGACACTTCCCTGCCCTATCAGGTATCCCAGTTCATAGACCTCCACTTTATAGGCCCCCGGAACAAAGTCTGAGTTTTGCTTCCAGTCCACGGTGATTGTGGTATCTTTTCCGGTAGTATAATTGATCGATTTTTGAGCGGTAAAGAGTTTCTCGGTACCATCAGCCAGCGTAAACCGTCCTGACCCCAACGCCTCTACGGCAAGCGGCGAACCATTGGGTGAAGTAATGCATATGTACAGGTCTTTTTGTCCGGGGGGAGCAATCCTGTTTCGATCGATATCAAAAGAGATGCGCATCAGGTCGGCGCGTTTGGCTTTCGTCGTAGTGACTTCTTTTCCACTTTTCTTCAAATGGATGGGAGTAATATTGAAATCCGACGCATGGAGCACGCTTCCCAGGTCCACTTGCTGGGTCAGTTGCTGGTTTTTGACCGTCGCGGTGTCGTAATTTCGCTTGATGGAATCCCGCTGGGTGACCAGCACGACCTTTTCACCCTTAAGCTGCTCGATCTGTTCCCGGTATCCTTCCAGCCGTGAATTTAACTGAGCGATCAGGGTTTTGGCCTCTGCGAGGTCAGACGCTGAGGTATGTTGCCTGTTCAGGATGCTTGAAATACGCGCTTTCAGATCGGCGACTTGCTTGTCTTTGGTATGCATCAGACTGTCGTTAGCCGTCTTGAGCATATCGAGTTGTGCCAGCGCCGCCCGGAATTGTTCCTGGACCGCTGATTTAGAGGAATCAATGGTAATCACCTGGGTTTGCAACTGCTCTTTCTGCTGGGTGGATTTGGATTTATCCCAGATAAGATAGCCCCATGTGCCCAGCAGGGCGGCAATCAGTATGCCGTAGATTAACCCTTTCCCGCCACGGGGGCGTTCCGGTGTGTTCTCCACAGGGTTGCTCCCTATACCCGTGTCATTGATATTATCAGCCATAACAATTTTTTTCAGATTTATACGTAGATGAGTGTTGTTATAAGAGATTCGTGTTTTTACAAAAAATTCGTGTTTTTACAAGTAATCTTATATTTACATCAAAAACAAGTGATGTGCTAGATACGATATTGCTGGAAAATCAATTGTTCCTGGATATAGAAACAGTTCCTGAACAACGGAACTTTGACGCGCTTTCTCCACTCATGCAGGAACTTTGGATAGAGAGATTTACAAAAACTGCGCCAGATTCAAGCGAGGCGGCGGACGGGTATAGAACCCAGGCGGGCATCTTTGCAGAATTTGGCAAAATCATCTGTATATCAGCGGGTTATTTCCATGGTCCACCGGCAAAGCAAAAATTACGCATCAAGTCCTTTTATGACGATGATGAATCCATATTGCTCGGGAATTTCCTGGAAACCATCATAGAATTCTCCGCTAAGATACCACGTCTTTCCTTTTGCGGGCATAATATTCGTGAATTTGATATTCCGTACATTTGCCGGCGAACCATTGTCCGTCAACTGAAGCTGCCGGCAGCACTGGATTTCCATGGCAAAAAACCGTGGGAGGTCATGTTGCTCGATACCATGCAGCTGTGGCGTTTTGGCGATCACCGCAATTACAGTTCACTCAAACTACTGGCCGGCATATTGGGCATTCCGACGCCCAAAGATGACATTGACGGCAGCGAAGTAGCGGGTGTATATTGGCAGGCGCATGATTTACCGCGTATCGCACGCTATTGCGAAAAAGATGTCATCACCGTCGCCCAACTGCTGCTGCGCTTTAAGCTGTTGCCTTTATTAACCGATAACGATATAGAAATAGTACCATGACGTATGAAGCTTTGCAAAAGGATCTGAAGGCCGGGAAATTCAAACCCGTTTACCTGCTGGAAGGCGAGGAAGATTTCTTTATCGACCAGATAAGCAGCTTTTTTGAACACCGGTTGCTGAGCGATACCGAAAAGGAATTTAACCTGAACATTTTTTACGGCCGTGACGCCGATTGGAGCGAAGTATTGAATGCCTGCCGGCGCTATCCCATGTTTTCCGATCGTCAGGTGGTGATGGTCAAGGAGGCGCAAAGCATGAAAACGCTGGATAAGCTGATGGGCTACCTGGATAATCCCTTGAAAAGCACGATCCTGGTGGTCACCTATAAGCATGGAAAACTGGACGGTAAGACCAAACTGAAAAAAGCCTTTGAAAAGTGTGGGCCTGTCCTCTCCACCAAAAGATTGTATGACAATAAGATCCCCGACTGGATCAAAGAATACGCCGGCGGACTGGGCCATGACATTACCCCCAGGGCCTGCATGCTGCTCACCGATCATATCGGCAGTGACCTGTCCAGGCAGGCTAATGAAATTGATAAATTATTGCTCAACCTGCCGGCGGGAAAAAAAATTGATGAAGACGATATAGAACTATATGTGGGTATTTCTAAAGAATACAACGTCTTTGAATTTCAAAAAGCATTGGGAGCCAAAGATATGGTGAAGGTCATCCGGATCATGAATTATTTCGCCGATAACCCCAAGGCAGCTCCCCTCACCATGCTTGTTATGATCCTTTATGGTTTCTTCTCAAAAGTATACGCGATCGTCCACCTCCCTGCCAAGCCGGATAGAGAACTGGCCTCCCTGCTCAAGGTGCATCCGTTCTTTGTCACAGACTATGTCAAAGCTGCCAGGATCTACCGCCGTCAGGGGGCGGAACGCGCGCTTTTGATACTGCATGAATACAACCTCCGCAGCATTGGCGTCGGCGATGCCGGCACACCGGACGCGGGACTGCTCAAAGAAATGGTGATGAAGATGGTGCATTAGGCTCCCGGGGGTTATTAATCAGGGAGCATTTGAGTCCCCCGGCGATGCGCCGTTACAGCTGACAACCCATCGCTCACGGGCGATCTTTTATAAAGTGTTGTTACTTGATTCACATATGCCTGGCCGAGCAGGTCCAGTCAGCGGGTGGTGTGGTGCTCCGTACTTAACTTCTTATCAGGTTATCAGGGACGATTTACCGGTCAAAGCTGCTTTTGAATGCTTCCTCCGAAAGCAGCGGCATCAGCCACTCAGCAAAATAAGCGCGTTCGGCCCTGATGTCTCCAATTTTCTTCCTAAGCGTTTCTGTTTGTTTTGGGTCACGGGGATTCGTTTTACCGGATCGTCCCATTATTCACTTAAACCAGGGAGTACCTGTTTGATCTTTTTCACATCCTCCGTGATGGCCGATACCAGTGTTTCGGCATCGTCAAACCGCTCTTCGGGGCGGATAAAGTCAAAAAAAGCAAGCTGGATGTTTTTGCCATAGATGTCTGCCGCAAAATCCAGGATATGGACCTCTATGCGTAATTCGGTACCCTGAAAGGTTGGATTCCAGCCAATGTTCGCGGCACCATCAAATGTCCGGACCTCCGGTCCCATCGACTTTGCATGGCTGTTGACGGAGCAGTCCACGGGGGAAGGGATCTTTACCCTCGCAGCGTATATACCAGCTGCAGGGATGAGTTTTTGAGGTTCTTCCAGCGCCAGATTGGCGGTAGGAAATCCGAGGCCCCGGCCCCGCCCATCCCCATGAATGACCTCGCCTGTGACAAAATAGGGGTACCCCAGTAATTCATTGGCCAGTTTTACATGACCGGCCGCCAGATGTTTTCTGATCTGCGTCGAAGACACGGTGATATCATGTACCACCTGGGGAGGTATTTCCAGTACGGTAAAGTTAAAACGGGCTTCCATGCTCCGTAACAAATGGATATCCCCCTCCCTGTTGTGGCCGAAATGATGGTCATAGCCTATGATGATGGTATGAGGGTGAAATTTGGCAACCAGAAAGTCGGCAACGTATTCCGCCGCCGATAACCGGGAGAAAGCCAGGGTAAAAGGCACGATGACCAGGTGATCCACCTGTTGTTCACCGAGCAGGAAGATCTTTTCGGCCAGCGTGGTCAGGATATGAAGGCTTTTATCATCCGGGGCAAGGATTTTCCGCGGATGGGGGTCAAAGGTAATGATGACGCTTTCTCCGCCGCATTTTTTAGCCTCCGCCGTCAGCTGGCGGATAATTCTGCGGTGACCCGAATGCACTCCGTCAAAAGTGCCGATCGTCACGACAGCCTTGTCGAATGAAGGTAATCTATCCAGACTCCGGTGTACCCGCATAAATTATAAAATTGAGAGGGCAAAGCTAAAGATTTCAGGCGAAGGGAGGGTCACTTGTCCCCTAAAAGGGCTTAAATTTATCTTCATCATCCCCTCCCCCGCTCTTTCTCAAATCATGTACCTTTGCATCTTCAAAAAATGACCTATGCGTAAACTGAGTATGGAGGAACTGAACCGCAAATCGGTCGGTGAATTCCGGCAGGCGGAGAAAACGCCGCTGGTACTGGTGCTGGACAGTGTGCGCAGCCTGCATAATGTGGGGTCAGTGTTCCGCACTGCCGACGCTTTCCTTTTACAGTGCATTTATTTGTGTGGTTTTACCGGCACGCCCCCCCACCGGGATATTCATAAGACAGCGCTGGGGGCCACCGATACCGTGGACTGGAAATATTTTCCTACCGTCACCGAAGCATTGAATGACCTAAAAAAGGAAGGCTATGCCATTTGGGCCGTCGAGCAGGTAAAAGGCGGCACCCCATTACAGGACTTCAGCACCCAGGCCAGCCCGCTGGCCATGGTATTCGGCAACGAGGTCAGCGGTGTAAGCACCGAAGCGCTGGCCCTGGCGGACGGGTGCATTGAGATCCCGCAGCTGGGGATGAAGCATTCCCTGAACATCGCTGTAAGCGTGGGGATCGTGGTCTGGGACCTGTTTTGTAAAATGACCGTCCAGGCTTGTAAATAACATGAGCATTTTAAAAAAAATACAGTTGAACAGCAACAGACGGGGAGATATTCTTTTGATCTCACGGCACCGCTTTCTATCATTTAAACCCTAAATTCCATTCCTTGTTGAAGCACCTCACCCAATACTTATCGCTGGTAAAATTCAGCCACACCATTTTCGCCATGCCCTTTGCGCTCATTGGCTTTTTCCTGGGTGTCAGCGCCGCCGGAAATCAGCCCTACGGATGGACGCTCATCGCGGTAGTCCTCTGCATGATCTTTGCCCGGAGTGCTGCCATGGGGTTTAACCGGTGGCTGGATGAGAAATATGACAGGCTTAACCCGAGGACCGCCGGGAGGGAAATCCCCGCGGGGGTCATTAAAAAAAGCAGCGCATTGATCTTTGTAGGGGTCAATTGTCTTTTATTTATCTTCACAACATTGCTTATCAACCGGTTATGTTTTTATTTATCACCTGTCGCCCTGCTGGTGGTACTAGGCTATAGTTATACCAAGCGCTTTACGGCGCTGTGCCACCTGGTACTGGGGCTCGGTTTGTCACTGGCGCCCATAGGGGCCTATATCGCGGTAACGGGGCATTTCGCATTGTTACCCATCCTTTTTTCCTGCATCGTGATCTGTTGGGTGGCCGGCTTTGACATCATCTATGCGTTGCAGGACGATGGCTTTGACCAGGACAACCACCTGCATTCCATCCCTGTCCGGCTGGGCCGGCGCAACGGCCTGGCTGTTTCCATCTTTTTGCATGCTGTGGCCGCCATCGTGGTTATTATAGCCGGCTTATATGGCCATTTCTCCTGGCTGTACTGGCTTGGAACCCTTGTCTTTGTCGGGATGCTGATCTACCAGCATCTGCTGGTCAAGCCCCATGACCTGCACAAGGTGAATATCGCCTTTATGACGGCCAATGGTATCGCCAGTTGTATCTTTGCCTTATTTGTCATCGGCGCGTTGTTCATATAAGCGGAAGCGTCCCCCTAAACATGCTGAATAGCTAAAAACCCTTTTAAAACGACCGCCCATGCCACGAATTCTTGCCATTGATTACGGGAAAAAACGCACAGGACTGGCTGTCACCGACCCGATGAAGATGATCGCGAGCGGGTTAAAGACCGTGCCGAGCCATGAGCTGATCCCTTTTCTAAAGGATTATTTCAGCCGGGAGGCGGTAGAACGTATCATCATCGGGGATCCCAAAAACCTGGATGGAAGCGCCACTGATGCCACCGCCCTTGTAGCGGAATGCATGCGCATATTAAAGAAAAACTTCCCGTCCATTCCCCTTGTAAAGATCGATGAGCGGTTCAGCTCCCGGCTGGCTACCCAAAGCATCCGGGATTCAGGGGTCAAAAAAAAGGGGCGGCAGGATAAGGCACTGGTGGACGAGGTGAGCGCCACGATCCTGTTACAGGATTATCTTCAGGCAATTTGACGTATTTTTGCAACGATTATTTGCATGAAATTGTTATTTTTTTGATCGCCCCTCCCCAAAAACTTTGCGGTTGGGAGGGGCAGCATAAATTCGCTCGATCATGGTATTACCGATTACCGCCTACGGCCATTCCATATTAAGGAAGAAATGTGAAGACATCGCCAGCGATTACCCAGGGCTGGAAGAGCTAATCTCACACATGTGGGAAACCCTGTACGGTTCTCATGGCGTTGGCCTGGCGGCCCCACAGGTGAACAGACCTATCCGTATCTTCCTGGTGGACACTTTGCATGTCCTGGAACAAATGGACGAAGACGAAAGGAAGGATTACCCGGGTGACGATGGCGTAAAAGCGGTGTTTATCAATGCCAGGATCCTGGATCTGGACGGCACGCCATGGGCTTATGAAGAGGGCTGCCTGAGCATCCCGCAGATCAGGGAAGATGTGGACCGTCCGGAAAGCGTACGGATCAGCTATCTGGATGAAAAATTTCAGCCACAGGAAAAGACCTTTATCGGCCTTACCGCCCGGGTGATCCAGCATGAATACGACCATATCGAAGGAAAATTGTTCATCGATTATCTGAAGCCACTCAAAAAAAGGCTGCTTAAAAAAAGATTAAGCGACATCAGCAAAGGAAAAGTCTCAGTGGATTACAAGATGCTTTTCCCAAAATAAGCGCATTCCTGGCATATTATCGGGGCAGGCACAGACTTGGCTTAGCCCCTTAATGCAAGCCGATTTTGATTTCCATCAGCTATTCGTAGTGTACCAGGTTTCCGCGGCATTTTCCAGCTATTACAGAGATATTCACGAAGCGTCTCCATGACGAGGGCATTCGGCAGGATATTGTCATGCATGTACGCAGGTCATTGGGGCACCCACTTTAGAGGAGCCAGGTACAGTCCCTTCTTATCCCAGCCGGTATTGGAAATAAACCACCCTTCTTTTTTATCATGAATAATTTCGGCGGCGTGTACCGGCAGGCTGCAAACCAGGTTCTCCGTCGGAAAGTGTAACGGATCTTCTGACCAATAGACATCAGTCCGGTTGTATTGGGTCATCGCACGACAGACAAAAAGGTAAAACAACTTCTTTTTTCTGACGACAAAGGGACTTTCCGCATCACCAGCCCAATAGACCTTATAGGGTTGCACATGCACAATACGGGGAGCGCTCCAGTGAAGCAGATCCGGTCCGGTTCTAACTGAAACGCATGAACGGAAGTCGGTCTCGTTGTATACCCTCGTGTAGTAATAATAATACTGGCCCCGGTATTTCATGATGTAAGAATCCCTTGCATGACCCGGGTCGCTAAACAAGGGGTTATAGGGATACCGGGTCCAGTGAAACAGATCGGTGCTCGTAGCCATGCACAGTTGGCCCCAGGACGCATAATCCGGTGCATTGGCTTGCCTGTTACCGATATTGTAAAACATGTACCACTTTT
>DASULB010000504.1:0-3009 GCA_036278455.1 Chitinophagaceae bacterium | reverse complement strand
CAACTTCAACAGGCCTGAAAAAGTTATCTCCGGCTTATGATTTTCATTATTTACCAGCCGGCTCTTCCGTAATAAGGATAGTGGTTAAAGATGTCTGTATGCGGATCCATTGAACGGGGGTCATTCGTTGCCCACATCCAGTTTTGCAGTTGCTGCCTGAATTCAAGCAATCTCATTTGGTATGCTTTCTCGCCTGATACATTATGTAATTCATAAGGATCATTACGAAGATCATAAAATTCTTCGACCGGCCTTTTACCAAATGCCAGTTGATAATACGTGGGAAGCTGTTGAGATACACCTGCTGCCTCGCCACCCGGACGTTGCGAACGATGTGTCAGTATATAATCTTTGGAAGGAGAAGGATCGCAATCGCCATAAGGCCCGACTGAAAATACCATTTCAGGATCGCCCGCCGGCCAACGTTCAGGTTCAAAATTACGGATGTACAAAAAATTGTCTGTACGAATGCCCCGCATCGGGTAACCGGCATTGTCGGGGCGCACGTATGCATGACGTTCAATTTCGAGGTAAACCCGGGCGCGATTTTTACCCTTGCTCTTACCCCGTAAAATAGATAACAGGCTTTGTCCGGTCATTTGTTCCGGTATCTTTAGTCCGGCACACTCCAAAAAGGTCGGGGCCAGGTCTGCCAGGTTGACGAAGCGGTCGCAAATGCTGCCTTCCTTCACCTTTCCCGGCCAGGCTATAGCAAGCGGAATATGTGTGCCCTCTTCATACAGGTTGGCTTTGGCTCTGGGGAAAGGTTTTCCATTATCGCCGCTCATAACGATCAGGGTATTTTTAAGCAACCCTTTTTCCCTTAGCAACGCGATGGCCTGTTCACAATCATGATCAAAGCGTTCCACTTCAAAATAATAATCCAGTAAATCCCTTCGTACTTCCGGCTGATCGGGCAGGTAAGCCGGTACCTGTACTTTACCGGGATCCATCCCCATATTTTCTCCGCTTCCTTTTTGATAAGGGCGATGCGGATCATGAGAACCATACCAGAAGCAAAAGGGTTCTCCCGGTTTTAAGGAATCAAGAAAGGCGGCAAAGCTTTTATAGCTCTTTCCTGCCGGATTCTTAATATATCCGCCCGCTTCAATATTAGCGGGACCGTATCCCTTTTGGTATTCACCGACCAGATAGCCGACCTTCTTTAATAACCTGGTATAAGTAGGGAATTTTTTTGGTAAAGTACCCCATAGCTGGCTACCGGATTCCAGGCGGTGCGGATATTGCCCGGTGAGGACTGCAGCACGAGAGGGGCTGCAGGAAGGGGATGCGCAGTAGGCCCGGGTAAAGAGCATGCCGGCATGCGCCAGGCTGTCAAAGGTAGGTGTCCGGATGAGGGTATCGCCATATACCCCTGTATTCGGCCAGCCCCAGTCGTCTGCAAACAGGAACAGAATATTCGGGCTTGTTTGCCGGTTTATCTTCTGGGGATTGTGAACAGGAGGATTGCAAGCCCACAATCCGGATACATAAAGAACGGCAAAAATAAAATTCTTATTTAAATGCATCTTAATGTAGGCCAGTTTGGCATTTTTTACGGTCTTATACCGAAGGTTAAGGTGTTTAAATAGTGCTTAAATATAGGCACAATTTGGGAAGTATCCGTCATTTTAATACACCCCAACCCTGTTGTCTGTCCGTAAAAAGTAAGAAATAGTCCCCTGTTCACCAGGTGATTTTATTGGATTATTTCAAAATCTATTCCAGATTGCAAAAACTATAAAACTTCGTGTACTTAACCATTGGAAGCGGCAAATGATCGGGCACACTGTTAAGAACGCCATTGAAAACGGGCATGGCCTCCGCCAAAACGGATGGCAGCGC
Organism: Chitinophagaceae bacterium; assembly: GCA_036278455.1. GTDB lineage: Bacteria > Bacteroidota > Bacteroidia > Chitinophagales > Chitinophagaceae > FW021-bin31. Next base: position 1,164 of record DASULB010000504.1, on the reverse strand, counting down.
CGGTTACTTAATTTTTGTTTTTGCAAAATAAAGACATACTTCAGGGTGCATGGTATATAAGCGGTATCTTTCTCCGTCGAAGACTGTTATCGGACTGGAGTGATCGCCTTTTACAATGGGGTTTTGGGGATATTTAATCCAATGTATCAGATCCGTTGACATGGCTACATTCGATGTCCATGCAGTAGAAGATGCCTGACTGGCCCAATCTGGATTTGAAGAACCGTGGTAATACATGTAATATTTCCCTTTATGTTTTACAATCTGGTTTGCTGCTATTGCTCCGGCATCATATTTTTCCGGCCCCGGTTTGATAATGGGCTCGTCAAAAACATTTATCCAGGTTTTGCGGTCATTGGATCGTGCAAGCCATATTGCTTCATCATTACGCTCATAAAAGAGATACCATTTGCCGTTTTCAATCCATACGACAGGCGTTCCGTAAGGTCCCGGAACGGATGCGCCCTTCGTAGTACGGATGTCCAAGTCGCCTTCTTCGAGCCAGTGAATGCCATCATCCGAAACCAGCGCATGGGCTACATCGTTTCTCCCTTCGGCAAACATATAATATGTGCCCTCGTTTTTGACCACAAACATGTCTTCCGTCCACTTCTTCGTGAAAACAGGATTTTTGGGATATCTGGTCCAATGTATGCCGTCGCCCGAAGTGGCGTAGCCTAAATATTTTGGGACCGTATCGCTTCCGTTGTATCCGGTGTACCACATCTTGTAAATGCCTCCTTCAAATATAATATACCCCCGTTCCCGGATCTGTTTATCCCAGGTGTCCGTGCCGGTGCCCTTAAAAACCGGGTTCTTTTCGTAAGGAACGAAATTGACCATTTCACTCGCAAAGGCTTCCTCATTTACCTTTTCAGTGGTAGATTTCTGTTTGTATTTGCAGCTTACCGCCGGCAGAAGTAATAATAATATTGTCAGATATGTGAGTGCTTTCATATGACCGGATTTAGATCGTTTTATTTTCCTTTAAGGGGGATTATATCTTAAAAAATATCTTTTTCCGGTATAACCATAAGCACAGGCCCCACTCCACCGCGAATATTGTAATGGAAGCCATAATATTAATAGCGTGCTGTGCTAATCCGGCAGGCGACAGAAGCCCGTTTACAATGGTATCGATATATTCACGCAACCAGCGGTTTA
>DASULB010000503.1:0-10624 GCA_036278455.1 Chitinophagaceae bacterium | reverse complement strand
TGTACCGCTTCCCATAACCCCAAAGAATATAACGGGTACAAGGCCTACTGGAGTGACGGCGGTCAGCTGGTACCGCCGCATGATAAAAATGTGATGGCGGAGGTGGGCCGCATTTCCTCCATCGAGGAAGTGAAATGGAGCGGCGGGGAGAACAACATCACCCTCATCGGAGAGGATGCGGATGAGGCTTACCTGGAGGCGATCGGGAAGCTGTCCGTCTATCCGGACATCATTCAGCAACAGCACAACCTGGACATCGTATACACGCCCATTCATGGTACGGGCATTACCCTGGTACCCGAAATATTAAAAAGATTCGGATTTACAAACGTTCATATTGTAAAGGAACAGGCCACTCCCGATGGAAATTTTCCCACCGTCGTTTATCCCAATCCGGAAGAACCCGAAGCCATGAGCCTGGGGATGCGACAGGCCGAAAAGCTCAACGCGGACCTGCTGCTGGGGACGGATCCCGATGCGGACCGCGTGGCCGTAGGCATTAAAGATAACCATGGAAACTGGTCTCTGCTCAATGGCAACCAGACCGCAGTGCTGTTGTTCAATTACATCCTCAGCGCACGAAAGGCCAAAGGGCTGGCAAAGCCCAATGACTTTATTTGTAAAACCATTGTCACCAGCGACCTGATCGACGTGTTTGCGCAGAACCAGGAAATCCGCTGCCTGAATGTGCTCACCGGTTTCAAATGGATCGCAGAGAAAATAAGGGAAAATGAAGGGACGCTGAATTTTGTTTGCGGTGGAGAAGAATCTTACGGTTATATGATCGGTGATCAGACCAGGGACAAGGATGCCATCTCTGCCGTCGCCCTCATCTGTGAAATGGCGGCGGTCGCCAAAAACCGCAATAAAACATTATTTGACGAGTTGCTGGGCTTGTACGTCACGTACGGCTTCTATAAGGAAAGGCTCGTTTCCATTACCCGTAAAGGAATGCACGGGGCAGCCGAGATCGCCGCCATGATGCAGCGTTTCAGGGAAAACCCTCCGAAGGCCATTGCCGGTTCTGAAGTCATCGCCCTGCTGGATTACCAGACACGCGAGACAAAGAACCTGCAAACCGGACAGGTCACCGCCATTACCCTGCCGCCCTCCAATGTCCTGCAGTTCAAACTGAAGGATGGGAGCAAAATATCGGCCAGGCCCTCGGGTACGGAACCCAAGATCAAATTCTATTTCAGCGTGCATACCACACTGAAAAGCGAAGCGGATTACGATGAGGTCAATGCCCTGCTGGAAAAGAGGATTGATGAGATCATCGGTGACCTGGCGCTATAGCAACCGAAAAAATAATCAACAGAAAAACCGGGGTACCTGTGAAAAAGGCGTCCGGAAGGTACCGCAGTAAAAAGTATCAGGGGGCGCTGGAAGCAAGGGCGTTGGTCTGGGTAGCCTCCCTGGGTTCTCCGCCACCCGCGAAATAGCGCATCCAATAATGGTCTTTCAGGTCACTGATCATTACCCCTGATGAAAAGGACGCGTGGACGAACTTGTTATTCTGCAGGTAGATCCCCACATGGGAAATATGACGGCTGTGAATCCGGAAAAATACCAGGTCCCCTTCTTTTAATTTGCTGATGCGCCTGATCTTTTTGGAATCATCATATTGCTGCTGCGCCGTACGCGGAAGCGAAGTGATCCCAAAAACAATCCCATAGAGCGTTTTTACAAATGCCGAACAATCAATACCGCTGCGGGAGTCACCACCATACTGGTAAGGCGTTCCCCACCAGGAGTCAATAAAGGAAAAAAGCGCGGTGTCGGCTATGTTATCGGAGGCAACATCCAGGAGGGAGGCATATTTCATTTGCAACGTCGTAACCGTATCGTCCGTGAGCGGTTTTGGCGCGGGAGAATGATAACCACCAGCCTTCTGTATGGAGGAATGTCCGCCGCGTTGAATCGAGATCCCGTCAATAAAGGTAAGGTCCTCCGCGGTGCGTGCAGGGGCCATTGCATGGGTGGTTTTCCGCTGCGTGTTCCTGGAGACCGAACAGGCGGATAAAAAAGTGATTACGATAAGCGGTATGATCAGCAGACGGCCTAACTTCATCAGTTGCTATGGAACCACATGCTTATGGTGCGGTTACACCCTGTCCCTTACAGGGTTTTAGTTTTTCAAGGATATTTCAGCGGCGGTGCCGGCGCTTGGTTTAGTGGATAAATGATTGCCTAAACAGGCTTCGGCGTACACCCTGAAATAAAAATATCGACAAATGTAATAAAAGAATTATGTTTTTCTGCTTTAATCCCCTTTCCACATAAAGAACGTATAAGTTGTGCGAAAATTCTGCTGTTGATTTTTTTTTATCTTCCTGAAATCATGTTGTTTTGTAAACGCATCAAAGAAGCCCTGTAACCATGCCTGATTTTTCACATCTTCACGTTCATACACAATATTCATTACTCGATGGCGCTGCCAATATCGGCAAGCTTTACAACAAAGCGATAAAAGACAACATGCACGCCCTGGCCATCACCGACCATGGCAACATGTTTGGCGTCTTTCAATTTGTGGCCGAGGCCTACAAGCATAAACTCAACCCAGAGGACAAAAGTGATAAGCGGCTGAAAGTGAAGCCCATCGTCGGTTGTGAATTCTACGTTGTTGAAGACAGGCATGTCCGCCAATTCACACGTGATAAACGGGACAAGCGCTACCACCAGGTATTGCTGGCAAAAAACGAAGAAGGCTATCGCAACCTGACCAAACTTTGTTCCCTGGGATTCATCGAAGGGCTCTACGGGAAATATCCGCGTATCGACAAGGAACTTGTCGTTCAATACCACAAGGGACTGATCGCCACTACCTGTTGCATCGGCGCGGAAGTGCCCCAAACCATCCTGCGCAAAGGGGAGAAGGATGCCGAAGAGGTATTCAAATGGTGGCTCGACCTCTTCGGGGAAGATTATTACATCGAACTTCAACGGCACCGGATAAAGGAACAGGACACGGTGAACGCGGTACTCCTGGGGTTCGCAGAAAAATATGGTGTCAAGACCATTGCTACCAATGATTCCCACTATGTGGAGCAGGAGGACGCCAACGCGCATGACATCCTGCTCTGCATCAATACCGGCGATCTGAAAACAACCCCCATTTCCACCGATGAGGAAGGCGGCAAAGGTTACCGGTTTGGCTTCCCCAACAACGAGTTCTATTTCAAGACCTCCGGTGAGATGCATCAGCTGTTCGGCGATGTGCCCCAATCCCTGGACAATACCCGGGAAATCGTGGACAAGGTGGAACTGCTGGATTTGAAACGCCAGATCCTGTTGCCTAATTTTCCCATCCCCCCCGAATTCATCACCCAGGACCAGTACCTGAGGCATCTCACTTATGAAGGCGCCGGGAAGCGTTACAGTGAATTGACGCCGGAAATAACCGAACGGCTGGATTTTGAGCTGGGCACCATTGAAAAAATGGGGTTTGCGGGATATTTCCTCATCGTGATGGATTTCATCCAGGCGGCCCGCCACCTGGAGGTTTTCGTCGGTCCCGGCCGGGGCTCCGCGGCCGGCTCCGTCGTCGCCTACTGCATCGGCATCACCAACATCGATCCCGTCAAATACGATCTGCTGTTCGAGCGTTTCCTAAATCCTGACCGTAAAAGCATGCCGGATATAGACACCGACTTTGACGATGAAGGCCGGCAGAAGGTCATCGATTACGTGGTGGAAAAATACGGTAAGAACCAGGTGGCCCAGATCGTTACCTACGGCACCATGGCCGCCAAAATGAGCATCAAGGACGTCGCCCGTGTCATGGACCTGCCGCTGGTCCAGGCCAATGTCCTGGCCAAAATGGTCCCTGAAAAACCGGGCATTCACCTGGCCCGTGTGCTGACCGCTCCGCTTACGGGCGAAGGCAGCCTGACCGACAAAGAGAAGCTCCAGCCCGAACAACTGGAGCAGGCGGCCATCCTGCGCAAGATCATGAAGGAAGATACCCTGGAGGGCGAGGTGCTGCGGGAGGCGCTCAAGCTGGAAGGCTCCGTCAGGAATACGGGGATCCATGCCGCAGGCATCATCATTGCGCCGAGGGAACTGTCGGATCTCATTCCCGTATGCACCACCAAGGATTCCGATTTACTGGTCACCCAGTTTGAAGGCAGCGTGATCGAGTCCGCCGGGGTCATCAAGATGGATTTCCTGGGCCTGAAAACGCTCACCATCATTAAAAACGCCCTTGAACTGATCAGGCAAAACCATGGTGTGGAGATCAACATAGATGATATTCCGCTCGATGACGCGAAGACCTTTGAACTCTATCAAAAAGGAGAGACCAACGGCACCTTCCAGTTTGAAAGCACCGGGATGCAAAAGTACCTCCGGGAACTGAAGCCCGATAAATTCGATGACCTCATCGCCATGAACGCGCTGTACCGCCCGGGGCCCATCGCCTATATCCCCAATTATATCCAGCGTAAACACGGTACGGAGCCGGTTACCTATGACCTGCCGGAGATGGAGGAATACCTGAAGGACACCTACGGGATCAATGTTTATCAGGAGCAGGTGATGCTGCTGTCCCAAAAGCTGGCGGGATTCACCAAGGGGGAAGCTGACACCCTCAGAAAGGCAATGGGGAAAAAGCAACACGCCATCCTGGATCAGATGCGGTCCAAGTTCATTGACGGCTGCGCCAAAAACAACCTGGACGTGAAGGCTTGCGAAAAGGTGTGGACCGACTGGGAGGCTTTCGCCTCTTACGCCTTCAACAAATCACATTCCACCGGCTACGCCCTGGTGGCTTACCAGACGGCGTACCTGAAAGCACATTACCCCGGCGAATACATGGCCGCCGTGATGACCAACAACCTGAATAACATTGACAAGCTGACCTTTTTCATGGAGGAAAGCAAACGCATGGGCATCCCGGTATTGGGTCCGGACATCAACGAATCAGGCAGGGGATTTTCCGTCAATAAGAAAGGGGATATCCGTTTCGGGCTTGCGGGGATCAAAGGTGCGGGCGAGGCCGCCGTGGAAAACATTATCGAGGAGCGGGAGAAAAACGGCCCCTTCAGCACCATCTTTGATTTTGTTCAGCGCGTCAACCAGCGTTCGGTCAACAAGAAATCATTGGAATGCCTGGCCCAGGCGGGCGCCTTTGACGGTTTCACCGAATTGCACCGCGCCCAGTATTTTTTCCGCCCGGAGGGCGATAATACCAACGGGCTGGAAAAGCTGGTCCGCTTTGGCAACCAATGCCAGGCCAGCCATATGCAAAGCGCCGGCAGCCTGTTCGGCGATTTGGAAATGCCTGAGATCGCCCATCCGAAAATACCGGATTGTGACCTGTGGCCGCTGATGGTCAGGCTGGAAAAAGAAAAGGATGTTACCGGCATCTACCTCAGCGGCCATCCCCTGGATACCTATCATTTTGAGCTTCAGCACTACCTGCTTACCCCGCTGGATGACCTCAGGCAGTACCGGGAAGATATGGAAGGGCTGGCTGTCACGGGCACATCGGTCAAAGAACGTGTTTTCCGCACAGCCGGCTTCGTGAGCGAAGCGCAGGACCGCATCTCTAAAAACGGCAATAAATACGGTAAACTCATCCTGCAGGACTTCAGCGGAAAAATGGAACTGATGTTCTTCGGAGAGGACTACCTGCGGTTCACACAGTACCTGAAGCCGGGGCTGACCCTTTTTGTACAGGGGATCATGCAGTCCCGTCCCTTCCGTAAAGAACAAATCGAGTTCAGGGTGCAGCAGATCCAGCTGCTGGAAGAGATCAAGAAAAAGCAGACCCGTGAAATTGAGATCGTTTCCACTGCTGAAAGTATCACCGGCGAACAGGTCAGGTTCCTGACCGAAAATGTGGCCTCCCACCCGGGAAGTTGTGAATTACACCTGCAACTGACCGACCGGGAGGAAGGTTGGAAAATCGGTCTCAGAAGCCTCAATAAAAAAATAGAACTGAATGACGAACTGGCTCATTTTTTGGAAAAACAGGACAATATGAATATCCATATAGGGATTATCAATAATTAAACTGTCATTAAAGCAGTAGATTTGCACCGGTTTGATTATTGCAATAGCAAAGTACATTTTTATATTTAAAATCTTATAAACTTTATAATTATGGCTTTAGAATTCACAGATGCTAATTTCCAGAACGATGTTCTGGACTCTGAGCAGCTCAGCGTGGTGGACTTCTGGGCGGAGTGGTGTGGCCCCTGTCGCGCCATAGGTCCCGTGGTGGAGGAATTGTCCCATGAATATGAGGGCAAGGTAAACATCGGCAAGGTAAATGTCGACCAAAACCCGCAGGTCTCCATGCAATATGGCATCACCAGCATTCCGGCTATCCTGTTCATCAAAGGCGGCCAGATCGTTGACAAACAAATCGGCGCCGCCCCCAGGTCCGTGCTGGAAAAAAAGATACAGGCACATTTATAATGGGCCGGAACCCACTTGTGGCACCCTAGGCATTGATATCAAAGCCCTGACTGCGTCAGGGCTTTTTTTATGCCGCTCCTCCTTATTTTAGGTGGCGGAAAGTGCGCGCGCTTTACTTTTGGGCAAAAAGCGGTACTTTTCATCCTTAAAACCAATGACCATGATCCGGAAAATCCTCTGTTTATGCACGCTGTGCAGCTGCCTGGTTTGTTTTTTATCCTGTGACACCCTGCAACAGGCAGGTATGGGCGGCTTCCCCGGGGCATCTGCCGGAACGCCTGCGGATACCTCTGTGGGTAACCCCACCAACAGTGAAATCACCTCCGGCATCAAGCAGGCCCTGCAGATCGGTTTGCAGGACGGTGTAAAACAGGTCTCCGCTGAAAACGGCTATTTTAAAAACCCCCTCATTAAAATCCTTTTCCCGCCCAATGCCATCAAGGTGGAAAATACATTGCGCGGCATGGGCCTTGGCAGTCTTTGCGACCAGGTGGAACTTTCACTCAACCGTGCCGCGGAAGACGCCGCCAAACAGGCTACTCCCATTTTCCTGAATGCCCTGAAAAAAATGACCCTCCGGGATGCAAGCCAGATATTAATGGGCCCGGATACCTCGGCCACCAGCTATTTCAGGCGGGCTACCACCAGCGAACTCACCGCCAAATTCAGCCCGGTCATTTCCAGCAGCCTGAGCAAGGTGGGCGCCACACGATATTGGAGCCAGGTGACGACCCAATACAATAAGATACCTTTTGTTAAGCCGGTCAACACCGATCTTACCGCTTATGTCACCCAGCGTGCCATCGATGGCCTGTTTGTCACGATTTCCCAAAAAGAGATACAGATCAGGCAGCAACTGGGTGCGCGGACCACTCCCCTGCTGAAGAAAGTCTTTGGTTTTGCCGCACGGCAAAAATAGGACCGGGGATCTTACCATGAAGCGCCGGATCCTTTCTCTTTTGATGCCGCTGTTGGTGCCGGCCGCACTGTCTGAACAGCACGGCGACGGAGCTCTGACCGGCCGGCACCTTTGCTAAAAAAAACCGACCTGAGAACAGGCCGGTCCATCAATTATGGTGTGAACAAAAAATCTTAGCTGATCGAAATCTCTTTGTTCTGCTCAATGCTTTCTTCCTTTTTGGGAAGCACCAATTTCAACAAGCCGTTTTCATAGCTGGCGTCGATCTTGGTGGTGTCGATGGCATCATCCACGGTAAAGGAACGTTTGAAGGCGCGGAAGGTGTATTCCTTGCGAACATGCTTTTCATCTTCTTTGCTCTTCTCTTCCTTTTTCTCCGCGGAGATAAACAGCGTCTTACCTTCCAGTTTAACCTTGAAATCACTCTTTTCCAAGCCCGGCGCTACCATGTCAAGCAGGTAGGCATCCTTCGTTTCCCGGATATTCACCGGTGGGAAAGTTCCCAAAAGATTTGACTTGCGCAGATCTTCATCGATCCAGCGGCCAAGGGAGCCGTTAAAAAGGTCGTCTACCAATCCGCCGAACGGCCGCAGGCCGGCTACGTTCTCATCGGTTCTTATCATTCTCATGTTGTCCTCCGTTTTTTAGTTTTAATTTTTAAAATTTTGATTACATTCATGGCATCCATATCAAACAGAGTACCATTCCAGTTTTCCGGTTAAAACAACAGCTATCTCCTAAAAATACGTCAATATGACGTTTTCGGCAGCTGTTTTAATGTCAAAAAGTCTTATTTGTCTGTAAAACATTCGGTGATAACCGGCTGTTAATAAGAGATCACGGTCTTGCCGCTGCTCCTGCCCTAAAAGAATTGGACCACGAGTATCCGGTGTAAATATTAACTTTCCAACTTAATTTTTTTTCAACTTAACTTTGCAAAAAACTTTCAATGATGTATCCTGATGAATTGGTTATACCCATGAAGTCTGAACTTACAGACAATGGATTCGAAGAAATGCTGACCTCCGAAGAGGTAGAAGATGTCCTGGCCGAACCCGGCACCACTTTGGTTGTCATTAACTCGGTTTGCGGCTGTTCCGCGGGCACTGCCCGTCCCGGTGTAGTGCTGGCTGTTTCCCGTGGCGAGAAAAAACCCGACCGTTTAAAAACAGCCTTTGCGGGTTATGATCTGGACGCCGTAAAGCAGGTTCGCGAGCACCTGATGCCTTATCCGCCCTCCTCCCCCTCCATTGCCTTGTTTAAGGACGGGGATCTGGTACACTTTATTGAACGTCATCACATTGAAGGACGTCCCGCGGAGATGATCGCGCAGAACCTGGTTGCCGCCTTTGAGGAATATTGTTAACGGACGCGTACAGGCTACGGGACTGCCCCGGACCTGCTACATCAGCCATAAAGGCCCGGGCACCCCTTCAAAGGGTGCCTGAGCCATAGTATTTATTCAGCGCTTCTGTTCGGTTCTGCACGTGCAGTTTTTCGTAAATCTTATGGATGTGCTGTCTGACGGTTCCGGTGCTGATCTGGAGACGGTCGCCAATCTCCTTGTACAAATAGCCTTTGGACAACAGTTTCAATACCTCCTGCTCACGCGGGGAGAGCGGATTATCGCTTTCGGGTATGCCGGTCTTTTTCTGAAAAGCACTGACCACCTTTCTGGCGATGTGCGTACTCATCGGCGCACCGCCCTGGTGGAGTTCCCGCAACGCTTCCAGGATTTGCTCATGGGGGGTTTTCTTCAGCAGATAGCCGTTAGCGCCGGCCGCCAGGGCTTCAAAGACCTGTTCACTGTTGTCATAAATCGTAAACATCATAAATTGCATCTCCGGGCATTTCGCCTTCAGTTTTTTGATGCACGCTATGCCATCCATGCCGGGTAGATTGATATCCATCAGGGTTATATCGGGTTTTAACACCCCTAACTCCTCCAGGGCATCTTCCGCTTTTTCATAAGCGGATATGCACAGCAGGTCCTCCGACTCGCCAATGGCATTCACCACCCCGTTACGGATGGCCTCCAGGTCCTCTACGATACTGATGGTGATTTGTTTTCTCATGGCGGTAAAATTCAGGTGGTCGGGTATACTTCCCCGGGGATTGAACACCACTGGGGATAACCGTTGTAAATTTACAAAGCTTCCCCTTTCCCACAATAGAACTTATGTTAGAGTGGGTTATTTCCGAAAAATTATTTTCCGAGGGTTTTATAAATTTGGCATTCATGATTGGTTTTTCTACCTTTGCCCCTTCAAAATCTGTACAATATCATGAAAAAGGGAATTCATCCTGAGAATTATCGCTTTGTTGTGTTTAAGGATATGTCCAATGGTACGACTTTTTTGAGCCGCTCCACAACGCCATCCAGGGAGACCACTGAATGGGAAGACGGCAAGGAATACCCGCTTATCAAGCTTGAAATTTCCAATACTTCACACCCGTTTTACACTGGCAAGAACGTGTTGGTCGATACGGCCGGACGTATCGAGAAATTCAGGAAAAGATACGAAAAAAGAGATAAAAAATAAGAACAATACTCACAATACTGTACTCGTGAAGGTCCCTGTCATTTTTTTGCAGGGACTTTTTTTTATTTTTGGCCCTTATGTCCGGTTATATATTATGTGACACAACCACCCGCGATTATCTGCTTCCCTTTACCTACACCCGCCCCATCGCGGATTGCAGGACAGGGATCCTTACCATACGACAGAAATGGGAATACTGGTTAAAAAAGGCCACCTCGACCTTAACGGTGGATCATCTGAGCGAAAGGTTCCCGCTGAAAATCCTCGATGATAATTTCTGGATCAATGGTGCCCTGATTCCTGATCCGGGGATACTGGAAGCGATGGGCAAACTAAAGCCCGGAGAACAACTGACCGCCGGAAGCACCTGGCTCCTCACGCGTTGCGGCGATCTGGAATCCTTTCGGCACTCCTCCGGCCTGCGCCGGATCGACTACCCGGAGGCCTTCACCCTCGTCAAATATCCCTGGGACCTGTCTGGCCGGAACAACCGCTTGATCCGGGATGATTTTATGCTGATGACCGGGGGACGCGCTTCGGCAGACGCCGGCCCGGGTAACACCATTATCACGCCGGAAAACGTTTTTATTGAACCGGGTGCCTCCGTCAGCTGTGCTACCATAAACGCCACCGAAGGACCCGTTTACATCGGAAAAGAAGCAACCATCATGGAAGGGGCACTGATCAGGGGGCCCTTTGCCTTGCTGGACGGGGCCACCGTCAAGATGGGGGCCCG
>DASULB010000502.1:0-4128 GCA_036278455.1 Chitinophagaceae bacterium | reverse complement strand
AACTGTCCCACCATCGACTTTTCCGGCAGACTGCTTTTCCACGGTAAACTGTACGGCCTGGGTAGCTGCCTGGGTGCGAAGGTAATACATGCCGGTCTTCAATCCCTTTTTCCAGGCATAAAAGTGCATGGAGGTCAGTTTACCGGGTGTAGGCTGATCCATAAACAGGTTGAGTGACTGAGACTGACAAATAAAGGCGCCCCTGTCCGCGGCCATGTCGATCAGCGTACGTTGTTTGATCTCCCAGACTGTTTTGTACAATTCCCTGGTCGCGGGAGGTATTTCCTCAATATGCTGCACAGAGCCGCCGGCAGCAATGATCTTGTTTTTCATGGTCTCATCCCATAATCCGAGGGCGACCAGGTCTTTAAGCAAATGTTTGTTTACGATGATAAATTCGCCGGAGAGCACCCGCCGGGTATAGATGTTATTGGTATAGGGCTCAAAGCATTCATTGTTCCCTAAGATCTGCGAAGTGGAAGCAGTGGGCATCGGTGCGATCAGCAGCGAGTTCCGGACACCGTATTTTATGACCTCCCCTCTCAGGGTTTCCCAATCCCAACGATCGCTGGGCTTCACGTCCCACATGTCAAACTGGAATATTCCTTTGGACAAGGGCGAGCCGGGGAAGGTCTCATAAGCACCGGAGACTTTAGCCAGGTCTTTACTGGCGGTCATGGCAGCAAAATAGATGGTTTCAAAAATATTTTTGTTCAGCATTTTTGCCAGGTCACTTTCAAAGGGCAGTTTCAGCATCATAAAGACATCCGCAAGCCCCTGGACACCCAGACCTACAGGACGATGGCGGAGGTTGGAATTTCTGGCTTCTGCAACAGGATAATAATTGTGATCAATCACCCGGTTCAGGTTCCTGGTCACTTCATAGGTAACCTCGAACAGCTTGTCATGATCGAAACCATCCTCCGTTACAAACCGCGGCAATGCCAGGGATGCCAGGTTGCAGACAGCCACTTCATCCGGCGCGCTGTACTCGATAATTTCACTGCAAAGATTACTGCTCTTAATGGTCCCCAGGTTTTGCTGATTGCTTTTCCGATTGGCGGCATCCTTGTACAAAAGATAGGGGGTACCCGTCTCTGTTTGCGCCTCCACAATGGCAAACCACAATTCCTGGGCCTGGATCGTCGTTCTCGCCCTGCCTTCGGATTCATATTGCGTGTATAGCCGTTCAAACTCCTCCCCAAAACATTCATGTAAGCCGGGTGCTTCATTTGGGCAAAAAAGGCTCCATTTTCCGTTCTCTTCTACCCTTTTCATAAACAGGTCTGGCACCCATAAGGCATAAAACAGATCCCTCGCCCTCAATTCCTCCTTTCCGTGGTTCTTTCTCAAATCCAGGAAATCAAAAATATCGGCATGCCAGGGTTCCAGGTAGATCGCAAAGGCACCCTTCCGTTTGCCTCCGCCCTGATCCACATAACGGGCGGTATCATTGAATACGCGAAGCATGGGGATAATCCCGTTGCTGGTGCCGTTTGTTCCGCCAATATAGCTGCCTGTTGCACGGATATTATGGATCGACAAGCCGATCCCGCCCGCGTTTTGCGATATCCTGGCTGTTTGTTTCAGGGTATCATAAATCCCGTCAATGCTGTCTTCCTTCATGGTCAACAGGAAACAGGAGCTCATCTGCGGTTTGGGCGTGCCGGCATTAAATAAAGTAGGGGTGGCATGGGTAAACCACCGCTCACTCATCAAATGATAGGTTTGAATCGCACGGTCAATATCTTCCTTATGAATACCCACGGCTACCCGCATGTACAGGTGCTGCGGACGCTCGGATACCCTGCCTGCCATGCGCAGCAGGTAAGACTTTTCCAAAGTTTTAAATCCGAAATAATCAAAACCGAAGTCCCGGTCGTAAATGATCGTGCTGTCCAGCAACTCTGCGTTCTGCCGGATAATTTCCATGACATCGTCGGCAATAAGCGGCATCCTCTTCCCTGTGACCGGATCGGTATAATCATGCAGTTCACGCATGGTCTTGGAAAATGATTTCAGCGTATTTTTATGCAGGTTGCTGATGGCGATCCGGGAGGCCAGTAATGCGTAATCAGGATGCGTGGTCGTCATGGACGCGGCTGTCTCCGCCGCCAGGTTATCCAGCTCGGTGGTGGTGACCCCGTCATAAATACCCTCAATGGTCTTCTTGGCCACTGCATGAATGTTCACCAGCGTACTTAAGCCATAAGAAAGCTTCTGGATCCTTGCCGTTACCTTGTCAAATTTTACGGGTTCTTTTTTCCCGTTTCTCTTTATTACATACATGGTCATGCGTTTTAAAGGGAAGCACTTCGTTCTCCATAGGGAAAAGTGCTTCCCGATGATTTATACTATTTAGAAATCTTCTTCCAGGGAGAAATGGGTGGCTTCGCCCGCTTTACCGACGCCTGCCTTTTGATAATCCCCTACCCGTTTTTCAAAAAAGTTGGTTTTGCCCTGCAGGGAAATCATTTCCATAAAATCAAAGGGGTTCGCCGCATGGAACATTTTCTCATAACCCAGCTCCATCAGCCAACGATCCGCTACGAATTCAATATACTGCTTCATCAAATCGGCATTCATACCGATAAGCTTCACAGGCAGGGCAGATGCAATGAATTCTTTTTCAATCTCCACCGCGTGACCGATGATGGCGTATACCTCCTGCTGGGAAAGTTTATCCTTCAGCATGGAATACAGCAGGCAGGCAAACGCGCAATGCAGTCCCTCGTCACGGCTGATGAGCTCATTGCTGAAGGTAAGCCCAGGCATCAATCCCCGTTTCTTTAACCAAAAGATCGAACAGAAACTGCCGCTGAAAAAAATGCCTTCCACGGCCGCAAAAGACACCAGGCGTTCCGCGAACGTGCCATTTTCAATCCAGCGCAAGGCCCACTGTGCTTTTTCCCTTACAGCGGCAATGGTGTCGATGGCATGAAATAACCGGTTTTTCTCCTCCGGGTCTTTGATGTAAGTATCAATAAGCAAGGCATAGGTTTCCGAATGGATATTTTCCATCATGATCTGGAAACCATAGAAGCACCTGGCCTCCGGCAATTGTACCTCACTCATGAAATTGACGGCCAGGTTTTCGTTTACAATCCCGTCACTGGCCGCAAAGAATGCCAATACATGGGAGATAAAATGACGTTCACCGTCTTTAAGTTTGGCCCAGTCGGCCAGATCGCTGGTCAGATCCAGTTCTTCTGCCGTCCAGAAGCCGGCTTCATGTTTTTTGTACATTTCCCAGACTTTGGGATAATTGATCGGGAGGATTACAAAACGATCTTTGTTCTCCCTGAGCAGGATTTCATTTTCTTGCTGCATCATAAAAAGATTAAAAAGTGAATAATCACTTGCAGGCAAAAGCAGGTAGGCTGAATACGAAAGAGAAGTTCCTCCAATGTGTACAGTCAGTTTGCCTTTCTCCCGAAAGCATGATAACCAATGCGGTATCGGGGCAGGTCTTCTGACTTGTCCTATTTTAAACACCTTCCCGGCCATTCAGCTTTCACCGAAATAACCAGTGGTATGAGGTTTAAAAACGTGAGCATCTGTCATTCATACAAGATTACCCACCAGGACTTACAGCTGCGGGGACAGTTCCGGAATTACACCGGATTCCCTTTTAATTTTGCTCCGTACCACCGGAGCAAAAACCACTGATACAGCTGCAATGTTAGGGCCATCTGTTGAACCGGGGAAAATAAATTATGCACCTCCTGTTGAAAACTCTCCAAGTACAGACCAGCCGTGCGTTTATAAAAATCGCGCAAGAGAAAGTTTCAACAAATTGTTTATTTCATCATTTAATCGTAATATTGCAATTAAACATTTAAAATGGGCGCGACAAAAACAGACTTATTCAACAAGAAGCAAAACGAGCTGGCAAACATGGCAAAAGCCATCGCACATCCGGCCCGCATCGCTATTTTGCAACAGCTTTTAAAGGCCAATACCTGTATTTGCGGTGATCTGGTCGAGGAACTGGGTCTTGCGCAACCTACGATCTCCCAACACTTAAGAGAATTAAAGCTCGCCGGCATTATACAAGGTACCGTGGAGGGCACCAGCGTCTGCTATTGCATCGACCCTAAAGTATGGGATAAGTATAAACAGTTCTTC
>DASULB010000501.1:0-13631 GCA_036278455.1 Chitinophagaceae bacterium | reverse complement strand
CTTGTATTTCATAGTAAAACAATAACTTTAATAGGGCTATTGCCATCAGTTTGCAATTCTTCTCTGCAAGAAATAGATTTATAATGAGGTAAAGGAGTCAAGAGAAAGTGTATATTTTATGAAGGCAATATTGCTCTTATTTATAAGGCAAACCTGTCAATTAATGTATTGCACGAAGCCCTTGTTCGTGAGGTCATTTTTAGAGGCTTGTAAATATGGTTCTGTTGATAAGTTTTAGTGTGAATCAAAAAAAGGGGGCCAGCATAATATTTAAGGAAATGAATTTTTCAACATGCTTATAAGATAGAACGAACAACCAACATTTAAAATGTTGTGATGAATACTATTGTCTTTTTCGACCAGGACTATATATACGGTATCAGTTCAAATGTAAAGGTTGTTCCTTCTCCGGGTTGGCTGTTCACTGAAATACTTCCCCCATTGCTTTCCACCATACTTTTGATCAGATACAACCCAATGCCCTTCCCTTCGGGTTTGTCTGAAAATCGGCTAAAAGGAAGAAATAACTTATTCTTGACCATATTCAGGTCCATCCCGACTCCGTTATCGGTAAATGTTAGAATAACACCATTTGCCGAGGGGGTGGTCTTGATGACAATTTGCAGGTTCCGGGAAGGATCCCGGTATTTCAGGGAGTTACTAATGAGGTTGTGAAGCAGGCTTTGTAAATAGCCTTCAATATAAGTAATATGGGGTGCACCTGAAAAATCCGTCTTGATTTTCGCTTTTGCTTCCTTGAGTATTTCCTGATATTCCTCTTTGATAAGTAAAAATGTTTCTTTAAAATCGAGGTCTTTGCTGATTTGCTTTTCCTGATTTTGAATGTTCAATATTTCAACCAGACTATTGATTGTCCTTTCAAACCGCTTCACCGAACGAGAGAGGATTCCATGATATTTTACGCTGGTTTCATCTTGCAAACTGTCGCTTAAATATTCTGTGGCTATCTTGATGCTGGTCAATGGATTCTTAAGATCGTGGGATACCGCAAAGGTGAACTCATTCATCCGTTTATTGGCCTTGGAAAGCTTGTCATTTAAGAGGCTGATCTCAGCCATTTGCTTTTGGAGCATGGAGGCGTTTTCCTGTAACTGCTCTGTAAATTCGATCAGTTGAGTATTGCGGGCCTTTAATTCCTCATAAGCGGATATTTCCGGTTCATCTTTCAGATTTTTGAGCCATGCATCAATTATTGATTTATCAAAGATCTTGCTTTCATCCGGTATTTTTTTTTGAATAAGTACCGTAGTGCCCTCTGAATCGGTGATTATGTTAAATTGGTCAGAGAGCCTGCGGGCATAGACAATACCCAGACCACGACCTTTGTATGTCTCAGGTTTTCGGGCTAAGATCTCCTCTATATTTTTAATCCCGTTGCCCCGGTCTTTAATTTCAGCCAGCAGGTAACAATCGCTTTTATTCTTTTTTACTGCAAATTGAATAAAGCTTCCCGAAGTATATTCAAGCGCATTCCTGCAAATTTCTGAAACTGCCGTTGAGAAACGGGTTTGTTCAGATACGCCGATATTTGAAAACCGGGCAAGTTGCATCGTCCTGCGTTGGGCCAGCATAACGTCCAGCTCATTTTGAAGCTCTATCTTCATGATGGTGATTTCTCCGTTCATGGGAATTGCTTTATAAATTTTCCGATTAATATTGTTGCGTCATCATTGCCGCGATCAAAGTCCTTATAAATCGCCGAACAAAGGATGATGGGATGATACTTTAATATATCTGGATATTTTTGAATATCCCACCTGGGGCTTATTCCATCAGTATGCATCAGTATAATATCATTGTAATGCCATGGCAGCATATGGTTATTGATAGAGGAAGGCATGATAAGGCCGACGATACCATTATAGGAATAACAGCCTTTTACTCTGGCTGAATGTATTAATTTCATCACCACGTTGCCTACTCCTGAATAGGTGATCTTCTGATTACCATAGTCGATATAGGCAACATGAGCAACACCCCCCCTGCTTTTCTTCATCTTGTTATGCAGGGATCTGATCTGCTCGGTGGGGTCTCTTTTCGGCAGGTTGACAAAGTTTTGTACCGCCTCTTCTGCCGCGTGGTTGGCGGCAGGCCCATGTCCGAGGCCATCAACCATTAATAAGCGGATTTTATTCCCGGTATGGGTATATTCCCAGGAATCGCCACAAACAACCTGGCCCTTTTTGCAAACGCACAGCGCATTGATCTGGAACCCTTTATTGTCTTCTTCCCGGTACAGTTTGTTCACGTAGCATCTTATAAACAGAATCGTTCCCCATCCTTTCAAAGAGTAAAGATCAAACACATTGGCCAGTCTACGGATCGCCCCAAGTCCATTGCCAAGTGTTTTTTTGGTGGAGCGGCCATCTTCCATCATGAGGTGGGGTGTCCCCATACCAGGGCCGTCATCAATAGCGATAATTTCGATACCCGGTTCGGGAAGTAGCATTACACGAACCAAAAGATAACCGCCCTTATCGGTGTGCTTCCATAAATTACTGGTTATTTCTGCTGTGATAATCTCTACTTCACCAAGGCGGCAATTACTGAATCCCGCGGTTATAGCCAGTTTTCTGATTTCCGATCTCACGGACGCCTGATAACTTCTATCGGGCAAATTGATACGGATGTGAGGCGCTTCAGACATTTTGCCACTTTAAGATCATCACAGATGTACCTTTCTCCATGCTGCTTTCTATTTCAAATTCATTGACCAGGCGTTTGGCACCGGGTAATCCGATTCCAAGACTTTTGGTGGTTGAAAAACCGTCCTTCATGGCTTCCTCCAGGTTTTTGATACCGGGTCCCTTATCGATAAAGGTCAACCGGATACCGGTTTTAAGGTTCAGGGCGGATAGGACTTCACATACGACGATTCCTGTTCCGGCATATCTTAACATATTGCGTAATAATTCACTTGCTGCCGTCAATAATTTTGTCTGGTTTATAAGGGTCATCCTGATCTTGACGGCATGTTCAGTTACCCTGTTCCGGAAAAAAACGGCATCCTGCTCTGATTTGATTGTAATCACTTCCTTGTTGAGAATAACCATTGTTTTTCGGATTTGCATTATTCCAGTCCAAAACACTTTCGCTGAAGCAACTCCATGCCTTTTTCAACGTTCAATGCCGATTGAATGCCGGACATGGGCAGTCCCAATTCAATTAAAGTGATCGCTACCGCAGGTTGCATTCCTACAACCACCGTATGGGCGCCTAATATTTTAGACATTCGCGTAATATTTACCAGAATTCTTCCCATAAACGAGTCCACTATGTTCACCGCGGAAATATCGATCAGCACGCCCTTTGCCTTTTTTTTACCGACCATATTGACCAGATCTTTTTCCAGGCGCAACGCAAGGCGATCATACAGATCTACCTGTATGGCTACAAGCAGAAAAGGCCCCATCTTCAGAATTGGTATTTTTTCCATGTTACCGGGGAATTGACTTTAGGGGATTGGAGATATCATGCACTTCAAGCCTATTAATGACGAAGGCCTCACGTAAGGCCTGGGCGAGAGACGATTTGGTATTTATATTGGAAAGATCAATGCCCAGATGAACGATGGTTTGAGCGATCTCAGGACGTATGCCGCTGATAATGCATTCGGCCCCCATTAACCGGGTTGCCGAGACAGCCTTCATCAGGTGCTGGGCGACCAGGGAGTCCACTGTAGGAACACCTGATATGTCCAATATGGCGATCGTACTCCCGGTTTCAACAATTTTTAGCAAAAGGCTTTCCATAACGACCTGTGTCCTTGCGCTATCCAGGGTTCCGATGAGGGGCATGGCCAGTATGCCATCCCAAATCTGTATCACAGGTGTCGAAATTTCAGTGATTTCCGATGTTTGGCGCAGGATGACGTCTTCCCGTCCTCTCAGGAAACTTTCCATAGAAATGAGCGCCAGGATGTCTATTAATTTATTAATCTTGTTGATTTCATTGTATAAGATTTTGGCACTGCTTATGTTTTTCTGCATAATAGCCATAAAAGTGTCTCTGAGACTGAAAATAAAGTGAGCGGTTTCACCGGGCGAAAAACCGTGAGCGGCCCTGTTGAGGGATATTCCTTCCAGTACTTCATTGACTTTTTCAAATTCGGCTGCATAACGATCCGTAAAATCACCCTTCTTGATCACATTCAGGATCGCCTTCAAAAGTTCATTTGATTCATTTCTAAGATCTTTGCCGTTCATAAGGTCCTCGCGCAGGCCTTCATCTTTTAACTGTTGACCTATCCATATTTCAAGGATTTCAGATTCCTTACCCGGCAATAGTTTAGAAGCGGTAGATTCCATATTTACAATATTTTAGAAATAAAATAATAAACCCATTATTATTCTAAAGAATAAAATAGACTTGACGAGCACTTTGTTTTTTGGGATAGGTTGTAGGATAAGATTCCCCGTCGGAACAGAAAGTCTTCCTCAGATTGATTACGAAAAGAAGCCAATGGGGCTTCCTATGTAGATTTCTATAGGATACATTTGATAAACTGTCTTGCCCAACTCCTCTTAAGCAGCTCCACAGGGCCAATGCGTCGCCCCCAACCAGAACACACCTGTCATAGTTTTTGCCACACTGCGATGTCTTGTTGAAAAATGTTCCGATTATCCGGAAGGATAATCAGATGGGTGCCATTAATGTTTTCACTCCTCTGATTCCTGTCCATTCTACAATAGTTAATTCGATACCGAAGTACCATAAATTCCTCGTTTTGGGTTCATATCATGCTGCTACTTGTAAAGTTATGACTGATTCCATTCTTATCCTAAAGTTTTTGAGGATTTATTAGCAGAATTAATTTTCTCATCATCCGGAGTTAAAACACAGCCAGGCCCCTGTAAAACAGGGCTCATGCTCCTTTAAGACCTCCTCAAGGAAGTTCGTATTTTTACTTCATATGGAAAATTGATTCCCAGCAGATCCCCGTTTTCTATATCGCCACGTGATAAAAAACTTTGTAAATTGTAGGGCCAAAAGCCAGCCGTGTCTTCTGTGGCAACGCTGATGATAAAGGAAAGCGGCTTCTCTGGTGTTGTACGCGCCCATAAAGCGCAAATCCCAGGCTTTGAGTGGTATAGTGGGGATGTAGCATCAAATGAGTTTTGGGGATCATTTGGGGCCATGGGTCATTACCCCTACAGGAATAGGTACTGACAAAACCGGAAACAAACATGATGATAAACTTTACATGCCCGCTAAGATTAGAAAAACGAATGAGGGCCGGCGTTTTGCGCTGCTGCGTAGTAGCTGGGTTTTTCTTGTTGGGATTTCTTCAGCTTCATGCGCAGGTTTCCCTGGCTCCCTGGGGAAACATCCGGGGAATACGGATAGACGGACAACTCATGCGGTTTGAGACTAATTTGAGCATTGTGGGAAAAGGTTGGTCTTGGGTAACCCGGACAGGCAAAGAAAGGCAGAGACCGCTTTACACCAGAAATGGTCATGCACAAACTGTTTTGACGCGTATAGACAGCCTGTACTTTACCGAAGTGGTAACAGATGAAAAGGAAGGGGGTGGCTGTGTAAGCGTGAAAATGACGTCAACCGCTGACAGGTCGCTTCAGGGTGTGTATGTGTGCCTTGTAATACCGGCCACATACTATGCTGATGGGGAGATGCGCGTTGATCAATTAAAACCGGTGAGTCTTGCGGAAGACAGCGCAGCATGGCGCAAATTGGTTCGGGCCCCTGTAGGAAACATTCGTTTTACTTCCCGGGAGCAACAACTCACCCTGACCCTGCAAAAGCCGGCGGCGGTCTTTATAAGAAAAGAGAAAGACCAGGGTGACCTGCAGGTATTCATCCCGGTCGTCAGCGGGAATGTTGAAAAGGGACAAACAGCTACCCGGAACTTCTCCCTGAAAGTTTCGGGTTTAATTGACCGCAAGCAGGTAACACTTGTTTTGGACACTACTGATCCTGGAAGAGTATTTGACGGCATTGGCGGTAATTTTCGTTTGCAGAATCCCAAAGAGGACCCCAAGGTGATTGATTACTGCCTTAAGCACCTCCGTGTGGCCTGGGGGCGTGTGGAAATGCCCTGGTCTTTGTGGCAACCTGAAATGGATGAGGACCCGGTCGCAGCGGCCAAGGCGGGCAAGCTGAATCCTCATGTCGCCGCATCTATGGAAATGGCGGCCAGGTTATATAAGAAGGGCATTCCGGTCATTCTCAGCGCATGGTTTCCACCCGCCTGGGCGGTTACGGGCAAGCTCAGGTCCGGGCCCGGACATGACGGTGTTTGGGGAAATCCGCTTAACCAAGCCCGGACAAAGGAGATCTACCGGTCCATCGCCGGTTATATTGCATATTTGAAAGCACAGTATGGTGTGGAGATCGCCGATTTCTCTTTTAATGAATCCGACCTCGGGATCAATGTCCGGCAGACAGGAGCGGAGCAGGATGCACTCATCAAAGGATTGGGCGCTTATTTTGTTTCAAAAGGGTTAAATACAAAATTGCTGCTAGGGGATAATTCCGATGCCACCACATACGGGTTTATCAATCCCGCATTACATGATCCCGCGGCGAGACCCTATATCGGCGCGGTTTCCTTTCATTCCTGGAGGGGCTGGGATAAAGAGACACTGCAAAAATGGGCGGACGCGGCCACGACGTTGCATCTGCCCCTGATCGTGGCGGAGGGAAGCATTGATGCCCAGGCCTGGGGCTACCCGGAGATTTTTGAAGAACCCTCTTATGCATTGAAGGAGATCAATCTCTATGTAAAGCTACTTGCCATTTGCCAGCCTAAGTCCATTCTGCAATGGCAGCTTACATCTGATTATTCGCTGCTCGCCGGTGGCGGCATTTATGGAAATAACAGTCCGCTCCATCCCACGCAACGCTTTTGGAATCTGAAGCAGCTGGCTTCCACGCCGGCGGGTTTAAGGGCGATGAGCCTTGAGGTTCAGGGAGCAAATATTTCCGGGGCCGCCCTGGGCGATAATCATAAAGGGGTATACGCCATACATCTTGTCAACAATGGCGCTTCGCGGCAGATGACCCTTACAGGCCTCCCGGCGACCGTAAAATCATTGCGGGTATGGGTAACCGACAAAGACAAATCCATGCAGGAAGGGCATATCATTGCAGTTAAAAAAGGGAAGGCTACATTCACACTGGACGCCACCAGTTTTACGACGTTGATCAGTAAGAGAAACTAAATCGAACGCTTTTTTAGCTTGGATAATCCCGGAATGACAGGGTTTAATAAAGCGTCCCTGTCCCTGTGGCCGCAAGTTTATTTTTTAAGTTCAAACAGCTCCACTAAATTTCCGGAAGGATCCTGCAACAGGGCCTGATCGCCCCCGATCCCTTCGATGATATCGCTTTTAAATCGCGCACCCTTTTCTTTCAGCGTCTTATAGCTGGATCTCAGGTCATTGACGGTGATCTGGAAACGGTCCCATCCGCCCGGTTTAGGGGAAGATCCATCCAGCATAGCCCTCCCGCCACCGCCCGAACCCGGTTGACTCAGCAGCAGCCTGAGATTGCCTAAGGACAAAATGGCGAAGGGCGGGGCCGGATGCATGACCAATTCAAATCCCAGGAATTCCTGGTAAAAAGCGATCGCCTCTCCTACATCGTCCACGATGTACCGGATACTGACTGTCCCGTCATTATGCATCGTTCCATTTCCGCTTAGCGGTTTGGTTAATGGCGTGGGTTCTGCTTCCTTTAGTTCCTGAACGGGTTCTAAGGGAACGGATGCTAATGGATTGTCGCTGTCATCTGTTTGCATGGTATCATTTTTTTAGGGAACGCGATTGAATCATTAACAGGTCAAGGCAACCAAACACTGCAAACCCCATGCCCGTCCGGATACGCCCTCCTGTGGCAGAAAGAAAAGGCGATCGATCCTTGGAACCGGGAAGCCAGTTCCGGCGCTATGCTGTAATTTCCCAGGATGGCTCCCCTTCCCTGTCGACCCCGCTGCCACGCCATGATGCCATCCCTTTCCAACACAGGGATCACCACTGCACTGCCCCTGTTTATTCAGTTGTCGTACCTGTCAGGGCCTGTGCAAAATAGGTTATCCCAAGCACCCATGCGCAATAAAAGATTTCTGCCTTGAAGCCTAACGACTTGTATGGGAGTCCGATCGCTGGAAAGTAATCTTTTTCCTTTTGGTTGGTGGTTCTTTCCATACGATGGAAGTCTTAACGATACCGGAGGTATCCATGAGCTGCTGTTCACGCGCGGGAAATCATCAAAGAATTTCTTCAGGTCAAAAAGCCGGAAATATCGATGGATATAAATTGAAGTTTGATTTTGGCAGTTCATGGATTTGTTGTTTTGAGATGAACGATAGCCGGTATTTTATACAGGAAGCTAAGGAGGAGATTGTCCTTACTCCGGGAGCCATTTTCCTCTGTCGCCAACCAAGGGCCCTCTATTTTATGGAAGCATGATAGGCATTTTCCGAAAGCAGTCGAGCCTTGCCATATCCGGAAAATACAGGCACCTTAGATGAGCAAGGAAGAAATAAATCTATGCTCCCAGGGAGGCCATGTCAATGACAAAACGGTAATGCACATCCCCCGCGAGGGTGCGTTCATAAGCCTCATTGATCTGGTCGATGCCAATCATTTCCACATCGGAGGTAATGCCATGTTCCGCGCAGTAATCCAGCATTTCCTGGGTTTCCTTTAACCCGCCTACCAGGGAACCGACGAGGCTGCGGCGGCCGCCGATCAGATAAAACGCCTGTACCTCGGAAGGTTTTGGCGGTACGCCCAATAAGATCATTACGCCGTTGGTATGCAGCAGGGCGAGGTAATCATTGTAGTTATGTTTCGCCGAGACCGTATCAATGATAAAATCAAAGCTGCCGGCCAGCTTTTCCATGGTAACTTTTTCAGTGGTGATCTCAAAATGATGCGCGCCAAGCCTGAGGGCGTCGGATTCTTTTTCCCTGGAGCGGCTTAATACGGTTACCTCGGCTCCCATGGAAGAGGCCAACTTGACCGCCATGTGTCCCAGGCCGCCTAAGCCAACCACTGCCAGCTTATCTCCCTTTTTTACATTCCAATGTCTTAAAGGAGAGTAAGTGGTAATCCCCGCGCATAACAAGGGAGCTACTTTTTCAAGAGGTAATTTATCCGATACATTTAGTACGAATTTCTCCGTGACCACGATGTGGCTGGAATAACCGCCATAAGTGATGGTTTTTTTATCCTGCAACAGGGAATTATAGGTTTGGGAGTGACCGTTCTCACAATATTGTTCATTATCCTCTTTGCAATTCCTGCAATGACCGCAGGAATCCACGAAACATCCGACACCCACGGTATCCCCTACTTTAAAACGGCTTACCTGGTCTCCTACCCGGGTGACCTTACCCACGATCTCATGGCCAGGCACAACGGGATACATGGTGCCACCCCATTCATTCCGCGCGGTATGGATGTCTGAGTGACATACTCCGCAATAAAGGATCTTGATCTCCACATCACTGGGGCCGGGTTCCCGGCGGTCTATCTGATAAGGTTCAAGTGGTTTGTCAGCACTCTTGGCGGCATAGGATTTTACGGATTTCATTTAATTAGATTGATTTTAGACATGAATTCAAAGTTAACAATTTAATTTTTCTTTTTGTTTTTGGGGCGACCAGTGATGAGAATTGGCGACCCGTGATGAGAATTATTATTATTTTCGTTATGCGGTCACCCTGCTGCGCTATGCTGAAGCAGACAATGAAGCGGTAGGCCAGAATGGGTCCATCTACGAGGCGATCAACCAGGTAAGGGGAAGGGTTGGTTTACGTGATTTACGGTTAAGCTTGACACAGCGGCAAATACGGACGGCTATCCACAGGAGCGCAGCGTGGAACTTGCCTTTTAAGGCAAAAGACGCTGGGATCTGATTAGGCTGAAGATCGCCGTAGTAAAGTATGCAGCAGGTTTACATGCGATGGAAATACAAAAGGTCGGCGATCCTCTCCATTACAGCGTTATTCCCGCTCCCGGCGGTAACAGGGCATTTGCAGCAAAAAATTACCTGTTCACCATCCCGCAATATGCATTCGACCCGGATAAAAACTCACTTAAAACCCGGATTACTGAAATTCCTGCAAGGGTATGGCAGTATTCAGGTTTTACTTAAAATGATGATGCGATGCAAAGTATAATCCAAAGTATAATGCGCAGTATAATGAGGCCTGTAACCGGGAGGTGTTTATTCACTTTTTTTGCCGTCGCCTTCATGGGCAATAGGACCTCCTTTGCCCAATCCCCGAAGCGGGAGATCATTTCACTGAACGGGATATGGCAAATCGCGCAGGGTGATATGGACCATATCCCGACACGGTTTGACCACACCGTTCCCGTTCCGGGACTGGCCACCCTGGCCACGCCTGCATTTAAAGCGGTGGGTCCGAAAGTAAAGGACAGAAGAAGTCTGGCACAGTCCGATACCCTGCGGGAAGCGTTCTGGTACCGCCGTGAATTTATGGTGAAG
The DNA here is from genome assembly GCA_036278455.1 of Chitinophagaceae bacterium. Lineage (GTDB taxonomy): Bacteria > Bacteroidota > Bacteroidia > Chitinophagales > Chitinophagaceae > FW021-bin31. Next base: position 3,134 of record DASULB010000501.1, on the reverse strand, counting down.
GGGCCTATTCCCGCGGTGGCCCGGTTAAAGATTGCCAAGGCCAAGTACGGCACCAAAGTGTTTTTGAATGGCAGGATGATCGGGGAGCATCTTCCCTGTTTTACCCCGGGCTATTTTAATGTAAAAGGCACGCTGAGAACCGGCCGCAACGAGCTGATCGTCCGGGTGGGCGCCAGCCGGGACGCAGTCCCTGATTCTATACCGGACGGACTGGATTTTGAGAAGGAAAGGTATATTCCGGGCATATTCGACAATGTATCGCTGATGCTTTCCGGGACGCCGCATATTGTGCAGGTGCAGACCGTGCCGGACATCACAGATCAGCAACTGCAGGTCCAGCTGGCCCTGGACAACCCTGATAAATTGAAAACAGTCCCGGTGACTTTTACCATCCGGGAAAAGAGGACCGGCAAGGTGGCGGGGACGTTAAAAGAAACGGTGAAGCTCACGGGCACCGGCTGGGAAAACATCATTGGCGTGCGGATACCCGTAAAAAACTGTCATCTCTGGTCACCGGAGGCCCCTTTTCTCTATCAGCTCGAGGTAAGCACCTCAGGAGATCAGACTGTTACCACTTTTGGCATGCGGGAGTTTCATTTTGATCCATTAACCGGGAAAGCCGTTTTAAATGGCAAACCCTATTTTATGCGGGGAAGCAATATCACGCTTTACCGTTTTTTTGAGGATTCGGCTGCCGGACATCTGCCGTGGGATACCGCCTGGGTGCGCAAACTGTTCAGGAGCTTTAAACAGTTCCACTGGAACAGCCTGCGTTTCTGTATAGGGCTCCCGCCCGAATGGTGGTACAGGATAGCAGATGAAGAAGGGTTTCTTATCCAGGACGAGTTCCCCATTTGGTATGGCGGCATTGGCTGGAACGCGTGGCCGCCAGCGCTGACAACCGGAGAGCTGACCAGGGAATATACCCAGTGGATGCATGAGGACTGGAATCATCCCAGCGTGGTCATCTGGGACGCAAGTAATGAGACGGTTTGCAACAATGGCAAAACGGATGAAACAGGGGAGGCGGTCTGGCGGGTCCGTAACCTGGATCTTTCAAACCGTCCCTGGGACAATAGTTATTCCCCGCACCGGGCGCCCGGGGATGTCTATGAGTCGCACCCCTATCACTTTCAACAGGCGGCCTTTGAGCTAAAGGATATCGCGGGTGGTGTTGTCCCTGCGGGAAACCAATACTCGAACACGGGAAACTTCCCGGAGATCATCAATGAATACGGATGGCTGTGGCTGAACAGGGACGGAAGCCCGACGACCCTGACCGGAAGATTGTATCACAACCTGCTCGGCGACCATTCCACGGCGAGGCAGCGGTGGCATCTCTATGCCACCTATATGGCGGCGGAAACCGAGTATTGGCGTTGTCACCGTAAAGCCGCGGGTGTGCTTATCTTTACCGCCCTGGGTTATTCAAGGGCGGATGGCCAGACCAGCGACTTTTTTACGGATCCCGCGAAATTGGCATACGACAGCGCTTTTCTGAAATATCTGCCCGACGCCTTTTCACCTGTGGGGCTTATGCTGGATGAATGGGGTACGGTGATCGGTTGCGGCCGGCCGCATGATTTCAGCATATTGACGGTCAATGATCTTGGCCGCGCGTGGAAAGGAACCGTGCATTTACAAATCCTTCGGGACGGAAAAGTAATGGCCGAACGATCCACTGCCCTGACGCTATCGCCCTACGGGAACAAGACGGTGGTCCTTCGTTGTCCTGCGCCAAAGAAAGCAGGATCCTATACCCTGGTGGCCGGTTTGGAGCAGCGGGGAGAAAAGCAGGTAAAAAGCATCCGGGAGAACATCCCTTTCAAATAAAAAACACTCATGCTACACTCATGATCATCACAAAAACTGAAATATTCATCTGCTCGCCCGGCAGGAACTTCATCACGGTCAGAATCCATACCAACGAAGGGATCTACGGGTTGGGCGACGCCACGCTCAACGGCAGGGAACTGGCGGTGGCAACGTGCCTGGAGGAATACCTGCTGCCATGCCTGGTGGGCAGGAACCCCTTTGACACGGAAGACATCTGGCAATATTTTTACCGGGGTGGCTACTGGAAAGGCGGGCCGGTCACGATGACGGCGATCGGCGCCATTGACGTGGCGTTGTGGGATATCAAGGGCAAGGCGCTTGGAACACCTGTCTATAATTTATTGGGAGGGAAAAGCCGGGAAAAAATTTTGGCTTATACACACGCCAACGGAAGGAATATCCCCGAAACCCTGGAAAGGATCCATGGCGAGCAGGAACGGGGCTACCTTGCCATACGCGCGCAATCGGGATTTCCGGGCTTTGAGCACATCTACGGCATTGGGGACGGTAAAGGTGATTATGAACCGGCTATCAGGGATCCGTTGCCCCGGGAGGAGAAGTGGAATACGGATAGATATCTGCGGTTCGTCCCAAAGCTTTTTGAAGCGATCAGGAAGGAATGCGGAGAGGATCTGCTGTTGCTGCATGATTGCCATCACCGGCTAACGCCCATTGAGGCGGGACGATTGGGTGCGGCGCTGGAACCTTATCATCTCTTCTGGCTGGAAGATACCGTTGCTGATGAACTGCAGGAGGGCTTCCGCCTCATTCGGGCGCATACGACTACGCCGCTGGCGACGGGAGAAGTGTTTAATACCGTTTTTGATTGCGCTACGTTGATCACCGGGCAGTTGATCGATTATCTCAGAATGACGATCTCCCATGGCGGCGGCATTACACCCATGTTGAAAATAGCAGCCCTCGCCGACCACTATCATGTCAAAACAGGCTGCCATGGGGCGACGGACATGTCGCCGGTTTGTTTGGCGGCCGTGTTGCATTTTGATACGGCCGTTCATAATTTTGGCATACAGGAACACATGCGACATCAGCCGTTGACCGATGAAGTATTTCCCCATGATTACTTTTTTAAGGAGGGGTACCTGCATGTTTCGGACACCCCGGGATTGGGTGTTGATTTTGATGAGAAACTGGCGGCGAAATACGCTTACCGCAAAGCATATTTGCCGGTAAACCGCCTGGAGGACGGCACCCTGTTCAATTGGTGAACATTGGAACAACAGGGGACCACAGTAGGTGGTAAACTTGATTTTTTAACAGTTGTTTTACACACGTGT
>DASULB010000500.1:0-4346 GCA_036278455.1 Chitinophagaceae bacterium | reverse complement strand
ACACATTCCTTTAATAACTATGAATTTTAACAGAATTCGGTCTATTTTTAACAAATTCAGGGAGCAGACCCTGCAATGTGGGTTAAGCTTCATCAAAGAAATGACAGCCTTACCGGCATTTCGTTCAAGTATTCTTTCCCTCCTTTGAAAAACAGCCTTTCATCCGGCGCAGAATTGATTTGCAGGCGGCCTCCCCCGTCCTTCTCCGTGCAGAATTCTCTGTAACTTTAAGGGTCCGTTACACCAAAAAACGATACCAAAACACCCACCACCATGTCACATTATTTCAGTGCCGGGAAGATACCGCATAAAAGGCATACGCAGTTCCGGCAGCCGGACGGAAGCCTCTATTCGGAACAATTGTTTTCAACGGAGGGCTTTTCGGGAAACGCTTCCCTGTTGTATCACCTCCATCCGCCGACCGAGATCACCGGCATAGAGGACTCCTATGATGTCGCGCCCAAGATAGCGGAGGAAAAAATGCTCCGCCATCGCAGCTTCGGGGGCTTTAAGATCACGCCTGAAAAGGATTATCTCAAAAGCAGGAAGCCCGTGCTGGTCAACAGTGACTGCCATCTTTCACTGGCCGCACCTGCCGGGGACGTGCAGGATTATTTTTATAAAAACGCCGACGCGGATGAGCTGCTGTTTATTCACGAAGGGAACGGCCTGCTGAAAACGCAGTATGGAGAGATCCCCTTCGGGTATGGCGATTACCTCATCATTCCCCGGGGGACCCTTTACCAGGTGGAATTTGACAACAAGAAAAACCGGATGTTTATTCTGGAGTCCTTCAGCCCCATTCATTACCCCAAAAAATACCTGAGCCCCTATGGTCAGTTGCTGGAGCATTCCCCTTATTGCGAGCGTGATATCCGTCCCCCGGTGCATTTAAATACCGTCGACGAAAAAGGGGATTTTAAGATCCTCATCAAAAAGCAGGGACGCATTTATCCGCTGCATTACGAGCATCATCCTTTTGATGTGGTAGGCTGGGACGGCTGCTGCTATCCCTTCGCGTTCTCCATCCATGACTTCGAGCCCATTACCGGCCGCGTTCACCAGCCGCCACCCGTGCACCTGACCTTTGAAGGAAGGAATTTCGTGGTCTGTTCGTTTTGTCCCCGAAAGTTTGATTACCATCCACAAAGCATTCCCGCGCCCTACAACCACAGCAATATTGAAAGTGACGAGGTCCTGTACTATGTGGACGGGGATTTCATGAGCCGCAAGCATGTAGAAAGGGGACAGATCACCCTGCACCCCGGCGGCATTCCGCATGGCCCGCATCCCGGCGCTGTGGAAAAAAGCATCGGTGCGGAGGCCACGAACGAACTGGCAGTGATGGTGGATACCTTTCATCCGCTTCAGTTGACCGAAACGGCGCTTCAGATAGAGGACCGGGACTATGTCATGAGCTGGGCAGAATAGCGCGCCCCTTCCCGCGTGCCGGGCAGCGTGCTTTTCGGCGCTGAAAGAAGTGTTTTTCAGCGCTGAAAGAAATTGTACTTTCACGGCAAAAACACGATGGAGGCTGTCAACGCGATCATTTTTGACCTGGGGGGCGTGCTGGTCGACTGGAATCCCCAGTACCTTTACCGCAAGATCTTCGCTTCGCAAAAAGAGGTGGACGATTTTCTTTCAACTGTCTGTACCCTCTCCTGGAATGAGCATCAGGATGCAGGAAGGTCTTTAAAGGATGGTACCGCCCTCCTCATCCGGGAATTTCCGCACTACAAAAACGAGATCCGTGCATACTATGACCGCTGGGAAGAAATGCTGGGCGGTCCCGTCGAGGGGACCGTGGAGATCCTCCGGTCGTTAAAGGAAAAACCCGGGCTGTCATTGTACGCGCTCACCAACTGGTCCGACGAGACGATTCCCATTGCCCTGGAGCGGTATGATTTCCTGCATTGGTTTGACGGGATGGTGGTATCCGGAAAGGAAAAGATGCGGAAGCCTTCCCATGAATTCTATCAGCTCATCATTAACCGCTATCATCTTTCAGCGCCCCATACCCTGTTCATCGATGACAACCTTCGAAACATCCGGGGCGCCGAAGCCATGGGACTTCAGACGATCCACTTTACCTCCCCCGCGGAACTGAGACAAACACTTCAGAGCATTCAGGCGTTATAGAACCGTAGAAATAAGGCGAAAGCATGTCGCTCTGCGACAAAATAATTACCTTTATACCTTCATACTCAATATATTAATTTATAACCATACTTTTCATGAATGATTCCCTCTTTGATTTTGGCATGATCGGCCTTGGTGTAATGGGGCGGAATTTCCTGCTCAACATGGCCGACCATGGGTTTTCCGTCGTCGGTTTGGACAAGGATGATAAAAAAGCCGTTTCACTCGAAAAGGAAGCCAGCGCCGGCACATCGGTCAAAGGCGTGACAAACGCAGAGGATTTTGTCAGTGCCCTCAGCCACCCCCGGTGCATCATGATGCTGGTGCCGGCCGGCAAGCCCGTGGATTCGGTGATCGAAGAATTCCTGCCTTTGCTAAAAGCCGGTGACCTGCTTATTGACGGGGGCAATTCGCATTACATTGATACGATCCGTCGCATCCGTTACCTCAAAGACAAAAAGATCCATTTTATGGGCATCGGCGTGTCAGGGGGTGAAAAGGGCGCCCGCACGGGACCCAGCATTATGCCCGGTGGCGATCCGGAAGCATGGAAAGCAGTACAGCCCATGCTGGAGGCCGTAGCTGCAAAAGTAGGGGACAGCCCCTGCGTCGCCTATCTGGGCAAAGACGCGGCCGGCCATTATGTGAAAATGGTACACAACGGTATCGAATACGCCATCATGCAACTGATCAGTGAGACCTATCTGCTCATGCATAAGGGGCTGGGACTGAACAATGACGCGCTGCATGAAGTATATAAATCCTGGGATGACGGGGAGCTGAAATCCTACCTGGTGGAGATCACCCGCGATATCTTTGTCCAGCAGGACGACAAAACTGACCATCGCCTGATCGATATGATCCTGGACGAAGCGGGTGCGAAAGGAACGGGCATGTGGACCTCACAGGATTCCATGAGCCTGCATTACCCCATCCCCGGAATCAACATAGCGGTGACCATGCGTGACCTCTCGGTCTACAAATCTGAAAGGATCCGGGCGGAGGGCCTCTATGGTAAGCCCGATGAAAAGATCGATGTGCCCTCCGGGGAATTTATCGCTCAGTTGCAGGAAGCGCTTTTCTGTGGCACCATCATTTGCTACGCACAGGGAATGGGGATGCTCTACAAGGCATCGGAAGAACTGAAAATGGAAATACCGCTCTCCGAGGTCGCCCGCATCTGGCGCGGCGGCTGTATCATCCGCTCTACCTTACTGGATAATTTCTGGGAAGTCTACCGGAAAACACCACAGTTACCCAACCTGCTGCTGGATGACTCCGTGGCCGGGCTCCTTAAAGGCAGGATACAGAACCTCCGGGCGGTCATCGCCGCGGCGGTTACCAGGGGCTTCCCCGTACCGGGATTGTCCGCCGCGCTGAACTATTTTGACAGCTACCGCAGACAACAACTCCCCGAGAACCTGATCCAGGCCCAACGGGATTACTTCGGCTCCCATACCTATGAGCGCATCGATACCGCCGGTAGTTTTCATACCGAATGGAACGGGGAATAAAACCCAAAAAAAGTAAAATAAATAAAAACAAAAGGTGACTCCAACCTGTTCCGGGCAATGAATAATGGCCAAACAGCCCAAACAAACAGGGAAGTTCGCGGCTTCAAACGATCACATTCATCCATCAACCATACAAATTTAAAATCATGGCTCTTGACAAACGCCCCTCTGCTACAATGCTTTTTATTTTTGGGGGAAGCGGTGACCTAAACTACCGCAAATTAACGCCGGCCTTATACAACCTTTTCCTCGATGGCTTCATGCCGGAAAATTTTTCCATCATGGGCCTGGCACGCTCCGAATTATCGGAAGACAAATATAAAAAGCACCTGCTGGAGGGTGTGCAACTGTTCTCCCGGCGCAAAGAAGGGAAAAACGGGCATTGGAAATCATTCTCGGATAACATCTCCTATATTCAGATGGATGCTTCCGAGGAACCCGCCTATGAGAAGATACAGAAAGCCGTCAAAGAGAAACAAAAACAGTGGGGCGCCCATCCCAATGTGGTCTTTTATCTGGCAGTGGCGCCGCAGCTGGTTCCGGTGATCGCCCGGCACCTGGGAAAACTCAATATTTGCAGCGATACCAAATTTACGCGCATTGTCGTGGAAAAGCCCTTCGGCCATGACCTGAAAAGCGCCCATGAATTAAATAAGCTCCTGATGGGTATCTTCAGCGAGGAACAGATCTACC
>DASULB010000499.1:0-5903 GCA_036278455.1 Chitinophagaceae bacterium | reverse complement strand
CCTCACTTTTTTACCCTTACCTGCACGCTCACGCTCAGCCCGGGGCTGAGCTTCCGCTGCCACTCCTCGGTAAGGCTGTCAAATTTGATGCGCACCGGCAGGCGCTGCACCACCTTGACAAAGTTGCCGGTGGCATTGTCCGGCGGCAGCAGGGAGAACTTGGCGCCGGTAGCCCCGGAGAAGGATTCCACCTCCCCGGTAAAGTGATGATCCGGATAGGCGTCCACGTCTATTTCCGCAGGCTGCCCCACCTTCATCTCCGCCAGCTGGGTCTCCTTAAAATTGGCCGTCACATAAATGCTGCTGTCGTTGACGATGGCGAACATGTTCTGTCCCGGCTGCACCAGCTGCCCCACCTGGATGTTGCGTTTGGAGGCAACGCCCGATACAGGGGCCGTGATCACCGTATAGGACAACTGCAGTTTGGCAAAGTCCACGGCGGCCTCGGCAGAGGCTATCTCCGACCGGGAGGCGGCCACCTGCTGCCTGGAAGCGCCTACCTGTTTGCCGATGGCGGCCACCTGTGTCCGGGCCGCCGCCAACTGGGCCGCCGCTGCTTCTTTCTCTGCCTTGACGGCGTCAAATTGCGACTGGGTGATGGCGTGGCCCTCCAGCAGGTTCTGGTAGCGGTTGAAGTCCTGGGTCACTTTCCAGAGCCTGGCCTTCAGGGCGGTGACGTCCGCCTGTGCCGGCGGGACGTTGGCCCTCATGCTGCCTACATGGGACTGGGAGACATTCACCTGCGCCCTGGCAGAGGCGAGCGCTGCCTCCGCCTGTTCCACCTTGATGGTATAATCCCGGTCATCCAGCACCACCAGGGTGTCCCCGGCGTTTACATGCTGGTTATCCCGGAAACGGATCTGTTGCACATAGCCGCCCACACGCGCTACCACAGGGCTGATGTCCCCATCCACCTGGGCGTCATCGGTCGTATCATAATGGCTGTAATAGATGAATTCCCGGATACCGAAGATGATCCCTCCCAACAGCACCAGGATGAGCAGGATGGGCACGATTCTCTTGGCGGGGCTTTTTTTCTTTTTTGCAGTTTGTTCCATGATCTGTTTATGGATATGTTTATGTTATAAAAAAATTATTATAGCTGTTGGGAGAGCGTCCCCGCCGAGCGGAGCAGCTGGTAATAAGCAATGGCGGCATCCGCCTTGGCAAGCCCCAGGTTCACCAGCGACTGGTAAAGCATCGTCTGGGCGTCGATGCGGTCCGTGGTGGTGGCCAGCTGGTTGCGGTATTTGAGCTCCATGATCCGGTCATTCTCACGCGCCTGGGTGACGGCGGTCCCCAGCACCCGGATCTTCTGCAGCGTCTGCAGGTATCCGTGGTAGTTCTTATTCACGCTCATCCTGATCTTATCGGCGGTGGCGCTTTCCATGGTATGGACCTCCTGCTGCCTGACCCTGGCTTCTGTGACCTTATGTTTGGTGGTATAGAGGCTGGAGATATTCCAGTTCAGGCTGAGCCCGAGGGTCATGGGTATCAGAAAGCTGTGGGCCGGCGGAAAGAACTGTTTATTGGGGTTCAGGTAATAGGTGGTGAACCCGGCGCCCAGCGTCGGCAGCTTATCGGCTTTCAGGTTTTTAATGCCCACCTCGCTGAGCTTGTTCTGGTATTGATAGGTGGCCAGGTCCTGGCGGTTCCGCAAGGCCTCGGTGACCCATGTCTGCAGGGGAGGTACCGGCTGCTGATGGCCGATGCTGTCCACCTTGAGCACGGTGGTCTCCGGCATCCCCAGCAACACATCCATGGCGTAATTGGCGACGGCGCGGTTGTTCTCCAGGTCGATCCGGGTGAGCTCCACGTTGGCCTTCTGCAGCTCAAAACGGAGTACGTCATTCTCGGTGGCCAGCCCCTGGTTCTTGAACTTGACGGTCTCCTCCAGGCGTCCCTGGATGTCCTGGAGGTTCCGGGCGATGATCTTTAAATTCTCATCGATCTTGTACAGGTTGATATAGGACTGGATGATGGTCAGGGTGACCTGTTGGGTGTCACTGGATACGTTCAGGGTAGCGATCTTTTTGAGCAACTCCTCGGAGGTCTCCGCATAGCGCAGCTTGTTGCCACCGAAAATGGTCTCCGTCACCCCGAAGGTGCCCAGATCCAGCATGCTGGTGGCAGGCAGCCTGACGGGCTTTTTCATCAGCCCCGCGATCTGCAGCTTGCGGGTGGGGATAAAGGCCTCGCTGGCCATAAAGCTGGCCTTGATCTGCGGCAGCCGCTTGTCCCTTACCTCGGCGTAGCGCGCGATCGCTTCCTGTACTTTGGCGCCGGAAAGCCTGAGGGTCTTGCTGCTGTCAAGGCCCTGGGTGATCGCCTGGGCCAGCGTGAGGTGGGTGGAATCCTGCCCGTATACCGCGGGACTCAGTAACACAAGGGCAAAAGAAGCCAGCAGGCTCATCCGCCTTAATTTAAAAAAACCGGACATATGTGTTTTGTATTGATGGAGATTCATGCGGAAATTCATGCGGATATGCATAGTAACGTCAATATAATGGGCTTTACTGTTCACCGGTGATGCTCAGATGTGCCCTGAGTAATGATTTTAGATGCGCTTTCAGTTTGGAGCGTATCTTTCTGAAATAACTTTCGTCGTCATGGGGGTCCAGTTTCATCAGGCTGCCATAAAAGGGCCTGGACATCGAAGCCTGGGAGATGGTACCCACGATGGAACAGATGGTCAAAACGGTGTTCACCTGCCGGAATATTTTCTTCTGTTGCCCTTCCCGGATGATATCGGCGATCATGGCGGTGTTCTTCTTTTTGACGCCGATCAGCATCTCGGTAATAGCAGGATCCTGATCCATGGACATCTGCCGGCTCATGATGGTATGAAAGTTTCGGTTGTCGAGCATCCGGTCTACATAATAATCTACGATCCTGTCCATTTTTTCCCAGGGATCCAGCTCCCTGTTGTGGCTCAGGTCCGCCAGCACCATACTGGTGCGCTCCGTTTTATTCAGTATCAGGCTCTCCAGCAGCTTCTCCTTGGATCCGAAATAATAGGAGATCATTGCCACGTTGACCTCTGCCTTTTGGGCGATATCGCGCACCGAAGTTCCCTCATAGCCCTTGCTGGCAAAGAGATCTTCGGCCACATTCAGTATCTGCAATTGCTTTTCGCTCCATTCCATGACAACAGGAATATTGATTTCAGGGCGCAAAGTTAAACAAATGTTTGATTTAAACAATCGTTTAATTAGCCGTTAACAAAAGAATTACAAAAAAACATGCCGCAAGCAGGTTAGAACGACACCAGCGGTAAGCTTTATTTAAAAGCTGGGAATGCCGAAAAGGCGAGATTGATAACGGCTTGGCGGGAGAAGAGATTTAACCCCCCTTTCTACAATACTCTTACGACAAACCACATTCAGAATTTGAGTTGCTTCATCTTCTTCAGCGATAATGTCGTAGACTTTGTCTGCAGACCACAAGCGCAGAAGTTCTTTTGCGTCAGTCTGCAAGGATTTCGCAAGCGTAAAAACCTGTTCTCGTTTGGTTCTTCTGTCCCCTTTCTCGATTTTACAATAGGTTGCTGTGTCAATTTCCAAAATGGAAGCTAACTGTCTTTGGGGAATATGTTTTTCTTTCCGAAGTCTTTTGATCTTACTACCAAATAGTGTTGACATAATTCAGTCTTGACATTTACAGGAAAATATAAAAAGGTATTCTCAAATAGCGAAATTTTTTTCTAAGCGGTTGCTTAAATGACTTGTTATGTAAATGTACGCAACCATCAACTACATTAGTATTTCCATAGAACTCTGACGGATTGCGGGGAGAGATTTAAGTATTCTCAAAAAAAACATGGGGTCATTCACGAATCAGCAGAGCTTTGAGCATTTTTAGTTTTTATCCAAAAAGATAGGTTTTGTTTTGAGTAGCCCCGATATTTGCATCATCGTGGTACCTTTTACTTTGCAATTGAATGATTTTATACCTTTACCTTGGAATTAACAACTGATTATCATGAAATTTGGCCAGGTAACAAATCCCGAAGACGTAGACTTCACGCTGCCCGATGATCATCCTGACACGAAGGCCGTATTGGCTTCTTATAAAAAGGATACACCCTTTGAAGTATATGTAGGCTGTGCCAAATGGAACCGGCAGGACCTCAAGGGCTTTTATCCCCGCGGCACGAAAGATGAGTTGCTTTATTACGCCAGCCAATTCAACTCCATCGAACTGAATGCTACGTTTTATCGGTCGCCCGACGCAGAACAGGTGAAGTTATGGAGAAGCAAAACGCCGGGAGATTTCAGGTTCTATCCAAAGATTCCCCAACTAATCAGTCACTATAAACGCTTGCTGGGTGTAAAAGGACCCTTGATGGAGTTCTGCGACGCCATCAGCCGTTTTGAAGAGCATTTAGGCATAAGTTTTCTTCAACTCCATGACAACTTTGGGCCTAAGAACCTGGACCGGCTGATGGAATTTGTAAAAGGCTATCCCAAAGGCATACCGTTGGCGGTGGAACTGCGGAATGCCGCCTGGTTTGCCGGTGAAAAGGAAAGCGAACAGCTTTTTGAGCTGTTGCGAAAGGAAAAAAAACCTGCTATCATCGTGGATACGGCCGGCAGGAGGGACGTACTCCATATGCGGCTGACTTCCGGTGCAGCCTTCATTCGTTATGTGGGGGCGAATCATCCCGGCGATTACATCCGGCTGGATGATTGGCTGGAGCGCATTGGCACGTGGAGGGCCCAGGGGTTGCAATCCTTGCATTTCTTTGTACATCAGAATGTTGAAAAGGAATCCCCTTTGTTGTCGGCTTATTTTATCAAAAAGCTAAACAAGAAGTTCAAGCTCAAACTAAAGGTTCCGGCAGCGGGTTGAATCAGGAGACAGGTACTGTTCCTCTAAAATCCCGGTAAGGCCCGGTGGCGGCATTGATCGCCCTTTGCTGTGTTTTGCTTAGCGGGGCAAACGGGGCTACGCTGATGGTGATATGATCTTTTTTAACAACCGGTTTCCAGGTCCCCACTACACGCCCGCCAATGACAACGGTGGGATAAAAGAAGCCATTGTTTCCCGGAACGATTTTGTTTGCATGCATTGGATCCAGGGCAGCACTGCGGTCTTTGTATCCAAGCAGGTATTCATCAAAACCAGGCAATAAAAAGGTTTTGGTTGCCTTGCCGGTGGGGAGTTCCATCTCCCGTGGCATCCAGTAAACGGTCTTCTCAATGGTGATTGTCCTGAGACTGGAGGCTGTCATGTCCAGACCGGCTTTTACATCGGCGATCTTCAGTCCCGACCACCAGGCGAAATCATGCACCGTAGCGGGGCCATGGCTGCTGAAATAACGCAGGGTAAGTTCGGCCAGGGCTTCGTCCCGGGTTAATTGTTTACCGGGAGGCAACCAATCTTCCAACAGGGCAAAGGCGGGTTGTTTTTCCTGGTGGCTGGCAAAACAAAGTAAGCCATCCTGACACAGCCGTTGCAGGATATGAATACCCCTTTGACCGGCGGTGGAGATGCCGGCGTCTTCCAACAGGGCGTACATCTCTTTTCTGGTGAATGACCGGCCATCTCTCAGCGCGCGCGCGAAGAGTTTTTTACTCCCCGAGAAAGCCGTCTCCTCCAATTCAAGTTGACGGTGGCGGCCGGCGCTGGCCGCGATAATCCGTGGCGTCAGGAGCTTTAACATCCACCTGATATCCTTTTGGGCTACGAAATGCAGTGTGCCGCGCATCATCCAGGTACGCACGATTTTACCTTCCCCGATGGCCTTTTCGATAGCAGCATCAGTGGTATCCGGCAGTCGAAGGCCCATGGACCATCTGGCCCCGGGGTAATCCTGCGCCTGCATGGCGCCCATCCAGCCGACCAGGTCTCCGGGTTTTTTAAAGGCCTGATGGGATATTTGCTGGAGATAGAGCCTGTAA
>DASULB010000498.1:0-3045 GCA_036278455.1 Chitinophagaceae bacterium | reverse complement strand
GCGGTATGAATCTGACCGTACAACTTTCCCGCTTTCAGGTCTTGTATCCATGAATCGTCAGTAAGTGTCGAGGATCCCGAAAAGGTTCCGCTCGTATCGGTGGAATAGCTGGCATCCTTAAAGTCGATAATGATGGAGCCATCTCCTTTATGGATATGGAACCCCCCGATTTTCCCGGTAAGCCCTTTCCATTGAAAGGTATAAGATAACATTTTAGTACTCGGGTCAAATTTAGCGGTAAGGTTTCCCGTAGCGTGGGTGTTAACATTATCAGCTGATGGCTTAGCCGTACCCGTAAACATGATGGGGGTATTTGCTGGTTTATCCGGCGTTGCCCCATTCTTTTTGCAGGAAGAAAACAGCGAGGAACTTATCATCAGGATACCTGCCAATGCAAGTGTGTTTCGCTTTAACAAATGGATGTGCTTTTTCATGACTATATATTTAAGTGTGAATATTAAACCAAATACATAATCGGAAAATGATCCGGAACGGTTGCTTTGAAATTAAATTTATGGGATTATTTTAACCCGTATTTAAAAGTGAAGTGAATGCCGGCCCCGTATAATTTTACCCGGCCATAACCGATGCCAGTCATAGGTACCTTCAAATAAGGTGCCGCTTCCAGGGAAAAATGTTGCCAGGTTCGCTCATAACCGGCAGAAAAGTTGATGATTGAAAAAAGATGCCGGTTTTTGTTGTAAAGTTCTTTACTCCATTGATCCCAATTGCCGGAGGTGGTCTTGTAATAATAGGTGTATTTCTCCTCATGCATCCAAAAGGAAGAAAGCCCGGAACTTAAGAAAATACGATGCTTCGCGCGGTTCCATAAAGTATATTCTATATTCAGTGGTACATCTATAACAGCGCAGTTTGCATCTATGGATTTAACATCATAATTTCTCCATGAATCATTGACAGGGTTATAATTGGAAGGTTTCGCGTCATAGATCTTTTTATCCAGCAACACTCCAGTACTTATTGCCCATTTTTGATTCAGGCGATAGGATAGCTTTAATCCGCCCCCAATGCCGGTACCCCATCCTTTGCCTGCCGCACTGTTCCAATCGGGACCTATTGTCAATCCCAGATACCAATGGTTTATCCTGCCAGCAGATATATTTTCTTTTTTGGTCATCTTTGCTGTCAGCTCCGTTTCAGAATCTGCTCTCGTCTTGGATATCGACGGCTCGTCATCCCCGGCAAAAGGAGGCGATACTGACCTGTTTCCCGTTAAATTGTCTGTCACAATTAGATCACGGCCATTGACGCCGGAAATGGTGATGGGTTGATTTTGAAGGACGGGAAGGGAAAATATCCGGGCAACAGATTCCTCTTTATTGTTTTTATTATTGTCAGGGGTGTTATCCAGGATCTTATACTTTCCTGTAATGGCACCGCTTTCTTGCGGATGGGTTTTGTGTGTGGTTGCCGGAACCTGGATCAATACTTCCTGTTGTGGCTTTTTATTTTCTTGTTTTGCAACAGCATCTTTTTTATCACCGGCTTGCGGTACGCCTGCATTGGGTTGGGATGTTTTATTTTCTTTTCTGGCAACAGGGGTTTCGGCGGAAGGAGCAGCATCCGATCTTGAAATTCCATTGCCGGCAATCTGCTTTGTTTGTTGATTATCAATGGATAAATGATATAAGAGCCATGTGAAGCTGCCCAGTAAGACGATCAAAAGAATAGCTAAATAACCCCACCTGCCGCGACGTGCGGGCGCCGATGACAGGGGAGCGTTTAATTCCTCCTGTAATTTTTCCCACACTGCTCCCTTTCGGCCATCGTCATCTTTCTCGCTCAGCTCCTGCCAATATCGCTCAGCTGCCTGACGGAACACATCATCTAATTCATTATCATTCATATTTGGTATAATAGGTTCTATGTGTTTTTTTTAGTGCGTTTCGCAGATTCTCCCTGGCCTTGGAGAGATTGGATTTTGAAGTCCCTACAGAAATACCCAGGGCCTCAGCAATCTCCTCATGGGTGAATCCATCTATGACAAAAAGATTAAATACCGCCTGGTATCCCGGGCTAAGCTGTTGCACCAACCGGATCAGTTCTTCATAAGCCAGTTTGTCAAGCGGATGATGATTACTGGAAGCCAGCCTGTAACTCTTATGATCGATGTCATCGGTCTCCTGGTCCCGTTTGTGAGAACGATAATAGTCTATTGCTGTATATATCATAATCTTTTTTACCCAACTCCTGAAAGCCGGGTATAATGATTCGATATCTTCCGGAGCGGCAAAATCATCCAAATGCCGGAAAACCTTGAGAAAGCCATCCTGCACTACTTCCATAGCATCATTCTCATTATGCGTGTACCGCATACATGTTCCTATGGAAAAGGCATAGAAAAGGTCATACAGGGACTTTTGACTGCTCCTGTGGTCCTGCCGGCATCCTTGCAGGATATGGTATAATTGGTCACTGGGTGAATTCACATGATCTGTTGGTATATCAGCTTAACATTAACTCTTATACTATCGGATAAAATCGGCGGGAGGTTGCCAAAAGGATAAATTTTAACCCAAGCCATTCAAAAAGTGTCCTTTAAGCACAAAAAACAACTTACTTTCCCGGACATGGGGCTGAAGATGCCGATATCACCTCCCTGCAGGGGGAACAACAGTTATCCCACACAGGCCGGGCAAAAAGGCATCGGCCTCAGGAAAATACGACTAAAGGAAGGGTTCTTATTCCAGTCTAATGGCCTGTCTGTCAGATATATTGGCACTATCTTCTATCTCCGCGGAGTTTTCAAATGGAAATATTCTGCTATCCCTGTGTGTCGCGGATCTAATGGCCTCATTCTCAGCTCATTGCTCTAAGCAACATACGTTCAATCTGAGCAGATGCCAGTCTGCGATCCTGTTCCTTTCTTCTGGCATTCCATTCTTCTGAACTTGCTTTGGCTATTGGTTCCCTTTAGCTCTCATGCCGGTCTGGAGCATCGGATTTTATATCTAAAGCCAACAGGAGATGCAAAGATAGCAACAATAATTCTATGCGTAAAGAACGGCACATTTTATGGTATAC
>DASULB010000497.1:0-6407 GCA_036278455.1 Chitinophagaceae bacterium | reverse complement strand
AACAAGGCCGCTAAAAATATGCCCGGGTGGAAAAAGGAACATACACTCATCGGCGATGGGCCTGAAAACGGGCAACATCCCACGGAGAACGATGAAAGCCGTAAACAATAAAAGAAAGACCTGAAGATTCAATCAATATGTTGCTACAGATAAGTGCCTTTTTGATCATAGAAAAATTAATCCTCGTCGCGATCATACTGGGGATCTCCTTGTTTGTTGCCATGTATTCCACCTACGCGGAGCGGAAGCTGGCTGCTTTTATACAGGACAGGCGCGGGCCGAACAGGGCCGGGCCCTTTGGTATCCTGCAGCCGCTGGCGGACGGCGGAAAACTGTTCTTCAAGGAAGAGATCATTCCCGCCTATGCCTCCAAATTCCTGTTCATCCTGGGGCCGGCGGTGTTTATGATCACGGCCTGTATGACCAGCGCGGTCATCCCCTGGGGAGGCACCCTGCATATTGCCGGAAGGGACATTCCCCTTCAGGTAGCCGACGTCAACATAGGGGTACTGTATATCTTTGGCGTAGTAAGCCTCGGGGTATACGGCATCATGGTCGGCGGCTGGGCCTCCAACAACAAATATTCCCTGCTGGGTACCGTCCGGGCGGCCTCCCAGATCATCTCTTATGAACTGGCGATGGGATTGTCCCTGATCGCTCTTTTGATGATCACCGGGTCACTGAGCCTGAAAGACATCGTCGAGCAGCAGGCGCATGGTGTCTGGTACTTCGTTTATCAGCCGCTGGGCTTTTTGATATTCCTCATTTGCGCCTTCGCGGAATGCAACCGCACACCCTTCGACCTGGCGGAATGCGACTCGGAACTTGTCATGGGCTTTCATACGGAATACTCCTCCATGAAGCTGGGATTTTATCTTTTCGCGGAGTATATCAACATGTTTATCAGCTCGGCGGTCATGGTGACCCTGTATTTCGGCGGCTATAACTTCCCGGGGATGCACAGCCTGCATGTGAGCCCCAACCTTTTGACAATTTTCGGCGTCATCGCCTTTTTCATAAAAATTTTCATCTTCCTGTTCTTCTTTATCTGGGTACGCTGGACCGTTCCGCGTTTCCGTTATGACCAGTTGATGAAGCTGGGCTGGAAGATGCTGATCCCGTTGGCACTGTTGAACCTGCTGGCGACCGGGGCGATCATGCTGTACTTTGGTCATTAAGACAAGGCCGGGTTAGATGAAGCCTGGCCGGCGGAAACGAAAACGATTGGAACATGGTGATCCGTAAAGAAAACGTGGAGGGCTACCGTTGGGGAGCGGGTTGTGAGGCCTGGCCTTTACTGGAGACAGCCACATTGAGCATAAAACAGGAACAGATGCCCGCCGGAAGCAGTGAACAGTGGCATTACCACGGGAAGGCGCAGCAGTTCTTTTATATCCTGAAAGGGGTGGCGCGCATGGAGACGGAACAGGGCAGCTGGGCGATTAAAGCCGGAGAAGGGATACACGTGGCGGCCGGATGCAGGCACCGCATCGTCAATGAGACAAGCGAAGATCTGCATTTTCTGGTCATTTCAGAGCCACCGGCGACGATGGACAGGACAGAGACGCAAGCGGGACCAGGGACATCAACCGGGTAAAGCAAAAACAGAAAAAGAGGGAAAAATATAAATATTAATATTAAACGAATGGTGAAAGATTGGAGGAACCTATGGAAGCATTAACCGACAGGGCAAAACCGGTAGACCGCCGTCCCATGAATTTCTGGGAGCGGCTTTACCTGCCCGCCGTCATCAGGGGACTGGGAATCACTTTAACGCACCTTTTCAAAAAGAAGGCGACCATTAACTACCCCGAACAGAAACGCCCCTTCAGCCCCGTGTTCCGCGGTGTGCAGATCCTGAACCGCGATGAACAGGGAAGGGAACGCTGTACCGCCTGCGGTCTTTGCGCGGTAGCCTGTCCGGCCGAAGCCATCACCATGGAGGCCGCCGAACGGGAACCGGGAGAAGAAGGGCTGTACCGTGAGGAAAAATATGCCGCGCGTTATGAGATCAACATGCTCAGGTGTATCTTCTGCGGTTTTTGTGAAGAGGCCTGCCCCAAGGACGCCATTTACCTGACCGAAACGTTTGCCCCGTCAAACTACCGGCGAGAAGGCTTTATTTATGGAAAACAGGATTTGTTAATTCCCCTGAACGACAGGGAAAATCAACCCGCAACAGAAAAGTCATGAGTTTACAGGTCATCTTGTTTTGGATCCTTGCAGTGATTTCCATCCTTTCCGCCATAGGCGTAGTGGTGGCGAAGAACCCGGTGCACAGCGTGCTGCTGCTGATCGTCACCTTCTTTACCATCGCCGGGTTCTATATCATGCTGAACGCACAGTTCCTGGCCGTCGTACACATCATCGTCTACGCGGGCGCCATCATGGTGCTTTTCCTGTTTGTCATCATGCTGATGAACCTGAACGCTTCCTTTGAACCGCAAAAAAACAATTTGGTTAAATTTGCCGGCGTCATTTCAGGGGGGTTGTTGCTTATTGTACTGGTGGCGGCGCTCAGGAAGGCGGACACGGGCCTGCTGATCCAGGGAAGCTCCGGTATCGGGTTGGTCAGGAACCTGGGAAAAACACTCTTCAAGGATTTTGTGATGCCTTTTGAAGTGAGCAGCATCCTATTTTTGAGCGCCATGATCGGTGCCATTGTCATTGGAAAAAAAGAATAGTTCGATCCCGAAAAGTGACCGCAGGAACAGCAGTCGCAGATGGAAAGCTATTTTTATTATAAACAATTAAAAGTCCCCGGAGGGATTTGGGTATGCCCATACAAAGTTACATCTGGCTCGCCATTACACTTTTCAGCATCGGTGTCATCGGTGTGTTGATACGCCGCAACGCGATCATCATCTTCATGTGCATTGAGCTGATGCTCAACGCGGTGAATCTGCTTCTGGTGGCGTTTTCCAAATATCATCACGATGCCTCGGCGCAGATCTTTGTATTCTTTATCATGGTGGTGGCGGCGGCGGAAGTTTCGGTGGGCCTGGCCATTATCGTGATGGTCTATCGCAAGACAAAATCCGTGGATGTGAATATACTCAACCGGTTGAAAAACTAATCCTTTAACCTGAATTGAAAAACAAGCTTTAATCCGGCATATTACATGAACAACTATATTTGGCTGATTCCCTTATTCCCATTAGCCGGCTTCCTGATCAACGGACTGTGCAGAAGGTTCCTGACAAAAACATTTTCGGGCGTCATCAGTTCGGCGATGGTGCTGGCCTCTTTTGTGGTGTCCTGCGTCGTATTTTCGGCAGTGAGGGTACCGGGGTTCACCCCGCAAACCATTCATCTTTTTGATTTCATTTCCGCGGGGACACTGCACATCCCCTTTGATTTCTACATCGACCAGCTTACCAGCCTGTTCCTGCTGATCATCACGGGTGTGGGCTTTCTGATCCATGTCTACTCCACCGCCTATATGCATGAAGAGACCGGTGAGGGCTTCGCCCGTTATTTCTCCTACCTGAACCTGTTCGTGTTCATGATGCTGCTGCTGGTGATGGGTGCCAACTATGTCATCATGTTCGTGGGCTGGGAAGGCGTGGGGCTTTGCTCCTACCTGCTCATCGGATTCTGGTTTAAGAACAAGGCTTTCAACGATGCGGCGGTGAAGGCCTTTGTGATGAACCGTATCGGCGACCTGGGCTTCATTATCGGGCTCTTTTTAATGATCAAGACATTTGGCTCCCTCACCTTTACCGAGGTCTTCCCCCAGGCCGCCGGCATGACCATGG
Source organism: Chitinophagaceae bacterium (assembly GCA_036278455.1). GTDB lineage: Bacteria > Bacteroidota > Bacteroidia > Chitinophagales > Chitinophagaceae > FW021-bin31. The sequence goes on along the minus strand of DASULB010000497.1, from coordinate 2,649 downwards.
GCGCCGGCGTCCTCACGGCCATTACCCTGTTACTGTTTATCGGCGCCACCGGCAAGTCGGCGCAGATCCCGCTGTACACCTGGCTGCCCGATGCCATGGCGGGCCCAACGCCGGTATCCGCCCTGATTCATGCCGCCACGATGGTCACCGCCGGCGTATACATGATCGCGCGGAGCAACATCCTTTATACCCTGGCACCGGGCACCGAAACCATCGTCGCCATCATAGGGGTGGCCACCGCCGTGTTCGCCGCCTCCATCGCCCTGAAGCAGCATGATATTAAAAAAGTACTGGCCTATTCTACGGTAAGCCAGCTGGGATACATGTTTCTCGGGTTGGGCGTCGGCGCCTATACCGGTGCCGTGTTCCACGTCATGACACACGCCTTCTTCAAGGCGCTGCTGTTCCTCGGCGCCGGTTCTGTCATTCACGCCATGGGCGGTGAACAGGATATGCGTAAGATGGGCGGCCTGAAAAGCAAAATGAAGATCACTTACTGGACCTTTTTGATCGCCTGTGTGGCGATCGCGGGCATACCGCCCCTGTCGGGTTTCTTCTCCAAAGATGAAATACTCGGACAGGCTTTTGGCGTAAATGCCATTTATTGGGTTGTCGGTGTGCTCGGCGCGCTGATGACCGCGTTTTACATGTTCAGGGCGCTGTCCATGACTTTTCACGGGAAATTCCGGGGCACCGAAGAACAGGCCCGTCATGTGCATGAGAGCCCCGCCCTTATGACCATCCCCCTGATCATTCTGGCCATCCTGGCTTTTGCGGGCGGATGGGTAGGCATCCCCAAATTATACGGGGGGCATCACCAGCTGGGGGCATTCCTGGCACCCGTATTCGCACAGTCAAAGGTACTGGCCCCGCAGCGGGAACTGACCTCCGCCACCGAATGGATACTGGTGATCGTCACCACGGTGCTGGTCATCATCTTCGCCCTTTGGGCCTGGATGAAATATTCCCGTTACCAAGATACCGGAAAGGAAGCCACCGGGCTTTCAAAAGTGCTGGAAAACAAATGGTACGGGGATGAAATTTATGCCGCCGTCATCGTCAGGCCTGTGCGCGCGATCTCCGGCTGGCTGAATGCTGATATGGAGAAGTATGGTGTTGACGGCATCGTGAATGGCGTGGGCAAAGTCGTCCTGTGGGGCGGCCGGCAGCTCAGGTTAATACAAAGTGGCCAGGTAGGCTTTTATATGTTCAGCATGGTGATCGGCATGATCATCCTGCTGGTGATCGCATTCTTTATATAAAGAAATTTTTGTTTTCAGGTCCCTGACGGAAAAGCATTGCATGCGGCCGCGTCCCGGATCACCATTACAGCATTAGAATATGATAACCGCTTTACTCATACTGGTACCGCTTATCACCGGGCTTATTACCTTTCTGCTGAAAGGAAAGACAGCCCGCGGATGGGCCCTGATATCGGCCATCGCCACACTGGTCATCGCCATTGGCTGCGCACTGACCTACCAAACCAACCCGGCCTCCCTGGTAGTGGACGCCCCCTGGATCGTTCAGCTGGGAGCGCGCTTCCATTTCGGACTCGATGGTGTGGGCACGATGTTATGCCTTTTGACCGCAATCAGCTACCCGGTGGTATTCCTCTCCTGCTGGAAACACAAGTTCAAAGATAACCAGCAGTTCTATGGCCTGATGTTACTCATGCAGGCAGGCCTGATGGGTGTGTTCACCTCTTTCGATGCCTTGTTGTTCTACGCTTTCTGGGAGCTGACGATCATTCCTGCTTACTTCCTGTGTTCGATCTGGGGTGGCAAAAAACGCATCGCCGTTACCTTTAAATTCTTTGTCTATACCTTTTTCGGCTCCCTGTTGATGCTCATCGGCATTATCTATTTATATTTTCAAACGCCGGGGGCGCACAGTTTCGCGTGGGAAGCTTTCAAGAACCTGCAGCTGGACAGTACGCAACAAAGCTGGCTGTTCTGGCTTTTCTTTGTCGCCTTTGCCATCAAGATGCCGGTGTTCCCTTTCCACAGCTGGCAGCCTGATACTTATGAACAGGCGCCCACGCCGGTCACTATGATCCTGTCCGCCGTGATGGTGAAGATGGGCCTGTTCGGTGTCATCCGCTGGATATTGCCCGTGCTGCCGGTCGGGGTGGCCCTTTGGGGACATTTCGTGATGATTCTTTGCATCATCGGCATCCTGTACGCTTCCCTGATCGCCATCGTTCAGACGGATCTTAAAAAATTATTCGCCTACTCTTCCATCGCGCATATGGGATTAATGAGCGCGGTGGTATTTTCCGGTACGGTCATCGGCATGCAGGGTGTCCTGATCCAGATGTTCAACCATGGCATCATCATCCTGGGTTTATGGGTAGTGGTCGAGGCCATCGAACAGAAACTCAATACCCGGAACATCAACGAACTGGGTGGCCTGGCCACCCGCTCGCCCAGGCTGGCCATCGCCTTTGTATTGGTATGCCTGGGCAACATCGGCCTTCCCCTGACCAGTGGGTTTATCGGGGAATTCCTGATGTTCGCCGGCCTGTATCAGTACAGTGCCTGGATGATGGTGGCGGCGGGTGTGGCCATTATCCTGGTGGCCGTCTACATCCTGAGGATGTTACAGAAAGTCATTTTTGGCAAGCTGAATACACTGACAGAGAAGATC
>DASULB010000496.1:0-5175 GCA_036278455.1 Chitinophagaceae bacterium | reverse complement strand
TGGGAATTATCGAAAAATGGATAAAGTTTCAGGTGCCCGTTAGGGGTGTTCATCTGCAGTGCACCATAAAAACGGAAGGTCAGCTGATTGGTCGTAATGGCCCAGGTAAAGATCCGAAAAGAACTGTCAGGGGGATACATGATGGAAACTTCGCGTAAGGAATCAAATGGGTACAGGAACGAATAAGGAACCTTGAGCGCACTGACCAGATGCGGAATAAAATGCTGAGAGGCCTCATAGCGGTCCTTGCCATCTAAGTCGTTGATCATCTCCCCGGCGAATATTTTTAAGGAATCTTCTTTTTTATGCAGCAGCCTGGCATCCGGAAGGGTTTGCGCCTGTGCTGTTCCGAGGGCCGCGAGCAAACAAACCAGTACAATCGCCATTTTTCTGTTCATGTAATCCATCTGAAAATTGAAAACCCAAATTAGGGGAAAAAATTGTGCCACGTTGCTATTATTCTGTTAAAGTTGGCCTGATCCCTCTGTGCCCAGGCGCAGGATGGTGGTGGCCATGGTGCGCCAGGAGTATTTTTGTTTTTCCCGGAGAAGGGACGGGGTAAAATAAGATTCGCCCAAACGGTAGAATTCAAGGACCGCTCCGGCCAGTGAGGCGCCGTCCGGTTCACAGAGCAGGCCGGCCTTTCCATCGGGGATCGTTTCGGGCAGTCCCCCTACCCGGGTGGCCAGCATCGGACGCTCAAAATGATAGGCCATAGGGGCGATGCCGCTCTGCGTGGCAGCGCGGTAGGGCAGTACCACGGCATCTGCCGCAGAAAAGTAATAGCGCACCTGCTCGTCGGAAATGAAATGGGTGTGCAGCAACAGCGCGTCCTGCAACCCATATTTTTGGATGAGCTGCTGATAGGGTGTTTCATTTTCGTAGAACTCACCTGCTACCAGCAACCTGATCTGCAACTCCCGGACGCGGGGATCACCCATGGCTTCCAGGAGCAGATCCAGACCCTTATAGCGGCGTATGAACCCGAAGAAAAGCAACAATTTTCCGTCGGCCGGGAGCTTAAGGGCCGCTCTGGCCGCAGCTTTATCTACCTTCTCCCCGAAATGGTCATACAAAGGATGAGCCACTAGTTCAACCGGTTTTGAAGTGCGTTTTTTCAGGTCATCCAGTACGGTCCCGCTCATGACGATAAATGCATCGCAGCTGTGAAGCATATAGGAGGTAAACGCTTTATCCCCGGGCCGGTTTTCATGCGGTACCACATTGTCGGCGATGCAAACGACGCGGGTATGCTTATTTTTCCGTACCCGGCGTAAGATGGTTCCAAGAGACGGGGCCATAAAGGGAAGCCAAAAACGGGTGATGATCAAATCCGGCTTTAGATGTTTTATTTCATGGCCGACTTTGAGCCAGTTTAAAGGATTGATCGCATTTACTTTGGTCCGGATGTCAAGGTCTTCCGGTGACGGTGCAGAGGTATATTGTGATTTGCCGGGGAATAAAAGGGACGGATATTGCAGGGAGAAGGAATACAGGGTCACCTGATGGCCCATCTCGAGGAGCTCCTGCGCCAGCCGTTCATTAAAGGCGGCAATGCCTCCCCTCAGGGGATGTGCGGGACCGAGTATAATAACAGACGCCATTTTCCTTTACATTATCGTGATGATCTGCTCGTTTAGAGTTTGTTTGTCCTGATTTTGATGGGTCGCCGCCATTCCATCGGCTAAGCGCCGGTCCTGACATCCATTGACGTCAGAACCCCGTTGTTTTTTCCACCAGGTAATGATTGCGTTCGGGGGCATTACGTGTAATGAGCTCCGCCAGAAATCCCGTCAGGAAAAGCTGAGAACCAACAATGATGGCTACGATGGCAAGAAAGAAAATAGGCCGTTCCGTCATTTTATAGACCTGGAAGAAGAATTTGGCAATACCCAGATAGATCCAGATACAAAAACCGATAAAGAAAACCAGGGTTCCGAGCGTGCCGAAGAAATGCATGGGTTTTTTCCCGAATCGCCCGACAAACATGATTGACATCAGGTCCAGAAAACCATTTATGAAACGTTCCAGCCCGAATTTGGATACGCCGTATTGCCGCGGGCGATGCTCGACTATCTTTTCTCCTATCTTTCTAAAGCCGCTCCATTTGGCGATGACCGGAATATAGCGGTGCATTTCCCCATATACTTCAATGGACTTTATCACATTCTTGCGATAGGCCTTCAGTCCGCAGTTGAAGTCATGCAGCTTGATGCCAGTAGATTTTTTGGTGACCCAGTTAAAGAACTTCGAAGGGATGGTCTTTCCAATGGGGTCATGACGTTTCTTTTTCCACCCGCTGACCATGTCATAACCATCCTGGATGATCATGCGATATAAATCAGGGATTTCATCAGGACTGTCCTGAAGGTCGGAGTCCATCGTGATGACCACGCTGCCATCAGCGACGCGGAATCCTTCATTTAACGCTGCTGATTTTCCGTAGTTGCGTTGGAAACGGATGCCTTTAAAACAGGGGCTGAGAGATGATTTTTCCTCAATATAGGCCCAGGAATCATCCGTACTGCCATCGTCCACGAGGATCACCTCGTAGGAGAGCCCGTTTTCGTCCATGACACGGGTGATCCAGGAACAGAGTTCAGGAAGTGAATCCCTTTCATTAAACAACGGTATGACTACGGAAATATCCATGCGTAATAACTAAAATTAAACCCGGGCTGATTGCGGTCTCGGATTCTTTTTGGCGATGGCGGCACCGATCAATGAAGCGATACATCCGATCACCAGGTTGCTGATAATGGCTCCTCCCACGGCAAAGACGGTGAAAGCCTTCTTCGCGAAACTGATTCCGGTATTAATCTGGTCTGCACTCATCCCTTTTGTCACCATCTTTTGTCGTTGGAATTGCAATATCTGATCCTTATAATCCGGCACCAGTAGCAGGAAGATGATCAGAAAGACTACATAAATGCCGGTGGCCGCGCACGTGGCCTTAAATCCTGCTGCGAATAAATTACCATAAGTGATGTCGCCGTTGAGGGATTTGGCGTGGTTGATCTGTGTGATCACAATGAGCACTACAAATATCAGTGCGGGAATCAGTCCGAGCTTGGTATTGGTAAAAAGACCAAACACATAATACAAGGCAAACAGGACAATCAGAACAACGCCTGTAAGGATGCCATAATTAAGGTACGTTTTCGGCTCTTTTTTTTCGTCTTCCATCTTGATGGGTTTGAAAGGTTTGAGAAAGTAGTTATCCGGCGAATTGGTTTTTGTGCAAGATACCAAATACTTTTCCTTTTAGCTGTTTTCCCAGAAAAGGAGAATTCCTGGACTTTGACCGGATATCACTTTCCCCGAATGTCCACTCCAGATCCGGGTCAAACAGTGTCAGGTTGGCGGCCGCCTTCTCAGCAATCTCCGGTACCGGCAGGTCAAAAAGACGTCTGGGATTGATGGCCAGTAAATTGATCTTATGATCAATACTGACGCCCGGTAAGGCGTTTCCCAGTATCCCAAAGGCGCTTTCCAGTCCGATCATCCCGTCTTCGGCGTATTCGAATTCCTTCTGCTTGCTGTCGGCTTCCTGTGGCAGATGATGTGTTGCAAAACAGTCGATGATGCCCTCTTTAACTGCCTTTCTCAGTGCCGTGATATCTTTTTGTTCCCGTAAAGGCGGATTCACCTTATAATTGCTGTCATATTCCTGAAGGGTATCATCTGTAAGCGACAGATGATAGGGCGTTATGGAGCAAGAGACCGCAAGTCCCGCTGCTTTTGCCTCTCTGATCAGGTCAATGGATTTCTCGAGGGAAACGCCTGTAAAATGCAACCTTGACCCCGTATAACGCAGCAGTTCCAGATCGCGCCTGATGAGGATTTCCTCTGCAATGGCAGGTTTGCCGGGCATTCCCAGCCGTGTAGACCATAGCCCTTCATGCATTAATCCATGGTGGGATATTCCGGTATCATCAGGTATCTGAATGAGGATGCCACCAAAAGCTTTGACATATTGCAGGGCTTTGAGCAACAGGCCGGATGACTGCACCGGGTGCAAGCCATCTGAAAACGCCAGGGCGCCGCTCCGGTGCATTTCATACATCTCAGCAAGCGATTTGCCGGCTAATTCCCGGCTAATAGCGCCAATGGGATGGATATTGACCGGCAGAGGGTGCGATTGACTGATGATATACTCTATTTGGGCTTTCGATTCCAATGGGGGGCTCGTATTGGGAATCACCATTACGTCCGTGAACCCTCCTGAAGCGGCGGCCTGCGCCCCACTTTCCAGATCTTCCTTAAATTCATAGCCGGGGTCGCCGAAATTGGCAAATATATCCATCCACCCGGGAGAAATGTGTAGATTATCTTTGGCGATGAGCTGGTCTGCCGGTTCACTGATATTGTGGGAAATCTGAGTAATCACCCCGTCTTCTATGAGCAAATCCCTTACGCCTCCGTGTAAGGGCTGTCCGGGTGCGATAATGCGGGCTTTTTTAAGCAAAATGCGCATGAAAGAATGCGTTGTTTAGTCGCTGTATTTGGATAAATTGGTTATCAAGTCTATACTTTCCGGTGGTTACCATCAGATAGAAACGGAACAAAAGTAAGATAAAAGTTGAAATGCCGCTGATTATAGGCAGATTATCATTTTTTTAAGGCCGGGATTTTTTTAAAAACCGAAAATGATTACTTTTGCTGACCAATTTCAAGATCAGAGACGATTTGCTACTTGAAGCGGCATTCATGGTAAAGAAGCTCCGTGGTTTAGAAATGGGAAGAATTTCGGGATGTGGCGCAGTCCGGTAGCGCACTTGCATGGGGTGCAAGGGGTCGCTGGTTCGAATCCAGTCATCCCGACTGATTTCAATGAATTATGAGCCTGCAAAATTTTATTTTGCAGGCTCATTTCTGTTTAAAAAACGTCATAGGAAATGCCTCCATCATAAATGCAATTTAAAGTTGAAATATTCCGGGGTGTTAAGTGGTTATACAAAAAGGAAACTGGCGACTAGTGGGAACAGAACACGCTGATTGTGTTCTATATTACAAGCTTAATATTCCAATTGCTCTTATTAAGGCAAACGATAGCAATCATTCTAGTAAGGCCGGTATTCAGCAAGCATTGAATTACGCAGAGATGTTAAATATCCTGCTGCATTTTGAGTAGCAATGGGGATGGCTTTTTGTTTCACGACCGGACAACCAGAA
>DASULB010000495.1:0-8842 GCA_036278455.1 Chitinophagaceae bacterium | reverse complement strand
GTATTGGGAGGCAATGCTTCCAGCGAAATCAGGCTCTGGATACTGGGGGCGACTTCCCATATGGGAAATAACAACCGTTGGGCGCGGGAAGGAGGTGTAATAGATGAGATCCTGGTGGAAAACCTTTTCCGCAACCGGGAGGGTAATCCCCTGATCCTTGATACGATCCTGTTGGAAAAAGTAACTGCCGAGGCTGGGATTACCCTGCTGTTGAATACTGCCGTTTACCAGGTAGATAAGTCTTCGGAACGTTCCATCGGGTCGATTCGCGGCTTTTGCAGCCAGAACGCTACCCGTTATGAGCTTTCTGCACCTTTATTCTGCGATGCGACCGGTGACGGGCTGGTCAGCTTTCTGGCGGGCGCCGGGTTCCGGATGGGCGCCGAGTCAAGAGAAGAATTTTCGGAAGGCCTGGCGCCCGAAGAAGGTTATGGAGAGTTACTGGGGCATTCCATGTACTTCTATAGCAAACGCGTGGGAACCAGGGTGAAGTTCGTTCCGCCCGCTTTCGCCCTGCAGGACATCCGAAAAATCCCGCGATATAAGAACCTGAATCCGCAGGACGACGGTTGCCGGTTGTGGTGGATAGAATACGGCGGCAGAAACGATACGGTACATGATACAGAGCTCATCAAATGGGAGCTCTGGCGCGTCGTTTATGGTGTCTGGAACTTTATCAAGAATTCGGGGACCTTTTCCGACGTGGATAACCTGACCCTGGAATGGGTAGGCACGATCCCGGGCAAAAGAGAAAGCCGGCGCTTTGAGGGCATGTACATGCTCACCCAGCAGGACGTGGTCGATCAAACGCCCTTCAAAGATGCTGTAGCCTTTGGCGGCTGGGCGCTGGACCTGCACCCCGCCGATGGGGTCTATTCCCAGATGCCCAGCTGCAACCAGTGGCACAGCAAGGGCGTCTATCAGATCCCATACCGCTGTTACGTGAGCAGGGACATAGACAACCTGTTTTTTGCCGGACGCATCATCAGCACCACCCATGTGGCCTTTGGATCTTCCCGTGTGATGGGCACCTGCTCCCTGGGTGCACAGGCGGTGGCGATGGCTGCAGTACTTTGCCGGCGCCACGACCTGTTGCCCGCAGATCTGACGGATCCAACCTGGATGAATCAGTTGCAGCAGGCACTTAACAGGAGGGGACAAAGCATTCCCGGAATCCCTATCCGGTACGGGACGGATGACCTCATGGCAGGCGTTTTGATAAGGGTCTCCTCCACCTGCAAACTGGCTTCCATGCCACCCGATGGCCCCTGGCTGTCCCTTGAAACGGGTACCGGGCAACTGCTTCCTGCAAAAAAGGACACGGTATACCACCTGCAAATCATCGTCCGGGCGGAAGGCACTACCCTATTGAAAGCGCAGCTGGCCGTCAGTTCCAAGCCATCCAATTATACGCCGGACATGATCCTGGATACCCTGGAGATCAACGTAGGTCCCGGAGAACAGGTGGTGGATCTGGTCTTTAATACGCCTGTGCCATCCGACCGTTACTGTTTTGTGTTGCTCGCGCGCAATCCGGCACTGGCGGTACGGGGCAGTGAAACGCGTCTTTCCGGTATCCTCTCCGTTTTCAACGGAGAAAACAGGGCCGTTTCCAATTATGGTTATCAGGAAGCTTCCGAAGATTCGGGGATCGCGTCGTTTGCCTTCTGGTGCCCACGCCGGCGTCCCCACGGCCATAATCTCGCACTGGATATCTTCCCCGCGCTGGAGCCTTACGATGCCTCCTTTTTGCATAATGGATTCACGCGGCCCTATCTCCGGAGCAACGCCTGGGTAGCAGACCAGGCGGACCCTCACCCAACCGTCACCCTCCGCTGGGAAACCAAACAAAAGATCTCCGTAGTCTACCTGCATTTCGATACGGACTTTGACCATCCTCTGGAATCTTCGCTGTTTGGGCATCCGGAAGACGTGATTCCGTTTTGCGTCAGGGAATACCGGCTGTACGATGACCAGAACCGGCTGGTGACCGAAGTGCTGGATAACCACCAGACCATCAACGCCCTTATCCTGAAAGAACCCCTGCATACCGACAGTCTGCGCATTGAAATGGCGCACCCTTCCAGCCATACACCGGTTGCCCTTTTTGAAATCAGATGCGCGTAAAAACTGATCAACATAAATACCTAAAACGGAGGTTATGAAAAAAACATCATTCACCATTTTTCTGGCAATTTTGCTGGCATGCCGGATGCCCTTGTCCGCCCAGCAATTGCAGATCACCGGCCTGGTGAGCGGGTCAAAGGGCGCCCCTCTGGCAGGGGCAAGCGTGCAGCAGTCCGGTACCCAAAACGGTACCACGACGAATGCCAGAGGGCGTTTTCACCTGACGGTTCAAAAAGCAGCAGGCGCTTCACTGACGGTTTCTTACATAGGCTTTGAGACCCGGACGGTGCCTGTGGGTGGTAAATCCACGTTCAGCATCGTCCTCAGACCGAGCGCTTCGGGCCTCAATGAGGTCGTCGTGGTCGGCTATGGTACCCAAAAGAAAGAGAACCTCACCGGATCGGTATCCACCGTATCGGGAGAAGATCTGGTTAAAAAGCCGGTCATGCGGGCTTCCGCGGCCCTGGAAGGCCTGGCGCCGGGCGTAACCGTTACACAAAGTTCGGGTGAGCCGGGGTCCGACGGAGGAACGATCCGGGTCAGGGGTATCGGTACCCTCGGCAACTCGAATCCGCTGGTATTGATAGACGGCATTGAGGGCACCCTGGATGGAGTGGACCCCAACGACATCGCTGACATCTCTATCCTGAAGGATGCGGCAAGTGCTTCTATTTACGGATCCCGCGCCGCCAACGGCGTGATCCTGGTAACCACCAAGAGTGGGAAATCAGAAAAGCTCAGGGTCAGCTACAACAGTTATATCGGATGGCAGCGATTTACCGATCTGCCTAAGTACGGTGACGGATATACTTATATGACATCCCTGAACCAGGCCTATCTCAACGAAGGCAGGGACCCGCTGTATTCGGACGACTACCTGAAGGAATACCTGGCGAACTACAAAACAGATCCTGACCATTACCCCAATGTGGACTGGCAGAAAATGGTCTTTACGGGTTCCGGCTTTCTGCAACACCAGTATGTCGGCATATCGGGCGGAAGCGACCGGTTCAGGATCTTGGGCTCCCTGGGATACCAGGACCAGCTGGGAGAAGTGCCCGGCTATGAGTCCAAGCGCTATTCTTTTCGGGTCAATTCGGAAATGGAGATCACAAAGAATTTCCAGGTGCGTCTGAACGTTTCCGGCAGGCATTCGCCGACTTTGTCCCCCGCAGGCGGCACAGGGACTTACGGCGTCATCTCCGAAGTCATCCGCCAGCCGCCTATTTTCCCGGCCCTGCTATCAGACGGCAGGTTCGGCGTTGGCTGGGCCGGCACCAATCCCCTGGCCCGTGTACGGGACGGCGGCTCCGTGCAGGACAATTACGAATCCTTTACAGGGACCATACAGGCAAACTATCAACCCATTCAGGGCATGGACCTGGAATTCAACATTACCCCGCAGTTTAATGATATCTGGGAAAAGAGTTTCTTCAAGGCTGTTTCTACCTATGAGCCGGGGTCCGCTGCGCCGGCCTATACCTTTCCCGCCAAAAGCACGCTCACGGAGAGTGACTCCCGTAGCTGGCAGAATACCATGCATTTCCTGTTCAAATACAACCGGTCTTTTGCCAGCCATCACTTTCATTTCCTGGCCGGCTATGAGCAGATCGGGTACCGGAATGATAACTTCAACGCCTTCCGGGACGATTATGCACTGCCCCAGTACCAGGAGCTCAACGCCGGATCGGTGGCGAACTGGCAGAACGGCGGTACCGCATCAGAGTGGGCGCTGCGTTCATTTTTCGGGCGCCTGGACTATGATTACAAAGGCAAATACCTGCTGGAAGCTAATTTGCGCAGGGACGGGTCCTCCCGTTTTGCAGAAGGAAACAAGTACGGAATTTTTCCTTCGTTTTCTGCCGGATGGCGGCTGTCGGAGGAACCTTTCCTCAAAGGCATTGGCTGGCTCTCCAACCTGAAGCTGCGGGGTTCCTGGGGCCAGTTGGGTAACCAACAGATCGGAACCTATCCTTTCGCATCGGTGATTGATCTGGGTGTGAACTACATCTTCGGCGGCGCCGCCGCGGGCGGTGCGGCCCAGAAGGATATGTCCAACCATGACATCTCCTGGGAGGCGACCGCTTCCACGGATATCGGGTTGGATGCTGGCTTTTTTAACAATAAGCTGAGCATTACCTACGATTATTATGTACGCAACACCACCGGTATTCTGCTCCAGCTTCCCATCCCGGCGATCGTGGGACTAAACAAGCCTTACCAGAACGCAGGTTCCGTCAAAAACACGGGCTGGGACCTGGCCATTACTTACCGGGATCAGTCCGAGGATTTCCATTACAGCATCGGTTTCAACCTCTCTGATGTGCGTAATGAGATTACCAGCCTGAAGGGTACCGGTCCTTACATCAGCACCTATACGGTCGATATGGAAGGATATTCCATTGATGCCTTATACGGCTACCGGGCCATCGGCATATTCCAGACCGCCGACCAGGTGGAAAAATCACCGGCGCAGTTCGGGAACGTGGCTCCCGGGGACATCATCTACAAAGACGTGAATGGTGACGGCGTGATCAACGCCGATGACAGGATGGTCATGGGCAGCCAGGTTCCCCGTCTGACTTTTGGATTAAACCTGGCCCTCTCCTATAAAGGTTTTGACTTCTCCATGCTGGTACAGGGCGTAGGCAAGAAAAGCGTCTTTCTTTACAGGGATGCCGTATGGGCGTTTTACAACGGCGGCAAGATCCAGGACTGGCAGCTCGATTACTGGACACCGGATCATCCCGATGCCAAATACCCCAGGCTGATCGCTGAGACCAACCATAATAACTTTCAGAATTCCAGCTTCTGGGTCTTTAATTCAGCCTATGGGAGGCTGAAGAACCTGGTACTGGGATACTCGGTTCCACAGACGTTGCTGCAAAAGACCTTTATCGACAAACTTCGGGTGTATGTGTCAGGACAGAATATGTTTACCCTGGATCACATGCCACAGGGCTGGGATCCCGAAAGACCCAGCGGGACCGCATCGGTATATCCGATCTCGAGCACCTATGTCTTTGGCCTGGACCTTACATTTTAACAGTCTTATGTCTCACAAAATCTTTTTTATATGAAACCGCGCATCATTTTAATGGTCCTTTGCATGACGGCGATGCTTTCCTGCAAAAAGAACTTTCTGGACAAGCTTCCGCTGGATTCACCCTCGGACGCTACTTTCTTTTCAAATCAGGAGGAACTTGACCTGGCGATCAATGGCGCCTATACCAACTTATGGTGGGAAGGCCAGAGCAGTACGCCGTATAAACTCTATCTGGACGCCACAACCGATATTGCCTGGTCACGGGGCGATTGGGCAAACGTGCAAACCGTGCAATCGGGGAATTTTACGCCGGACTTCGCCATTTTTGGTTCGACCTGGGATTTTATGTACGAGGGCATCTCCAAATGCAACAACATCCTGGTAAACATGCACCGGGCAAAGGACGTGGTGCCGGCCGATGACTATGCTCAGATCAAGGGCCAGGCAAAGTTTCTGAGAAGTTATTATTATTTCTACCTGATTGAATTGTTTGGCAATGTCCCCTGGGTGACGACCATGCTCAGCCTGGACAGTGCCGCGCTTCCGCAGACGCCCCGGGCAGAGGTGGTCGCTCATCTGTACGCGGACCTGGATTCGGCGGCCGCTGCGCTGCCCACCACCTGGAGCGGCACGGATGCCGGCAAGGCCACCAAAGGGGCCGCCCTGGCGCTCAAGGCCAGGCTGGCCCTGGACGAAGGGGATTATCAGACGGCAGCAACTTCGGCCAGGGCGGTGATGGACCTGGGCCTGTACACCATTTATCCCAATTACGAGGACTTATTCCACTACGAGGGACAGGGTAGTTCCGAGATCATCCTGAACCTTCCCTACCTGACGGGCATCAGGACGAACGCCATTCCGCAGATCGAAGGGCCCCGCAGCGGGCCAGGGTATAGTATTCTCGTGCCTACCCAGCGTATGGTGGACCTTTACCAGTGTACAGATGGGAAACCCATTGATGAATCGGACCTTTACGACCCTTCCCATCCGTTTAAGAACCGGGACCCCCGTCTGGACCAATCCATCATCCGCCCCGGCATGTGGTTCAATGGTAAGCTGTTCCAGACCCATCCCGACAGCACAAAGACTTTCCAGGCCAATGGGACCGATACCGTTCGGATCAGCAACCTCGAGGTTACCAACGCCTATGCCACCTTTACGGGCTATCTTTGGCTCAAATACCTGGACGCTTCCGATCTCCCCCAAAACGTAACCTCTTCCCAGCAAAATGTGATCCTCATCAGGTATGCCGAAGTATTACTGACCTATGCTGAGGCCAAAATAGAACTGGGTGACATCGACCAAAGCGTCATTGACGCCATCAATCTGGTCCGGGGAAGACCCAGCGTACACATGCCCCTGGCGAGCCTGGGCATGTCACAAGAGGCATTGAGAAAGATGGTCCGTTATGAACGCACCGTCGAACTCGCCGACGAAGGTTTCCGGTTGTTCGACCTCCGCCGCTGGAAATACGCGGAGCATGTGATGCCTGGCAAGGTATACGGCAGAAGGACAAAGGCACATTGGTTCGATGTGGTCACGCCGCGGATTGACCCGTATGAAAACGTCAGTTATCCAGGCGCGGATGCACTTTTCAAAGTGATCAGCGTAAACATCTTCGACGCTGCCAAGAATTATCTGTGGCCCATCCCCCAGAAGGAAATGGATGTAGATCGCAACCTTAAACAAAACCCGGGATATTAAAAACAGGCGATCACACTCAACCGATCTCGTGACCGAAAAGAAATATATTACACCCGGTTATCGTGCATCCCGGTGGAAGGCATTGGCGAAAATACCACCGCCAGGATGTGTGGCAGACTCCGTGAACGCTTTGTTAAAGCTGCTCGTCACAAAATCCGGGAAAAGGATAGGGGTAAAAGGATAGGGTGATGCAGCAAAGGGGTAGCCATCAACCTGTACCCTGTATCATGAGGCCAATTTTCCTGGCTATGGCAAAATCAAGTGTCACGGATGCCGCTTAAATATCCTGATACAAAAGAAATAAATTCAGAAAGTAAATTCAGAAAATAATGAGCTGTAAGAAACGATTTCAACCTATCCATTAAAAGACAAATGATGATGAAAAGAAAAGATTTTATTAAAACAATGAGCAAAGGCATTGCGATTTCTTCGGTATTGCCCTTTAGCGGAATAATACCTGCATCATCCGCTCCCTTTAATAAAAAGACACCCGACCAAAATGATAGCGATGATGTTGGTCGCCCCGAAGGTTACCACCTGATCTGGGAAGATAATTTCAAGGGAAGTTCCCTGAATGAATCAGAATGGTTTTACCGGATGGACATGAAGATGAGCAGCATCCAAAGACCGGAAAACGTCAGTGTCCGGGACGGGAAGCTGGTGCTCGCCATGCGGAAAGAAGATTTTTTGGGGATGAAATATACAGGGTCGGGAATTGTATCCAAAAGGAGATGGCAACATGGTTATTATGAAGTCAAAGCCAAACTTACCCATGCCCCCGGCTGGCATCATTCATTTTGGATCCAGGAAGGTACCGGTTTTTTAACCTATTGTTTCGACCGGTTTATGGAGATGGATATATTTGAGATGGAATCCACGAAGGCATCTAACCATAATTTGTGGATACATTCGGACGGATGGTCCTCGGATAAAGGGAAATGGAAGTCGGTCCATGCCCAGGATTTGGGTTTTGACGCTTCAGATGGCTACCATGTATACGGCTATGAATATACCAGCGAAGGCATTAAATTTTATGTAGACGGGAAAACTGTGCATCAGATCAATGCATCAGAGGATGCCTATAAACATTATTCCCTCAATCTCTGGCTCACCACCATCGCCACACACGCTGACAGTGGCGGGCCTAATCTGCCGGCCTATGATTATTATGATTACGTTCGATGCTACGCAAAGGATCCCGCCGCCAAACTGCCAGCCAAGGTCATACCGTCTCTGGAAACAGGTTCGACCATATACATAGACAACTATGATCCATGGGGTTTTAACATGGGCAACTATTGGGAGATTTCTACCGAAGGGACCACCTATCATGGGAAGAATTACTACAAATGGAAGCCTCAACACAGCTATAACCCTCAGAGGGACTGGGCACTGTTCAGGCCGCTGATATCAGAGAGCGGCCACTATGATATTTATTTAAGATGGGCGGCAGGGAAAGACCGCTCTCCAAAGGTCCCACTTGAGATCTGGTATGACGGAGGCTCCAAACAGGATACCACCAAATTCATCAACCAGCAGGAACATGACGGGGAGTGGGTAAAGATAGGAAGCTATTATTTTAAGGAAGGCTGGAACAACCTGATCAAGTTAATCGCAAGCGGACCGGGCTATACCATAGCCGACACCGCCAAGTTCGTAAAAGTATCCGGTTAAACGAAAAATGAAACTAAAACTAAAGAAAGATTCATTAAAAACGTAAACATGAGCAAAGCCCTTTTTTGCAAAATTTTTACCCTATTTTGTTTTTCCAATATCTGGATAACGGCTACATCGTTCGGAGGTAACCTGACCGCTAATGATTCAGTTTTTCTATTGAAAGCGCAGCATTATTCCATCAGGATTATTAAGAAGGGATTCAGGTATTCCCTTTTAAAATCAGATGGAACCGTCCTTTTAAAAAGCAATCCGAAATCGGGGTTGGAATTACTGCATTCCGATGTAACA
>DASULB010000494.1:0-2884 GCA_036278455.1 Chitinophagaceae bacterium | reverse complement strand
AGGTACTTCTCCTCAGTGCATCTTCTTTGATCTGTCCTGTCTTCAGTGAATTAATGAGGGGAACGGTTTCAAACAGGTTAGCCATTACCTTGGCCGTATTGAAATCATCGTTCATGAAATCATCACACTCGAGGCAAAGTTTTTCTGTCTGCTGATCCAGCGCGGGGTCCGTGGCCTCCTCTCCGCCCATCGCAGGCAATTGCTGCAACACTTCATAAGCGCTCCATAACCGCTGAAGGCCTCTTTCCGCCGCCTGCAACGCTTCATTGGAAAAATCCAGGGTACTGCGGTAATGGGTCTGCAGGATGAAGAAGCGGACCGTCATCGGGCTATAGCCCTTTTCCAACAGGGGATGGTCCCCGCTGAACAGTTCACTGAGTTTGATAATATTATTATAGCTTTTCCCCATCTTCCGGCCATTGATGGTGATCATATTATTATGCATCCAGTAACGGGCGGGCATTTCACCAAGGGCGACGGTGCTCTGGGCGATTTCGCATTCATGGTGGGGGAACATCAGGTCCATTCCGCCTCCGTGAATATCGAACTGCCGTCCCAGATATTTGCTGCTCATGGCGGAGCATTCGATGTGCCAACCGGGGAATCCTTCTCCCCAGGGACTCTCCCAGCGCATGATGTGTTCCGGTGGCGCTTTCTTCCACAAGGCAAAATCAGCTTTGTTGTGTTTTTCATCCTGCCCTTCCAGGTTCCTGGTTGTTTCAAGCAGGTCATCCAGTTTCCGGCCGCTGAGGATCCCGTAAGGATGGTTGGAGGCATACTTCTTTACATCAAAATAAACGGAACCATTCACCTCATAGGCATAACCGGCGGCCAGGATCTTGCGAATCATGGTAATCTGCTCGATAATATGACCTGTAGCGGTGGGTTCTATGCTTGGTGGAAGGCAGTTAAATCGGTGTGTCGCCAAATGGAACAGGTTAGTATATTTTTGTACCAGTTCCATGGGTTCCAGCCGCTCCAGCAGCGCTTTTTCCGAGATCTTATCCGCGGCAGCCCTTCCTTCCTCTTCAAAATGACCGGCATCGGTGATGTTGCGCACATACCGGACCTGGTAACCCAGATGCATCAGGTAGCGGTAGACAACATCAAAAGTAATCAGCGGCCTGGCGTGTCCGAGGTGTGATTCACCCGATACGGTGGGTCCGCAGACATACATGCCCACATGCGGCGGATTCAGTGCTTCAAATATCTCTTTTGTCCTGGTCAGCGTGTTATAAAACTGCAATTTGGCCATAAGTGTTCAATAATTGCGGCAAAGATAGGCAATCGCCAAAAGTTAAAAGCAATAACCTCCTGATTTAGGATACTAATGCATTACCGGCGGCGTTGCCCTTCTCACAGGTAAAAGGGAGGGTTTTAACCACGTTATCACCACCTATACGGCCCTTCATGGTTAGGCGCTATTCTATAAGGAAGAGATACCCGTGGCGCATTCGTCCCAAAAACGAGCCTGAAGGGCCATTGAGCCCTGCCCACCGACTACCTGACTGCAAAAGAAAAATCCGCCCGCAAAGGGGCGAAACAGATCAGAGGAGTTTTTGGGCGATCTCCCGCCAGTTATCTACCCGCTCAAACCCTGTTTCAAAAATGTTGTGATGGGCCGCATACAAGATCTTCCTGCCTTTAAAATGGCTGAAATTGCGCACCCGGTCATCAATCAGGATATCCGTCTGTATGATGCTTTTGCTGCCGCAAAAACAAATCTGCTTCCAGGAGATAAAGGGAAGGTACTGCGCAATCCAGTCGAACTTATCCTTCAATGAATTTGGAAATTCCATGGCAGCCGAAACGAGGTATAACTCATAGCGGTTATTGAGGTTTTCCAGCACTTCCCTGGCATCGGGCATCATTTGCAGGTCGCGGAAAAACCCGGGAGTATTGGCAAATTCCTGAAAAACATGGCAGTGTTCGGGAATGACCGCCTCCTGCAGGTCTTTTCCCCTGATCTCCCCTTCCTCCAGTTTTTTACCATAATCACGCTCATACCAGCCTTGCAATTTCGTGGCGGCGTCAGCTATGACTTCATCCATGTCAACGGATAGTGTTTGCATGTGCTCGTTTTATGGTTCCAGGGTGAATCCGCTTTCCAGGACATCCCTTGAATTACTTCCGACAAATACTTTGAAATCACCCGGCTCATAGGTCCATTTCATGTCCTTGTCATAAAATTTGAGATCATCATCTGTCAGGGTAAAATGAAGGGTCTTGTGGGCACCTTTTTTCAAAAAAACCTGCTGATAACCACGTAATTCCTTTACCGGCCTGGTCACACTTCCCACCAGGTCGCGGATGTAGAGCTGGACGGTTTCTTCCCCATCATAAGGGCCCGCATTGGTCAGGGTCACCGAAACATGCAGCCTTTCTCCCGGATGAATCACTTTGTTATCCACGGTGAGGTCGCTGTAGGTGAATTTGCTGTAACTCAGGCCGTACCCAAACGGGTAAAGCGGTGCATTGGGGATATCCAGGTACTTGGAAGTGTATTTCACATTGGGATTGCGTGGCCTTCCCGTATTCATATGATTGTAATATACCGGGATCTGGCCTACGGCGTAAGGAAAGGACATGGTAATCTTGCCCGAAGGATTGTAATCGCCGAACAAAACGTCCGCGATGGAGTGGCCCGCTTCGGTCCCCAAAAACCATGTTTCCAGTATGGCGGGTACATGCCCGTTCTCCCAGGTAAGTACCAGCGGACGGCCATTAGACAATAGGAGTACAACAGGTTTGCCGGTGCCATGTATCGCCCGGAGCAATTTACGCTGACAGGCGGGGATACGGATGTCCGCACGGCTGGCCGCCTCACCACTCATGCCCTGGGATTCTCCCAGGCACATCACCACCACGTCGGCTCTCTGCGCGG
>DASULB010000493.1:0-3688 GCA_036278455.1 Chitinophagaceae bacterium | reverse complement strand
AGATCCAAGCCAACAATACGGCTTACCGCGGCTTCGCGTAACTGCTCAGGTGTTTGATCGCTCTTCAGCAAACCTGACTTAATAGTATTAAAAGCACTGACAAAACCGGTAATGTTCAACAGGGTATCATAAGCCTCGGTATGCTGGAAACCCATTTGCGCCATAAAACGGACAAAATTGATAAAGTAGGCCGCATAAGTCTTCAGCGTTTTGGGAAGAACGAACTCAATCTCGGCGAGCTTTAGCTTCTTGGTCACTTGATCATCCACATCCGTGCTAAAGGTACCGGTCATTTCTGTCCACACGGATGCCTGCTTGTAGACATTAGTATACAATGTGGATTTACTGAGTGTTTTCAGAAATGCTATTGTAGCCAGTGTACCGACGATCGCTTCTGAAGGATTAGAGCCTGATATGACATTGATATTGGATTCGTAAATACCGGGCACCTTGTCAAGCGTACCGCTTTCCCATGCCTGTGGGATCACATCAAGCGAATTGTATTGACTGGAATAAGCATAAGTTACTGTGTCGCTCAAACCGGCCGTATGCGTAATATAGTCGGCAAAGGATCTGTTGCCTGGCGTAGGGCCGGCGGTGGCATATACAGCGATTACATTTATGTTTTGATTAGCGTTCCAGTCGGTGCTTAACTTTTGGCTGTCAAACAGGTAGAGTGCCATTGTGGGGCTTAAAGCACCGCCCAGGCTATGGCCGGTAACCGCCAGCGTTGCAGGAGTGGTGAGCGTGGCTGCAAATTTAGACAGTGCTTCGACCATCGTCTGTCCACCGGAATCCTTCATGGCTAAAAGAACCTGTAACCCGGTATAAGTACCTTCACTGATCGCTGCTTCTTCGTAAAGTATGTTGATGTGAAAGCCGCCTCCCACCACCTTATTCCATTTTACGAAACTACCCACCTGGAGATCTTCTTGTAACCAGTCATAACTCGAATATAAGTTGGTACCCGCGATGGGGAGTACAAGCAGGTTTTGTGAAGGGCTGTACAGCAACATCATGGTATTGTCTGCCACTGTGGGGCTGTTGTTTGGCTTTTGGGAAAATACGACCGGTCCCCAAACCAGTTCCCAGTCGGAGCCGATCAGACCCTGGACCGTACCATCTTGCAGTACGTCGTTCACCACGGTAGTGGTAAAGCTTTGTAGATCGGACAGGTCATTAAATGAGTTAGTAAAAGAAGCACTGGCAAGTGCGCAGAGACTGTAAATCTCTTGTTCAGAGGAATAGGTGGCTTTCATAGTGGTTATTTTTTATGAGTGAGAAATATCTTGATTTCTTGCAATGAGGGATTACACATCCAAAAAATAACGATTCTGCGTTAAAGATAAAACAATGTTAAAAGAAATACAAGGATTAAAATAGGATCTACCGGATCAATATATACGCCAAATGAACGGGTTACCTCCGGACGAAATGAATGCGGCTTTAATGGTATTGTTGCCAGTGTAACACCATTAACTGCATTATAATTCTTTACCCATTCCCGGATGAAATGGCCTTCCTGTATGCAAAATCACCTGCTGGATAAGCAAGAAATTGGCAGGGCCAAAATCCACACTTTGACTGTTGCCTTGACTGCTATTTTTCCTGCGTCTCGGCCTGGACGGCATAAGTCAAGGCTACCGTCCAAAAAACTGACTGTAAAGCAGAAAAACTTTTTCACGGGGCCGGTATATTGAACCTCAGGTTTTTCGCCGCTTCACTTAAAGCTGCCTGGTTCTTTGCCTGTTTGCAGGGATAAAGAAAGAACCCGTAATGATAATGCTTGGGGGGGATCTGGTACTTTTCAACCGGCGCAGCATATTTGTTCCAGCTGGTATTTCCACCGACGCCCATTTGCCTGAGATCGATATTGAGCGTGATAAATCCTGCGCCTTTAAGTTCATCTGTATGTTTTGCCGCGTTAACACCCGCTTCTGTGTAAGGCCACGCGCTCATGGAGAGCAGGCTGTCCGCCACGACCAGCAGCCCCTTCCCCGTTGTGCTGTCAGACAAATACATCCAGCGTACATCCGTGCGGTTACCATTTTCCTGTGGCATAACATAAGGCTCCATAAACTGCATGATCGGCATGCTGTAGATGGCTGCATCCAGCCCGTAACGCTTATCCACATAATTTTCGCAAGGGCCCCTTCCATACCAGGTGATGTGATCATCATCCCTCCGGATGCCGCATTGCATCCCGACCTCGGGGATATTTGGCAGCGTACCCGTCAATGTATCTGAAGGCGTGAAATCATAATCCACCCTGATCACTCCCGCTCCGTTGATCGTATAGCGCACCCCTACCGTAGCCTTGCCGCCAATCAGTGAATACCCGCTCCTGATGCTGATCATACCCCTGCCTGTTTTTGCGGCCCTGACCGACATCAGTTTCAGGTGGGGATGATAAAAGGGCGCCAGTTTGATCTCAGGCTTCCAGCCATGGCGGTCATTATCCGTTAAGGACCTGGTAAAATGCGGCAGCAAAGGGGCATAGAGCTGCTCACAGCCTTTCCACAAATAGCCGTCAAGCGCACCATTATTACGGGAGATGGTCATCTGAAAACCGGCGCCCTTCACCCTAAAGGCGGTATCGGTCTTTCTCAGATTCAGGGAAGGGAAATGGTGGATTTTCGCGGTAATCTTCGCCACACCTGTCAGTGCAAACTGGTTGGAGGCCACTTCAAAACCCCGGGGCGCCCAGAGCGTTTTTTCCGGGAGCAAAAAATGAAGACCGGCCAGGTACTCGCCTCCGGATTTCATCACAGGCAGGTATTTTTTGATGCTGATCACGGTGTCGCCTCCGGCCGCCAGCCGGATCCGGGGCAGGGTCTTGTCGCTGATGATCACACCATCTTTCCTGACAATGAGATGCACCTGATAATCGCCCAACGACTTGACCGCATTCCAGTTCTTGATATGGATGAGTGCTTTTGCCGTGTCCACCAGGGTGCAGATCGCCGGCTGGAAAACGTGCTTTGCTACTTCAATGGCCGACTTTGGTGTGCCATCGGCCCTCACGATCCCTTTGATGCAAAAATCACCGTCATTCCACCCGGTGTGGAAATCCCCTCCATAAGCATAGTAATTCACACCCATCCTGTCTTTTTTAAGCATCGCCTGGTCCTTGAATTCCCAGATGCATCCGCCGATGATGCGCTTTCTGGAACGGAAGATGTCCCAGAACTCCTTCAGGTTTCCCGTAGAGTTACCCATGGAATGGGCATATTCTATAAAAAGTATCGGCCGGTTGTCCCCTTTCTGGCGGAGCAGCAGATCCGGTGTAAACAAGGCAGGATACATCCTGGAGACAATGTCCACATAATATTCGTCCACCGGATCTTCAATACGGTGCTGGTGATCTTTTGGATAACGGGGATCGGAAGGTGGTATATAACCTTTTACATGCGGGTTGCCCTGCGCAGGCTCATACTGCACGGGCCGCGTAATGTCGTAGTTGTGTGTCCAGGCGGACATGGCCGCGTGATTGGGGCCCCTCCCCGCCTCATTGCCCAGGCTCCAGACGATGATGCTTGGATGATTTTTATCTCTCCGGACCTGCGCGTCATCCGTTCCATGTAGGCGTGGTTCCAGGTGGGGTCATTGCTCAGCTTCCCACCCAATCCGTGGGTCTCCAGATCGGCCTCGTCAATGACCATGATCCCATAAGCGTCACAGAGCCGGT
>DASULB010000492.1:0-6629 GCA_036278455.1 Chitinophagaceae bacterium | reverse complement strand
ATGGATGTTGTCAAAGGAGCAAGCATTAAAAAGTTCTGGTCTGCACCAAACAAGCGAGTGGGCGATAAGGACCAGGCGATGCACCTTTTTGAAATTTCACTCCGGATTTCCCCGAATAAACGTAAATTTCCGCTTCACTATTCTCCGCCCCCGTAACCATGAAGCATTTTCTGATCCTTTTAAGCCTGAGTTACTTTTCAATAGCTCCTGCCCGGGCCCAATCCGGAGCCCAAACCGTTCAACTGCGCTCCCTGCCCGGCCGGCATCAGGTGGATGTGATCATCGGCGGCAAGCCATTTACCAAATACTTCTACCCCGATTCATTGGAGAAACCCATCCTGTACCCGCTGCATACCGCCAGCGGTCACACCGTCACGCGCGGCTTCCCAAGAGCCCCCCGTCCGGGAGAACGAACCGATCACCCACACCAGGTAGGCTTATGGTTCACTTATGAGAATGTGAATGGCCTTGATTTCTGGAACAATTCATACGCCATCCCCCGGGAGAAAAAATCCCATTATGGCTGGATACGCCAGCAAAAGATCCTTTCCGTTAAAAACGGGAAAAAGGGCGTTTTAAAGATAAGTGCGTTATGGGAAAATCAACAAGGGGACGTGTTACTAAAGGAACTGACAACATTCACCTTTTCAGGCAACACCCACCAACGCGTGATTGACCGTACCACCACACTCACCGCGGCGACAACCGTTACTTTCAAAGACGTGAAGGATGGCCTGATCGGTATCCGGGTGGCACGGGCACTGGAGTTGCCCTCCACACCCCAAAGAGAGCGATCCGCGGGTAGTAAGGGCCCCCTCCGTGAGACCCCGTCTCCCGCTAATGGAAATTACCTGACCAGCGAAGGGAAAACAGGGGACCAGGCATGGGGATCCCGCGCACGCTGGTGCATGCTCTATGGCAGGCAGGGAGGCGAGATGGAGAGCATCACGATTTTTGATCACCCGGGCAATCCGGGGTATCCTACTTTCTGGCACGCCCGGGGGTATGGTCTGTTCGCGGCCAACCCACTCGGGGAAAAAATATTCACGCATGGGGAAAAATCCATGAACCTCCGCTTAGCCCCCGGTCAGTCCGTTACTTTTCGCTATCGGATCCTCATCACCGACGGGGCCAGAGCCCCCCAGTCAAAGACTTTGGATAAAATGGCCGATCATTTTGCCGATACGGAGGATTAGTTTCCAACTTTCACAATGATATCAGATCTGGCCTTTTTTTCTGTACCTTTGCAGCCGTTATATTGGAGACAGATTATTCGATATTTATATTATAATATTTAAGATAATATGCCCGGTCAGCTTAAAGAAGTCCGCAACCGTATCAGGTCGGTACAATCCATTCAACAGATCACGAAAGCCATGAAAATGGTAAGTGCGGCAAAATTGCGCCGTGCCAACGACGCCATTGTGCAAATGCGCCCCTATGCGCTTAAGCTGCAGGACATGCTGCAAAATATCGTGAGCAATAGCAATGGCGATGTGGAAATGCCCCTGGCAGTCGAAAGGCCTGTGGAAAAAGTGTTGTTGGTGGTCATTACCTCCGACCGTGGCTTGTGCGGTGCCTATAACGCCAACCTCATCAAACTGGCCAAACAAACCATCCGCGAAAAATACCAGGATCAATTCAACAAAGGCAATGTCACCATCATGCCGGTCGGCAAAAAGGGCTATGACCATTTTATCCGCCACAACTTCAAGGTGAACAAGACTTACCGGGATTTATTCCTGGACCTGTCCTTTGAAGAGGTGCAGCGCGCCTCCGCCGAAGTCATGCAGGATTTTCTGAATAAAACCTATGATGTGGTGGAAATCATTTACAGCCGCTTCATCAACGCGGTCGTACAGGAATTTCAGGTGGAGCGTTTTCTACCCATCCCCCGCTCCTCCGCACTGGAGACCATGGACAACAAAGGCAGCGAAAAGCCCAGTAAACTCAAAGCGGATTTCATCTTTGAGCCAAGCCAGGAAGTGTTGATCACGGAATTAATGCCCAAAATCCTTAATACTCAGTTCTTTAAGGCCATGCTGGATGCCAATGCCTCTGAACACGGGGCCCGCATGACATCCATGGACAAAGCCACTGACAACGCTGACGAATTGCTGCGTAATTACCGGATTTCCTATAACAGGGCGCGTCAGGCCGCCATCACCACTGAACTGACTGAAATTGTAAGCGGCGCCGCGGCCCTGGAAGGTTAAGTTGTCCTCCCCGGCCTTTGATAAAATCCTTGACAAAAGAAGGGCCTGGAAATCTAATCCACAAGTAATCCACATTCCGTGAGCAGAATTTTACGTTATTCTGCTCAAAAGCACCATTTGACTTACCTTTATCAATCAGTATGAATCCTTTGTCTGAAAAGACAGGAAAAATCATCCAAAAGCGCTAAGGTATTGGATGGGAAGTATAAGCGATATCCCTCTCCGTAAGGCTGATCATTGGCCGGGGAGGTCTCAGTATCTCAGTCTACAGTAAAAATTAAAAGCAAAACCTTCCATTTCCGGCGGCGGTGCTGGAATACCGGAAAAAATATAATTTATGGAAATAGCACAGATCATTCCCCACGTGGAGTCACTCATTTTTGCATCGGACCACCCACTGCCTGCCATGGAGATCATGGAACTGCTGAATAACTCGCAGGGTTTCCTGGAAGATGTTGCGACACCGGACCAGGTGATGTCCGCCATTGAAGCCATCAGTGAGAAATATAATTCTGAATTTTACTCCTTTGAGGTCAAACAAAGCGGCGGCGGTTTCCAGTTTCTGACCAAACCGGACTTTTACCCGACGGTAGCCCAGCTCAACGGCGACAAGTATTTAAAAAAACTATCCACGGCGGCACTGGAAACCCTGGCGATTATTGCATACAAGCAGCCCATTACCAAAGGTGAAATCGAATCTATTCGCGGTGTTAATTCTGATTACAGCATTCAGAAACTACTTGAAAAGGATCTGATCATCATCTCCGGGAGGAAGGAAGAAGCACCTGGCAAGCCGCTGATCTATAGCACATCAAAATCATTCATGGATTACTTTGGAATAAACACACCTGAAGACCTGCCGAAAATCAAAGAAGTATTGCCGGAGGAACTGACCCATCCCACTATTATGGAGGACGAGGCCAATCTCCGGGAGCAAGGGGAGAATAAGACGGCCTCTGATGAAGCCGGCTATTTCGCTGTTTCGGAAAACGGGGAATTGCTCATGAATAATGCCATACCGGAAGAAGAAGACGACGACAGGGATGACGAAAATAACCGCAAAAATGGCCATCATGTACTGGATGTTGAGGCGGAGGACGAAGCCATCACCGGGGAACAGAGACATGATAACCTGGCGGATGACGATCAGAACATCGCCGATGACCAAGCGGAGGACGAAGAGCATTCCGTTACCAGATCCGGTGATGAGGAAACCATCGTGAACGAGCAGCCGCAGGGCGAAGGGCCATCTGATAACGCGTTTGACGGAGATGTTGAAAGTGAACAGGCCGATGCGGACAATTCGGCCGATACCGGGGAAGGCGATGAGGCTGTAACGGAAGAACAAGTTGACGGGGATGTTATGACAAACGATAAAGAGGCTGCAGAAGATGACGATGATAAAGACGAAGAAGATGATGATGATGATGATGACGACAATGACGACAATGACGACAATGACGACAATGACGACGATGACGACGATGACGACGATGACGATGACAAAGACGAAGGAGATGATGATGACGACGACGATGATGATGATGACGACGATGACGATGACGATAATGAAGAGGATCATGAAGATCGGGACGAGGATAATGATGATGAAGACGACGACGATGATGGAGAGGACGGCAAGAACTAAACAAACCGTGACTTGTTTTATATCCCGCTTAAAATACTCGCAAGGCTGGCATTAAAATTATACTGCCGCAACATCCATCATTCCGGAATCTCTTTGCTGCACCAACCCGGGCCACTGCTCATCGCCTCCAATCATCCTAATTCATTTTTGGATGCGATCGTCATCGCCTCTCATTGCCGGAAGAAAACCTATATCCTGGTACGCGGGGATGTCTTTAAAAATAAGTGGGCTGATTATTTCCTGAGGAGGTTATATTGCATCCCTATCTACCGCTTAAGCGAGGGCCGCCAACTAATGGATCGCAATGAAATTACTTTCAGCCGGTGCCTGGAGATCTTCAAAAAGGGACGCAATGTGCTGATTTTCTGTGAAGGGAACTGTGAAAATGAATGGAAGTTGCGCGCACTCGGCAAGGGTGCCGCCAGGCTGGCTTTCCTGGGTTGGGGTCAACCGGAAATACGCGACCGGTTACGGATGGTCCCCGTGGGGCTCACCTACCAGAATTTTGACAGAGTAGGGAAAAAAATGTTCTTCATGACAGGGGAAATGCTTTCGAAGAAAATGTTTACCGAGGAGAGCCCTGCCAAAGCGCTGAGCCATTTTAATCTGATATTAAGAGAGCGGTTGAACAAACTGATCTTACACGTGCCCCCAGACCATCATAGCGTCAGTCGCTTTCAGTCACTGATGGAAAATACCGCCATTAAAAGAAAAGAAGGGGCCCTTAGTCTCCCGGAAATACAGCGAGAGATCAATGTGACCGCTACAGATGACGTCGGCGCAGCACTGCCCGGCAAGTCCGCCAAAAGGCGGATCCCATGGTGGCGGATCATCGGCTACCCCCTGAGCTGGGCCGGATGGCTCCTCCACGCCCCCTTATACTATCCTTTAAAATCACTGGCGAAGAAAAAGACGGCGAACAGCGTTTTCTATGATTCCGTGTTATTCGGCCTGTTGTTCCTCACTTATCCCTTGTACCTGATCCTGCTGGCTGCTGTATTGTTTTTACTGACAAAAAACGATGGGTGCTGCCTGATTCTCGTGGCAGCACCCATCTTAGCTTTCATCGCGTTGCAATACGCGCCTTCCAAAAAACTCACCTGAGGCTCAGGTCAGGCATTTGTCTTGTCCCTGATCCCTGCTTCCAGGGCGTCCAGAAATTCTTCTGTATACAGGTAATGCGTACCATGTTCCACATCCTTGCCATGAATGCAGACGGCAAGGTCTTTGGTCATTTTACCGCTTTCCACGGTCTCTATGCAAACCTGCTCCAATGTTTCGCAAAAGTTGATCAGTTCGGTGTTTCCATCCAGCTTACCGCGGAAGGCCAGTCCCCGTGTCCAGGCATAGATGGATGCGATGGGGTTGGTGCTGGTGGGTTTGCCTTGTTCATGCAGCCGGAAATGCCGGGTAACGGTCCCATGGGCGGCTTCGGCTTCCATGGTCTTCCCGTTTGGCGTCACCAGTGTAGAGGTCATCAATCCCAATGAACCGAATCCCTGGGCTACCGTATCACTCTGCACGTCGCCGTCATAATTCTTGCAGGCCCACACAAAATTACCATGCCACTTGAGCGCGCTGGCCACCATGTCATCTATCAGGCGGTGTTCGTAAGTAAGACCATGCTGCTTAAATTTATCCTTAAATTCATTTTCATAGATCTCCTGAAAAATATCCTTGAAGAAACCATCATATCTCTTCAGGATCGTATTCTTCGTACTGAAGTAAAGCGGCCATTTTTTCTGCAGCGCCATATTAAAACAAGCGTGTGCAAAACCACGGATGGAAGCCTCGGTATTATACATGGACATGGCCACTCCGTCGCCCTTGAAATCATATACCTCAAAAACCTGCGGCTGCTGACTGCCATCCTCGGGTGTAAAAGTCAATGTTAATTTGCCTTTCCCTTTTACTACGAAATCCGTGGCGCGATACTGGTCGCCAAAGGCGTGACGGCCGATGCAGATCGGAGCCGTCCAGTTAGGAACCAGACGCGGGATATTCTCTATCACAATGGGTTCCCGGAAAACTGTTCCATCGAGGATATTACGGATCGTCCCGTTAGGTGATCTCCACATCTGTTTCAGGTCGAATTCCTTTACCCTGGCTTCGTCAGGCGTGATGGTCGCGCATTTGATCCCCACACCCGTTTCCCCGATGGCATGCGCCGCATCGACAGTCACCTGGTCGTCGGTAGCGTCCCGGTGCTGGATGCTCAGGTCAAAATACCGGATGTTCAGATCCAGGTAGGGAAGGATCAGCTGATCCTTGATCATCTTCCAGATAACACGCGTCATTTCGTCACCGTCTATTTCCACGATGGGATTAGGGACTTGAATTTTACTCATAATTAATAATTTCAGTTTAATATTGAACGTTAATGAATCGCCTAAATTTTCATCCTCAGACCCCTTCTCCCGTTCAGGGTACGATGGAGGGGGTCATGTTCTTCACCACTTCCTCCGCGAACTCGCTGCATTTCACGAGCCGCGCACCCTCGGTTTGCTTGTAAAAATCTATCGTCATGGTCTTGCGCATAATGGTGGTGCCGATGCCATGAGTGATCAGCTGCGCCGCTTCCTGCCAGCCCAGGTACTGGAGCATCATCATCCCGCTCAGGATGAGCGAAGACGGGTTCATACTGTCGGTATTCGCAAAACGCGGCGCCGTTCCGTGCGTCGCTTCGAAGACCGCGTAACACGTTGTATAATTGATGTTCGCGCCAGGCGCGATGCCGATCCCTCCCACTGCAGCCGCCAGCGCGT
>DASULB010000491.1:0-4779 GCA_036278455.1 Chitinophagaceae bacterium | reverse complement strand
TCGGGCTGCGGTATCTGAATGTTTTATTTGAATGTTTTAGCTTTATTGGCGTGTTTGGTGCCAATGGCAAGAAAAGCGTGCACTGAATGACCGGTGCCGCCGCCAAACGGTCAGGGACCTCAGGCGATGCTTTGTTGTCGCCATTGCCGGATGGTTTTCAGCAGCTTTTTGACGTGGTCCTTGAGATAAGAATAGTTGTTAAGCGCAAGGGTTTCGGGGGTGATCATCTTGTCGCCCATGAATACGGCAGTCACCCCGGCTTCCAGCCAGGGAATGATGCTGGAGGCGGAGGGCTCCACACCGCCCATTGGAATGAATTGCATGGCGGGGAACATGGGCCTGACGGCCCTGACGAAGCCGGCCCCCAGCATTTCGCCCGGAAGCAGCTGGAGCAGCGTCGCCCCGGTTCTTTCAGCCAGCGCGATTTCAGTGGGGGTGTAGCATCCCGGAATCCATAGCACTTTTCGGTCGCGGCAGATATCGCCCACTGCAGGATCGATCGTGGAACAAACCACAAAGTCCGCGTTATAATTGATAAAGACCTCAGCGGTCTGCGCATCTTTAATGCCCCCGATGCCCACATACATTTCCGGCAGGTAACTCTGCACGTACTTTTTGAGCATCAGGTAGGTTTCCTGCGCCCTGGCGCCCTCGTTGGTGAATTGAAACACCCGGATCCCTCCTTCATAACAAGCCTTGAGCACATTTTTGCAGATCTCGGGATCTTCATGATAAAACACGGGGACAATACCGGACTGCCGGATCTTTTTAAGAACATTTTTTGCTTCTGGTGAAGGCATAATGTTGGATTTAGCGTTGGTTTATTATTGAGAGCAGGTACCTTTTCCCTGCAAGGCGGTTGCTCATGGAAAACCCGGCACCGTCAGCGAAGTTTTCCGTGTTCGGATAGTTACAAAAGTCGAAAATATTTCGGCAAATA
Source organism: Chitinophagaceae bacterium (assembly GCA_036278455.1). Lineage (GTDB taxonomy): Bacteria > Bacteroidota > Bacteroidia > Chitinophagales > Chitinophagaceae > FW021-bin31. The sequence continues at coordinate 3,839 of DASULB010000491.1, read as the reverse complement.
ACGAATCCCTGTCATGGATAAAGTTTTTATAATTCAATTCTGTATGTATCTTTAGCTGGATTATGGGATAGTTTTTTGTTTAATGATCAATGACTAAAATGGCCAAAAGTTCAGTGAGTACTATTGTTGATATTGCAAATGCATTAGGTGTTTCACCCTCAACCGTTTCCCGGGCATTAAAGGATCATCCTTATATAAGTCAGGCTACCAAAGATAAGGTAAAAAAAACTGCGGCAAAGATGGGCTACAGGCGAAATACATTGGCGGCGGGCCTGCGCAACCGGCATTCCAACACCGTCGGCCTGATTGTGCCGCGCATTTCGATGTATTTTCAGTCGGCTGTCATTACCGCCATTCAAAACACGGTGCATAGCATGGGCTTTAACCTGATTATCTGCCAGTCGAACGATTCCTATCCCCTGGAAGTGGAACTGGTCAATGCATTGTACGGTTCACGTGTGGAAGGGCTGATCACCTCCTGTACGATACATACAACGGATTTTTCGCATTTTAATATTTTTACCGAAAACCAGATCCCGTTGGTCTTCTATGATCGTGTGCCCAGGAATTTTCCCGCGCAGATTGTTCGCGGTGACGATTTCCAGGGTGGCTACAAGGTAGGCAAATACCTGCTGGAAAAGGGATGCAGGGATATTGTCTATATCAACGGCCTGCTGACCTGCAACCTCTACCAGGATCGCCTTTCAGGCCTGAAGGCGGCTTTAAGGGAAGCCAGGATCACCTTAAAGAAAAGCCGCACCTTCTCCCATGAACTGACGGCGGCCAATGCCGAAAAAATATGTGAAAAGATCTTTGCCAAAGAACCCTGGCCCGATGCGATCTTTTGCGCCAATGACACGACCGCTATCTCGGTACTACAGACGGCACGCAGCCTGGGCCTGCATGTACCGCGCAAACTCAAGATCGTGGGTTATTCCAATGATCCCCGCACCCAGATCATTTCCCCGTCGATCACCTCGGTCGAGCAATTTCCGGCTGAAGTGGGAACCCGGGCAGCCAGGGCGTTGATCGAGTCGATCCAGCGAAAAAACGCGCCCAGGAAGCCCGCTGAAATTACCATTCCCGTCGAACTGATTACCCGCGAATCCTCCTGATTATACAAAAAACTTGGAAAATAAATGATTCTTTTTACCTTTATGCAAACGTTTTCCTATTTTTGATCCACAGAAACTAACAATGACAAAATCCTTAGAGCAATTCTCACTCAAAGAAAAAGTGATCGTTATTACGGGCGGGACCGGCGTACTCGGCGGCGCCTTTGCATCGGCGATCGCCTCAGCGGGCGCTAAAGTGGGCGTCCTTGGACGCAACAAAAATAAAGCTGCCGAACGTGTAAAATGCATTCAGGATTCCGGAGGGGAGGCCATGGAGTTGATAGCGGATGTCCTGGATGAGAAACAGGTTACGGATGCAAGGGACAAAGTGCTGGCGCGCTGGGGAAAAATAGACGGGCTGATCAACGCCGCGGGCGGTAACGTGCCCGCGTCCGTTGTAACGCCTGACCAGGACCTGTTTTCCGTCAGGATAGAGGACATCAAACAGGCAGTTGATCTGAATCTCTACGGAACGGTGATACCGGCGCAGGTTTTCGGGGCGGCCATGGCAGCGCGTAAAAGCGGCGTGATACTCAACATTTCTTCGCTTGCCGCGCAGCGTCCGCTTACCAGGGTGGTCGGCTATGGCATGGCCAAATCGGCGATAGAGAGTTATACCAAGTGGATGGCGGTGGAATTGCCGAGTCGCTATGGTGACGGCATCCGGGTGAACGCCATCGCCCCCGGCGTATTTCTGACCGTTCAAAATAAGGATCTTCTGATCAAACCGGACGGTACCTATAGTGAGCGCACCCAAAAGTTTATTGATAACACCCCCTATGGCAGGCTCGGCGTACCCGAAGAACTGACAGGGGCGGTCATATGGTTGATGAGTGATGCGTCAAAATTTGTCAATGGCGAGGTGGTGTTGGTGGACGGAGGATTTAACGCTTATTCAGGCGTGTAAACAGAGGGGGTGTCCGGTTTTCTGAAGGCCGGACATCCCCGCTTAAACTTTAACGATCAGTTTCAATCATCAGCTTCAATCATCAGCTTAAACTAAAAAGTATGTTATTACAAACGTGGCGTTGGTATGGGCCGGAGGATACGGTCAGCCTGCAGGATGTTAAACAGGCGGGCGCGAAAGGCATTGTAACGGCTTTGCACCATATTCCGCACGGCGAAGTGTGGTCCGTGGAAGAGATTACCAAAAGACAACAAGTGGTAGAGGCCGCAGGATTCAAATGGGAGGTAGTGGAAAGCGTGAACGTACATGAAGACATCAAAACGCGCAGGGGGCAGTATAAAACGTACCTGGAGAAATATAACCAGACGTTGATCAACCTGGCCAGCTGCGGCATCCGGACGGTTTGCTATAATTTTATGCCGGTACTGGACTGGACACGGACCCGGCTTGATTATGTGGTGGAAGACGGGTCCAGGGCCCTGCGTTTCGACTGGACTGACCTGGCCTTGTTTGATGTGCACCTGCTAAAGCGGAAAGGCGCGTCATCGGATTATTCTGCACCGGTCCTTGAAGCGGCCGAGCGGCGTTTTAAGGCTTACGATGATCAAAAGAAAGCCGTCCTGTCAGAAAATGTGCTGATGGGTGTGCCCGGTGAGGCCTCCGCCACCTTCTCGCAGCTGCTCTCCAGCATCGACACCTACAAAGCAATCGGGGCGGAAGGTTTGAAAGAGAACCTGGCTTTCTTCCTGGAATCCATTATGGAGACTTGCGAGCAGAACGGCATCCGGATGACGATCCATCCCGACGATCCGCCTATCTCCATACTGGGGCTGCCCAGGATCGTATCTTCACTGGAAGACCTGACGGATATCCTGCATGCGGTTGACCGGAGCCCGAACGGTATTTGCTTTTGTACCGGTTCCCTGGGAGCAGGCAGGCAGAATGACCTGGTCGAAATATTAAAAGCAGTGGGAAGGCGGGTTTACTTCGTACATCTGAGAAATGTAACCAAAGAGCCGGACAACAGTTTTTATGAGGCCGATCATCTTGGCGGGGATGTGGATATGTATGAGGTGATGAAAACCCTCCTGCAAATTCAAAGCGAACGCAGCGAACCCATCCCTTTGCGCCCTGACCATGGTCACCAGATGCTTGATGACCTGAATAAGAAAACCAATCCGGGGTATTCGGCAATCGGCAGGTTGCGTGGATTGGCAGAATTGAGGGGCCTGGAGCTGGGAATTACCAGAGGCCTTTAAACTACGGAGATAACCGGGGGATCGCCCGGATATCCGGGTTCACGGTGTTCTCTGTCAGGGGAAGACCGCTTTGGCATAATCCATTTTTTTTTTGACCCGAAGCGCAGCGGGAACGATTGCATAAATAAATGTGGCCCGGCTTGGAAGATGAAAATAAACAAAGTAATATTGTTGGCGCATATCACGCCGGAGATGAAACAGGATGAAGTGTAAGGGAGATCAGCAAATCACTTTGAAACGCGGTTTGAACGGCAGATTGGATTTTTTTATAAAGTTTAAGAACGAAAATGAAAGCAAAAACGAATTTTATCGGAGAAGATTTTCTTTTGCAGAATGAAACAGCGCGTCACCTATACCATGACTATGCGGCTGCCATGCCCATCATAGATTATCATTGCCATCTTCCGGTAAAACAGATCGCCGAAGACCACAGTTTTCAAAACCTGACGGATATCTGGTTGCGCGGGGACCATTATAAATGGCGCGCGCTGCGTACCCTTGGCGTAGAGGAAAAATATATTACGGGCGACGGCACCGATGCGGAGAAGTTCCAGCATT
>DASULB010000490.1:0-7333 GCA_036278455.1 Chitinophagaceae bacterium | reverse complement strand
GTACCCCCGGCAGCATCTTTTACCGTTATGTCGCCGGAAGGGATTCCATACGGCAGTAATTGCCCCCCGCTTTCGTTCATTATTGTTGCTTCGACGGTGCGCGGAATAAGGGACCTATTCAAGTACTTCTCTGCCACTTGCCGGGCAGTCGCGATCAGGTCCGTAAGGAAAGCATCGTGATAGGTTCCATCAATCTCCAAAGGTGCTTTCACATCTGCCAGCAATACCGGCTCCGTAGTGCCTTCGTCCGTGAATTTTATGTCAATTACTCCGTTCATGCTGCAACCAATTGTTTATTTGTCACTACCCTTTTAAGCCACTTATCGAAACTCGCCATCACTAATTCCGGGTCAAGTTCTTTTGCCCTGGTGCGCCCTGCGTCACTGTATAACTTGTAAATATTTGGGTCGTTCAGGATGATGTTTATGGAATCAACCCAGGCATTAACATTATCCCTTCTTATCATTAATTGCTGCCCGGCTGCATTCTCAACCAAGCCCGGCGCATCTGAATGAATGGCCGGGATACCGTTTGCCATAGCTTCGGTGCAGGTCCGGCCCCAGCTTTCATATTTGGACGGCATGAGCAGAAGACGCGTAGCCTTATACACTTCCCGTACATCGATCTGATTTGGCCAATAAGTCACATTTGGCAGGTCCTCTTTTACGCCAACACCGTACCCGCCCTGAACCATAAGGAACTGAACGTCCGGCATTCTTTTCGCCATTTCCAGTACCTGGTAGCCGCCCTTATTCTCATTGTGGTTGATCAGGGTAACATACGGACGGTCGAACGGGTCACCACCTACATCATAATGCCTGTAATCTACCAGGGGCGGCATAACGAATGACCGTAGAGGGTAATCCAGCGACTTCTTAACCCATTCGCTGTTATACACGATGAAATGATCTGCAAATGCCCGGTAACGGACCATATCGTACTCGTTATCGTTCCTGGCAAAATGGACCACCTTTTTACCGTAATACCGGGCGCGGTTGATGGTAGTACCGGTATAGTTTAATTGCGTAAAAACCACGTCCGCATTTTCCCACAATGGCCGGTTATCTGCTCCCTCACAAATAACAGGCACACCGTCCACGTAATACCCTCCGAAAAATGGGGTAATAACTACTACCGTATGACCGTGAGCAATAAGCCACTTTGCCATATCGTGGAAGGATTTTTCCGCTCCCGCATTGAAGTGCGGCACGTATGCGTGTATGTTAAAAAGTATATTCATGCTGCCCTTCTGGATGCTTTTAACCTTCTGTGTGGTGCCTGTCTCCACCGTTTCCGGCGCTGCCGCTGGTTATGCTCTACGAAAGGATTGCCTAACCTTCCATTGCTTTTTACGCTAGCCCGTTGTCTTCTTTTCCGGGCTGCGGTTGGCCTTTTTTCTGCGATCATTTGTTGCTGGGTGGTCTGGCCGGTATTCGGGTTAACTACCGTCTGTGGTGCCATCATACCGGCGGCCATCATAAACGCTAATGCTGATTTCAATTTCATGCTTAAAAGTTTAGGAGTAAGAAGCGGAATCGAACCGCTCCTTACTTTTTAAAGATTATTAATAAGATGCAAGCGTACCGGTGATAAATGCACCGCTGTAGTAGATAGGCAGGGCCACCCGGCCTTCTATACGTACCGTGATCTTGTTGTTTCTTACATTCGTGCTATCCTGCTCGAAGAACTCCACGCGGGGGTTCTCACGGATCAGCAATTGAGCGCCTTTCTCGAAATCACCCAACAGGTAGTTGGACTTGTTGATAGCGGTAGACTTGTACACGGGAATGCCGTTAAAATACAACTGACCGTTAACCATCGTAACGATAGAAGGTTGATCGTATACACCGGATGTGCTGGCTTTCGTCTGCACCATTTTGTAGTATGCCGAAGGCTTGATCAGGATGCCAGTAGCATCATAGTCAGTGTCTTCCAACTGCCCCAGGTCGTCCAAGATTTGATCCCAGTCATTGGTGGCCGTACTTTCCGATGCCGTGGCGTTCGTGATCAGACCGGACAGGTTAGGAGCCGTACCGTTACCGGTCAAAATCTGTGCATCCTCTGCCTTGTAATACTTTTCAAGCAAACGCATTTGCAGGAAAGAAGCCAAGGAATCCACATCATCCAGCATTTTCCGGGTGATCACTACAAAGCCGGCAATGTATTCGCTCGGTGCAGTTGCCTCGGTCAGGTCGATATCAAATTGAGTTTTTGCGCCTGCTGCGGTATTCCATGCAGCGGGATCCCCTTCACCGGTGGACGCTTCTTTAACGTAGGCAAAATCCGATTTTCCCAAAGTCCCCAAAGGGAGCAGTTGCCGGATATGAACTTTACGGTTAGGGAGTGCCAGAATGCCGGAACGTACCTGCGTAATGCTGTTATCAGCGGTGGAAAAGTTGTTGGCAAAGGTCATATCTGCGGCTGCCTTGGTATCGTAACCGTTCTCAATAGACTTTTTAAGCCCGGTCAAAACGTCTATCTCCATGCCTACAGTCTGGCCCTTTTTCAGCCCTTTAATGGCTTCAAAATTGGTTCTGATACCTTCGGACAACTGGCGCGCGAAAGACTTAACTTCCGGCTGAACTTCCTTGCCTTTACCTGCAATCAGGTTGTCCAGGGCTTCCTGATTTTTCTGGTCTGTTTCGTCCTTTTTAACCTTCCAGTCATTAAGGCCTTTCACCTCGTTCGCGGTTTCTTCCTGTGAAGTTTTGATCTCGCCCAACGTTTTCTCGTTGGCTTCGGCTTTAGCTTTAAAGCCTTTCACGCCCTCGGCAATTTCTTTTACCTGGTCGTTTAGCCCCTTTTCTTCAAGGGCTTTTTTTTCTTCTTCTGTCATTGCTATGCAGAGTTGTGGGCATAGGCCCGGTTATTCAATTTTGTTTCAAAAATTGACACGCGTAACAATGGCAGAAAAAATGTGTCGGATAATAATTACACGAAAAGAGCGTGTATATCTGATATAGCCTTTGCATACTTCTCTCCCATATCCTTTCGCGGCTGAGTGCCAATGCGCGGCTCAGTGCTATTCTTTAGGTCGATAATATATTGATGCAATTGCTTTACCTGCAATAATAATAATTCAATAGTTTCGTCGGTGGCATCACTGTTTTTACAAAAGTCTTCAATAGCCGCCATTTTTTTTTCCAGCATATCCACGTCATTGCCTTTGGCAGATACGAGGGGTGTAAACTCGTTTGCTCCCCACGCGGTCAGGCTGGACCCTTCCCATAGTTTCAATTCATTCAGGTAGTTGATTTCATTTTCCCGGTCCTGTTCTTCCTTCATGATCCGGTACCCTATTGAATGTTCTGTGATCAGTCCGGAATCCACCATCTTAAGGAAGTCATTGCCTAGGTCATGCGTACCTATCTCACTTTCATACAATAGCCCGTGTGCGTCTTCTGTAAGGCTTTTCAATCTCCCCAAAGGTTGACTTGGCCAGTGGTTCAGGATATGCTTAATCCGTGGCCTGGTACTATCTGGACCGTTCTCCGCTATTGTCTTCGCAAAGGCCCCAGGGCGAATAATATCCCCGTCGGAATCCTTTATGTTGAATGCTGCAAAATAGCCTTTAACAATTCGCTTTTTGCGGTCTGCGTCCTTCAACGCGGAATCTACTATCTTATAGCTGTATACTGCGTTCATTACAGTAAGGGTTTAATGATCCTCTTTATATCACGCTTCCACCCATTCGGGAAGTGCAGCCGGGCCATGTAGAAATCTAATTCCTTTTCGGTGTCTGCGGCCGTCTTTTTAGGGGTTTCAACGGGTGGTCGCCCTGCTGGTGTTTCCACTTTTTCGGGAGCCGGCACCTGCGGCATTTCTACTTTTTCCTTGGGCTTTGGCCCCGGTTTCTGTTTTATTTTATCCATAACATTTAATTTTTAGTACAAAGTGCAAAATCTTTTTCCTGTCCTTCGAATATATCATACGTGTAATCGAATTTCCGGCAAAATACCTGCATAATACTTCTGTCTATCCACCTGTTCACGTCGTCAAAAATTACCGGACAATCTACATCATCAAATAGTTCAAATTGAAAATTACCCCTCTTGTTACCCGGCGGTCCGTCTATGATGATAAGGCCATAGGGGCCTAAATTCAGCGCTGTTTTTACTCTCTCCTTATGATACCATCCTGTCACACTATCAATCGCTGCTTTGACCGTCTGGTGGCCGGGAATAACGTATTTCTCATTATGCTCCACACTGATCACCTTCCAATTCTTAATTAATTCCCTTGTACCTTCTCCGCTTCCAAATTCCAGGATACTTTTACCCCTCGGCAGTATCTCTGCTATCTTGTCAAATAATTCTACACTTATCGCGGATTTGCCAAACATAATTTTATGCAATTAAACCTTCGTAATTCGCTCTTATCAACCGCCCCCGCTTATCCCGCTGTGGGATGAAGCCTAACACACACCTGCACTGAATAACTTCTTTTGCAGGTGCATTTGGATCTCCGGGGTACATCAGCTTAAATCCCTCCGGTGTTGTGAACTGCACTTCAAAATCAACTTCCTGCCCACCCAGGTATTTGTGATCCGGCCGGGTCTTATGATCGTTCACTGCTATCCACCTTTTCACCAATTTCAGCCCTCTGGCTGCCGCTCCTAACATTGCCCCCAGGTTGGTAGCCCTTACACTCTCCGTCCTGGTAATAACCTCCGCGCGCTTCCTGCTGATCTCCTTATCTCCTATTTCCCTAACTGTCTTATCTACGCCCCAACCTTCCTCATTCGCCTGATCCAGCACGCCGCGGATATGCTTCTTTGTTGTATCCGTGATCGGAAGGACCGCTTTGTTCAGGAGAAATGTGCGGAAATAACCTTTTATCTTTTGCAGCCAACTTGCACTCATGCCCATCTGCCCACGTGCCTTTTCTTCCGCTTCCGGGTCTGGTAACGCCTCAAACGTAATCTTTGCAAGTCTTAACCCGCCATCCTGATAGAGGGCTGAAATGACGCTTAAAAGCGGCTCATACGGAATTACCTTATCCAGGTCTGCCCTTAATGCTGCTGCCCCGTATTGCTTCAAATAATCGGTAGCTGCTTTGGTCTGTTTGTTCAAAGAACTATAAATCTTAGCCAGATATTTATTTTCTACGCTGGCCTGTATTTTCATGTGTTGCTTGGGTCCGGTCATGCGAAAGCCTTATCATTAAAATATCAGATGAATCAATCTTGCGTAAACGATACGCTTTGTCTATTGGTGTTAATTCTAAGCGGTAATAATTCCCATTTGCGTCCTCTACTATTTTCCCCTTCATCGGCCATGAGCATGCCGCTATAAAAAATACCAACGCTATCAAAACTATTTTCTTCACAATAATTTCATTTTATCCAGGCTATCAACCGAATTGCTTATATCCGGCACCGCTAACCCCATACTTTCGGCATCCCGCAAATTGGATGGTATCAGCATCATATCCAACACTTCGTCTGCTACCCCTTCCGGTATTTCAATTTCCCGCATTTCGTACCACTGACGAACCGTCAGAGGTCCTTTGCTCATCCATGCCGCCCTGTCCACTTGTGATTCCTGCAATTCAGGATATACGCTAGTATCAAAGTCGATGTAAATATTTTGCCTCTTATAGCCCCAATCGGTATATAGTTTCCGGTTGATGCTGCTGCGCGTGTCAATCAACTGCGGTAATGCGCACCGGCCGGTGAGTGCCCTCTCTGCCTCTTTCACGTTGTTCATTGTCGACTTATCCGGGTCATTCATCAATTGGGAAGGAACGCCGAAAATGTTACACAGCATCCGCATATCCCACTTTTCTGCCTCGATAATGGCCAGATCAACCGGTGAAAGGCCAAAGTTTTCATAGCCCATTTTGTACCCAGAAAAGACTATTTTACCGGCATTGGTAGAACCCGCATATTCGTCCTCCCAGTGCTTCTTGGTAGCCCCTATTTGTTCCTCTGCCAGGTCCGCATCATCCCGCATTGCGTCGTCGTCGAAATAGGCAATTCCTTCTGCGCCGCCATTCTTAAATTTCCGGGTACTGGTCTCCTTTGCTGCATTGGACCTGTCTATGTTCTTACAGGCTGCTTTCAAAGGGGACAAACCGTATAACTGGCTGCCCAAGCTATCCCATTGTGGATTCCAGTATCTTTCATGCAAAATCTGTTCGGTGGACAACTGCACTATATAACCGTAACTGATCCGATACCCGACCGGACGAGCCGGAAAAGTATTGCTGCTGTATATCTGCATCAGTTGCGAAGGAAGCACCGTTAAGCTGTTAGGCTTGCCCGTATTCGCTCCCGCTTGCAACAGATCAGCGTATATGTACTTATCGCCCGTCAATAACTTAAATCCGCATGCCTGCTCTATTAAATCGCTCCAAGTTTCCTGCTCGTTCGGATATTTAAGCAGTTCATTCAATTTCCCGTCACCGGTGTATAATTCTAACGCTTTATGCTTAAACTCCCTTGCTTCTTTATAGCGGCCATGCTTCAACGCTGCTTCATACGATTTCAAAGAACTTTCATCTTCTATTTTGTACACGCCCCATGGCGCTACTTTCGTTTTGTTGGTGATAAGACTGATAATCGAATACACGATATCATTAGCCAGATACCCATTTTTCACGATCCTTTGATCGTTGTCTGTGTTCCAAATCAGCTGCCCGTTCAGCCCCACAAGCGGACGAAAGCCGGTCGGTAAATTACCGCTACCCTGCCTTACTGGCCCCGTAGGACCGGTTAATGCTTTCCATGCTTTCGTTATCCTGCTCAAGCTACTAATACCCTTCTTTTTGGTTTCAATTCAAAATATTGCCGCATCATTAACGTGTCGCTGTAATCCGGGGACCGCCCCAGTAACTCTTTAACTACTTCCTTAGGAACTATTTCCAGTTTCTTATCGGTATCCGGGTCTTTCTTCTTCACCTGTTCAAGTTCTTCGCTCAACTTCTCCCGTATTTCCGTGTCGTCGCATTCAACGTATAATCCTTTTTCGTTTACCAGTGCGGCCATCATGTAGCTGCATTGCGTTTTCAGGTTCCGGTAATTCTCATCATCCTGGCTTTTCGGGTTCGGCAATGGACTGCTATTGTTCACAAACCCTTTGCATCCTACCTGGTCAACTACCCCGCCGCCTACGCCATCATCATCCACAACTACCTGGCTCTTTGGTATGCCGTATCGCCTCATTTGTCTAAGAATGAACTGCGCTACCTCTGTAGTCTTTTTATGCTTCATCACCACTATGTCAATCACCCGCCAACCGTTCCAGATCATTACCACCGTCTTATCCTTTCCAAATCGGGCAATGTCTGCTGTAATGTATCCTTTCCCCCCTTCCACATGTTCATTGGCGAA
>DASULB010000489.1:0-10989 GCA_036278455.1 Chitinophagaceae bacterium | reverse complement strand
CTGTCGGTTGTTGATTTCCTAAGTCAACTGCAGCCCCTGACGCTTGTTGAGGCATGCCATCGGGACTTAATATTAACTGTCCATAATAAGCGCTTTTCTGATCTTTAACACGTTGATATGTCGTTCCAAATATCTCACCATATTTTTTACCTACCACAGCATTGACGGATATCACATCAAACCCGCCTAAACTGTATTGGGTTACATTACCATATAATGCTTTAATTGTATTATCATTCGTAGAAAAATTACCTGATATATCCCAACTCAGGGAATTTGGATTATCTAAAATCTTGGCATCTACGGTCAATTCCAATCCTTTATTCTGAACATTCCCGGCATTGATTTTCATGGAACTGTATCCGCTCAGCGGATCCAGTGGCAAATCGATCAACTGGCGGGTGGCATTGGATTTATATACCGAAAGATCAAACCCTACACGGTTTTGTAAAAAGCGCATCGTCAACCCTGCTTCCCAGGATTCTATTAACTCACTCCTCACATCCGGATTGTACAAAACAGATCCCCTGCTGGCGGTAGTATTGCCGTTAGGATCTTTACCAATGGTATAGGTATTATATAATTCGTACGGATCCAGATCATTACCGGCGGCAGCATATGATCCACGGAGTTTACCATAAGTAATCCAGTCTGGCAAAGGCTTGCCCAATTTATTGATCATATCAGTAAAGACATAAGATAAACTCACGGAAGGATAGATATAGGACCTGTTTGCTTTAGATAAAGCAGAAGACCAGTCATTTCTGAATGTTCCGGTCAAATAAAGATAATCATCATAATTAATTTCCAAAGTCCCGTACACTGAATTGATCTTTTTGTGGCTATTGCTATAACTTACTCCCGGATTACCCTCCGAATTCCCAAGGGAAAAAAGATCAGGCACTACCAGTGTTCCGGCACTTCCACTAATAGCAGAAGTTTTCCTATCCATCAAATTACCGCCCAATGACAGGCTACCGCCCCATTTGCCAAACAAATTGTCTTTTTGTGCAGTAATTAAGGTGCTGAAATTACTTTCTCCATAAGTGTTTTTCCCGACACTATATGAATTGGCTGCCGGGCTCCCTGCATAGGTTTTAGCTTCATTGTTGGTCGTGTACATATCAGACCCGCCTTCAATCTTAGCATTTAACCAACTGGTGAACTGGTACTGCAAAGTTCCATACATTAAATAGCGGGTTCTGGTATCACTATTTTGAATGTATTTAGCTCCCCAATAGGGATTATAACTGTTATCCCCTTTATACCACAGCATCTTACCTGCGCTATCCAGAGGATTTTTGAAATCGGTAACATCCAGGGAGCGAGGTAAAGTGTACATGGCATAAAAAGTATTATCCGGCCGTTGAAAACCATTTTGCGGCCTGTTGTCGGCTACCGAATTGATGTATTGGACTTTTGTATCCAACGTCCATTTTTTACTTGCACCAAAATGGGATATTGCCCTGGCCATTAGATTATTTCTGGATAGTTTTACGCTGGGGTCGAGACCCTTGTCATCCATGCGGCTGTAAGAGGTATAAACGGAGGTAGCGCCATACTGCTGTTGAAAGGAGATATGCTGATTGGAAATAGTACCTGTTTTAAAATAATTGCCTACGTTATCGTAAGCTTTTAAAGGCACCTGTTTGCCATTCCAACTTCTCACCATCTGTCCCGTAGCTTTTGGTCCCCAACTGTTTTCAGATAGAGGGTCATAAGATCCCAGATCCCCCTGGCCATATGCATTTTGCATATCAGGGGAGGTAAAGATACGTTCAAACCCTATGGAGGAGGAAATATTTATACCGATACCTTTTTGTTTTACCCCTGTCTTAGTCGTGATCAATATCACGCCATTTCCAGCCCTTGAACCATAAAGTGCAGCCGCCGAAGGCCCTTTAAGTACAGTAAGAGTAGCTATATTATCTGCATCCAGATCACTTAACCCGTTTCCCATATCCAAAGACGGGTTATAGAAATCATTGTTAGACATACCGGTAAAATTGTCATAAGGAATACCATCCACCACGATCAAAGGCTGGTTTGAACCCGTAAGTGAATTATAACCTCTGAGCACAATTTTAGAAGAACCGGTGGCGCCTCCGCCGCCTTTTACAATTTGTAACCCCGCTACTTTTCCCGTAAGATCATTCGATAGGTTAGGCTCTTTAATTGCGGCAAGTGTTTGGCCACTTACCTCCTGCACTGCATAACCTACGGCGCGTTTCTTTCTCTTGATGCCTAATGCCGTTACAACCATTTCATCCAGCACATTGGTGTTGGCTTTCAGGGTAATCTGCAAGGGTTCGTCGCTTGCGGGAACCGTTACCGACTGCTTCAGATAGCCGATGCTGGTAATCTCAAGGGTTTGTCCGGGTTGGGCGGTAATCTCAAAATTTCCATGCACATCCGCAGTTGTACCGCTGGTCGTGCCCACGACCTGAATGGTGGCAACCGGAACAGGGTGCCCTTCGGGGTCAGAGATTGTGCCACTGATTTTCTTCTGTTGTGCCCAACCAGAAGAAAATACCACAAGCATCAGTATGCCCGTTAGAAGTAATACTCTTTTCATAATTGAAAGTTTTAAATAAATAGAACATATGATAAAAGAAATAGAAAGTTACACCGTTCAATCCCAGGTCCCGTTACACAGGGAGCCCTCATCATACCACCCTTGCCCGCTCATTCCCGTATGGATGCCACCCGTGCTATTCGCTGATAAATATGGGCACGTTCCATCACCAACGCCGCAGCCCCCGTCAATCCTGCATCCTGTACAAGCCGGGAAACCACGATTTCGGTATGCTCCACCAACCGGGGGATGCAATATTGGTTCAACGCCTGCTGAACCGGTGACATCAGTATCTTTTCGGCTTTGGCACCCCGGCCGCTCAATACGATCAGTCCCGGGTTCAGAATATGGATCAATATGGCGATCCCCTTACCCAGCATGAATCCGACATGAGACAATAATTCGATACAATACTGATCTCCCTTACGGGCCCCTTCGATGATCACATCACTCATATATTTTACATCTTTTAAGGGAAGGTGATGCACTTGGCCCGCCCTCATCTCATCTACTGCCTTTTGCGCCATGACGAGCAGGGATGTTTCAGTTTCCAGACAACCCCTTTTCCCGCATTCGCACAACACGCCGTTATCGCTCAGTGGAATATGGCTGAACTCTCCTGAGTATCCACTGTCTCCCCTGAATAGCTCTCCGTTCAGGATCATCCCCAATCCTGTTCCCCAACCAATATTGATAATCAGGGCATTTTTATAGCCTTTCGCCTGACCAAATGTCCATTCCGCAAGCGCAGTCAGGCTGGAGTCATTGTCAATGAACACCGGCATACCCAGTGCACTTTCCAGGTAGGCGCGATGACTCACCGCTAAGCTCTGATCGAAGAAGGTATAATTGACACCTTCCTTTACATTGATAAAACCCGGCATGCCAAACCCTGCACCTATGATCTTTCCCTTGTCAACACCCGAACGCTGAATATGCGTACGGACGAAGTCAGCCACTTTCTGCAAAGCATCTTTTTCACGGTGAAGATTCAACTCAACTGTCTGGGGGATAGAAAGCTGCCGATTGGCCATATCCACCATCACCACTGTGGTAAAATGCTGGTCCACCCCGACCGCTACGATATACCCGTTATCCGGTTTCAGTGAATAACTTAATGGGCGGCGGCCACCCGTAGAGGGTGCAAAGCCATCCGTCACCACGCATCCGTCTGCTATCAGTTCATTCAGCATCTTGGTCACCAAAGGGATGCTTTTTTTTAGCCAGGCACTCAGTTCCGCACAGGACTGGCTCTTTTGAAAATAAAGCCGTTTTAAAAGATCATTTTGCAAATTCATGTTAAACCGGTTATTTTTTCCATTTGTTCTCGAACTTAAGGATTCGGTAAAGACACTCAATCAGGCAACAAACCTAATAGAAATGTTAAAACTAACAAAATAAATTTAAGAAGTTAATGGCTATTCATGCTATGTTTTATAAACAACCGTGTAAATCAGCTACTACAAACGGATTATGTTATACATTATAAAGCCACGTGGTCATAAAATTTTCGTAGCAGGCCGGGCGACAAATTGTTTTTTAAACGAAAAATTAGAAAATGTGCGCCATATCACTCAAATCATTGAGGTTTATTCAAGAATTTTTTCCTAAACATGCATAGCTTTGTGCATCCAACCCAATTGTAGAAATAAATTAAATGGACCTAAAAATTCTCTCTGTTGAAGCAAAGGACATCCGCTTTCCCACCAGCAGATATTTAGATGGATCAGACGCCATGAATGCAGATCCCGATTACTCTGCGGCTTATGTGATCCTCAAAACCAATGATCCAAATTATGAAGGCCATGGCCTGACCTTTACCATCGGCAGGGGAAACGAGCTTTGTGTAGCTGCCATCAAATCACTGTCCTACCTGGTCGTCGGTAAGTCATTGGACGACATTACCGCTGATATGGCCGGCTTCTGGCGCACCATCACCGGGGACAGTCAGTTAAGATGGGTAGGGCCTGAGAAAGGCATTATCCATATGTCCACCGGGGCTGTTGTAAATGCCGTCTGGGACCTTTATGCAAAAGTAGCGGGTAAGCCGCTGTGGAGATTGATCGCCGATATGTCCCCTGAGCAACTGGTTTCCTGTGTTGATTTCACTTATCTGACGGACGTCATTACCCCGGAAGAAGCGATCCTGCAACTTTCAAAGCTATCGGATACAAAATCCCAAAGGATCAATGATCTGATGGAAAACGGCTATCCGGCTTACACCACCTCCGCCGGATGGCTGGGATATTCAGCAGATAAGGTCAAAAGGCTATGCCATCAAGCGAACCAGGAGGGATGGCGCTATTTGAAGATGAAGGTCGGCCAGAATATCGACCAGGACATCGCAAGGGCTGAAATTATCCGCAGGGAGATCGGATATGATATCAAGCTCATGATGGATGCCAACCAGAAGTGGGAGGTTCCGGAAGCCATAGCGAACATGCGCCGGCTGGCGAAATATGCCCCCTGGTGGATAGAGGAGCCTACCAGCCCGGATGATATTTTAGGCCACCTTGCCATCAAAGAAGCGATCTCTCCCATCCGGGTAGCCACGGGTGAGCACTGCCAGAACCGGATCATGTTTAAACAGTTTTTACAAAGCGGCGCCATGGACATTTGCCAGATCGATAGTTGCAGGGTCGCCGGGGTGAATGAAATTTTAAGCATCCTGCTCATGGCGGCGAAATTCGGTGTTCCCGTATGCCCGCATGCCGGCGGGGTAGGCCTGTGTGAGTATGTGCAACATTTGGCCATGATCGATTATGTCGCCATCAGCGGTACCCTGGAAAACAGGTTGATCGAGTATGTGGACCATCTGCATGAGCATTTCCTGCATCCGGTCGTAATAAAAAACGGGAACTATATGCCTCCTTTAGCCCCCGGTTACAGCATTACCATGAAAGCCGCTTCCCAGGAATTATACACCTACCCCACGGGCCCCGTGTGGCGGGCCACCGGTGAACCCATAAAGGAGCCCATTCATTAATATCGCAATATCATATTCTATCATACCCTAAACGTGCATCATGAAATTACAATACAATCCGAAATATCCCTCCATTGAGGATCTTAGAAACAAAGCCAGAAGAAGGATCCCCGGGTTTGCCTTTGACTACCTGGACGGCGGTTGCAACGAAGAAGTAAACCTGCGCAAAAACACTTCTGATATCCGTAAGGTAGAGCTGCTTCCGCAGTACCTGATCAGGCACCAGGGGTCTGATATGAAAACGGAGCTCTTCGGACATACCTACGATGCGCCGTTCGGGATCGCACCGGTAGGCCTGCAGGGCCTGATATGGCCCAATTCCCCGGAGATACTGGCCAAGGCGGCGTTTGATCACAACATTCCCTTTGTACTCAGCACGGTGAGCACCAGCAATATAGAACGCATCAGTGAACTTACGGAAGGCAACGCCTGGTTTCAGCTGTACCATCCCGCGGATAACACGCTGAGGGATAAGATCATTGAGCGGGCCGCGGCGGCCGGGTGCCCGGTGCTGGTGATCCTGTGCGATGTTCCCACCTTCGGGTACCGTTCAAAAGAAATCAAAAACGGGCTGGCCATGCCGCCCAGGATGACGCTGCGAAATATTTTTCAGATCATGGGAAGGCCGGGATGGGCGCTCAACACGCTTATTCATGGCCAACCCTCCTTCCAGGTATTAAAACCATACATGCCAAAGGGAATGAACATGCACCACCTCGGCCTGTTCATGGACCGTACTTTTAACGGCCGGCTGGACGAGGAAAAGATAGCCCCTATCCGCGACATGTGGAAAGGGAAGCTTGTCATCAAAGGCGTCGCCAGTGAAATGGACGCGGAAAAAGCCGTACGGCTGGGGCTGGATGGCATGATCGTATCCAACCATGGCGGCAGGCAGCTGGACGCGGGTCCCTCCACCATACGCGCCCTGACAAGCCTCGCAGCGAAATATGGTGACCAGATAAAGGTCATGATGGACAGCGGCCTGCGCTCGGGTCCCGATATCGCCAGATCGCTTGCTTCCGGCGCTGAATTCACTTTCCTGGGAAGAAGCTTCATGTATGGTGCAGCCGCTTTGGGTAAGACGGGAGGTCACCACACCATTTCCATATTAAAAAGGCAGCTTCAGCAGGTTATGGAGCAGATATGTTGCGAGAAGGTCGCTGACTTTCCCGGGCACCTGATCCATCAGGACGCCACACCATAGCATGTCAAATACCCCCCCAACAAAAGATGAGCGGGTTTGCCCGTGAGGGCGTGTAATTGGCTGATCAGAGGTTGCCCGGCCTTTGGTGGGGCTACTTTACCTGTAAATGTGCGACTTGTAAAGTCGCCTGTTTGGCAGTCCCGGTCCAAAGGGAACAGAGCCGAACCTGTTTTTCTGTTAGCGGGTAGCCTGTTCCGGCATACCCAGCGGTTAACTGCTGTGGGTGAAGCCCGGAAGACAAGGTAGCGGAATGCTGAAAAGCTGTCCCTGCTTGCGGTGACGCAAAGGAGGCCCTGGTAACTTCAACCCGGATAGGGCTGGACTTACGGGTATGGTCAACATATGCGGACGCTGGCCGGCGGTTTCATGCACGATAACCATATTGTTTCCATTGCTGCAAAACCTTTTGTTGAATGTCTGCCGGCCATCCGTTTTCAAAGCTGCCTTTCGCCGGCATTTCATCTTTAGTGAACCTGTCGGCAAGCAGGCAATTATGAATTACTTTGGTGGCTTTATAAGTTTCTCTCTCTGTTTCATCCAGATAGACAAAAAGGATTGCATTGGGTTCATCGGGGAAATAAATTTCACCATGAGTAGGATGTGCACGCGTAGAAAATGCCCAGACAACCTGATTTACGTCCGTAATATCTATATCATCTTCTACCCATAATATTTTTGGCACACCAAAACCAGGCTTTCCTTTAAAAACAACCCCGCCTATTTTTTGTGCCAGATCTTTGGAATGTATTTCCAAATGTTCGTACCAGTTCGATTTTACTGCAATAATAAGCCGGTGATTCGCAGATTCAAAAGAGAACCAGCATGAAAAAAAAGGTAAACCTGCCTTCCGTAAATTGTAAAGTATCTCAGCAGCGTGCATGGTACCAGTAGCGGTGTAATCTTCTTTTACCGGGGGGCCGGCAGCAACTACCGGAAGGATGGCATTATTTCTATAAGTAACAGCGGATACATGAAACACCGGCTTTGGAGAAGCATTGTAGGCATTATATCCGGGATATTCGTTCATAGGGCCTTCCATGGCCAAATCATCGTCAGATATACTTATGTGCCCTTCAATAACAATTTCCGCTGTAGCCGGTACCGGCAAATTCACTGTTTCGGCTTGTACAACTTCTAACGGCCCGCCAAAATAAGCGTCCAGATAATGACTTTCATCCACTCCTTCAGATAATGGCATGGCGCCGGCAAAAGGAAGCGCAGGCTCTACCCCAAGCCCCTGGTGATATGTGCTGCCCTGGTTGCAGCCAAATGAGTTTCTAAACCTGCTTCCCGCGCTTGCATGAGGGTGTTAATGCTGTAGACAATTCCACCGGCGCCAGACATGCCTATAATTAAGCGATTTGAATTTCGTAATTCCATCAATAGTAATATGTTATGAATCGTTTAGTGAAACGGGACTTATTATTTCGGCGGGAACTACTAAAAACACTGCGTTTTATATATCTTTACCCGTCCCATTTCCTGCCCCATAAATAAGTTTGAATGGATGGTTAAAACCTGTGGTCATTATATTCCTCTATCTGTCTTTTATACTTAGGATATTATTTTGTAATCACAATCGTTGTTAGACTGCAGATGCTTGTTGCATCATTCTCGTTAAAGAGCGCTGTACATCGTTCATAAAACAGGGTGGGTATTGCCGAAGGTGGGCATTTCAGCATTAATGCTCATTTGAAAAACCAAAGTTCAATATAGCACAAAAGTATCCTGAAGGTTCGTCGTCCCTGCTTTTGGCAATACCTTGTCAGCGGTTCGGGCTTTCATTTTTAAGTTCTTCAAAATATGCCTTCAATATATGCGTTCCATATTTAGGTGCAATTAAGTCCATTGATAAAACAGTCATCAAGAACTCAATCGGACCATAAACCCTGCTGCTGGCAAAAGTTCTCAATACAAATAAAATTGTTTTTCTAACCCCATTCGGGACATGCGTGGATTTTGGTTTTTTACCTGCTACCGAAAAAGCAATCTCTGCGATTTGATTATATGTTAAAACCTCCTGCCCGCCTACGGGAATTTCTTTGCCATCCGTTTGTATTGCATTGACACAAACCTCTGCAAGGTCAGCGCCGTGAACGGGATTCATTCTATTTTCTCCGTTACCAAACAGTATCACTCTCCCTTTGTTTGCCATTTGATAGAACTCGCTCATATCTGAAAAATATCCCGTTGGTCGGATAATACAATAATCTAATCCTGAGTTTTTAACAGCGGAAACAAATTTCTCTTTTGCTTCGCAAATTTTAAGTTGCGTTAATTTATCCCCGTTTAAAATAGAAACGTAAATAAACTTTTTAACGCCATTTCGCATAGCTTCTTCAAGCAAATTGAGATTTGCCTGATAATCCACATCCATATATGTCAACCCATCTCTTTGTTGAGTGATACCAACCGTCGAAATTACTGTGTCCACATCCCGGCAGAAGCCTTTTAAGGCATCCGGATGGGTTATTTCGGCTTTTATAACCTCCAGTTTTGGATGGTCGAGGTATTCTTTCGGCAGTTTTTTCTCATTCCTGACAATAGTTTTTGTTTCAAAACCCTTACTCAAAAGCGCTTTGAGTATAAATCCGCCCAGGTATCCTGTTGAGCCTGCCAGTAGTATTTTGTTCATATTGATTTATGTTTATCGTTTGGCGACGCTGCGAATGAGCGGTAAATGAAGACAGCACTTTCAATTTACCACCATCCTAAGCAAATACGCATGTTGTCATCAGTGTTGGGTTATCACTCAACGTAATGCCCTACTTCTATGATTATATTGTCTAAGTGAAAGTAGAACCCAAAGCTATCTCTTATTTTCCCCGGCAATCGTCCAACTGCAATACTTCCTCTTTTCAAAGCCCCATAGGCCTCCATTACCGCTTCTTCGCTGTCCAACATAAAACCAATATGAAAAGCGTCCGGATAACTTGCCTGTGTACCCTTCATAATAACAAGCGTAAAATCATTAGCCCCTTTCAAGATAGCCAAAATGTTGTCGCCTTTAATACCCGTGCATTTGAAGTTGAAATACGTTTCAAATAATGCTATTGCATTGCAACATTTGAGACAACTAAATTGATATGATTAATGTTCATTGTTGGTTGATTATTTTTTATATATCCTCTCAATCGTTGTCAGTTCTGTTAGAAGACCTGCGTTTGCCAAACCCAAGGCTGGTACAGAACCGATATTTGAATTCTTTGTCTATCAATAAATAATTAACCAGACAATTAAATATTCAAAAAAACTTATCGGGCATTGCTCAGTATTTTATCTAAAATGCTTCTGCATTGCTCAATCTCCTTTTCCGAAATACCTTTGATGCATTGGCTTTCCGTTTCGGAAGCAATGTTCAATAACTGCTTTTCAATTTTTTTCACGCTTTTGGTGAGGAACACTCTTTTGCTCCTGCCATCTTCAGGATTATCCACACAAATTACCAGTTTGTTCCGCTCCATATTCCTCAATATTCTTGTTATTCCGGGCTTATCCTTAAGGGTGGCTTCGCATATTTCGGTAGGTGTTCGTCCGTCGCGGTCAAACAGGGAGGTCAGCACTACCCATTGTTCTGAAGTTACCGGATGACCTGCATTTTGAAGGTTTTGCTGCAAAACCCGATTCATATATTTTCCGGTATTGTTAATATGATGCGCCAATAAGTGTGCTATCTTCCTGTTCTGATGAAAAACAAACTCATCCTCTTTCATAGCTGCAAAGCTATGGAATAAATTAATTAACTAAACAACTAAATATAAATTTTTATCTATTTCCGGGTTAGGTTTGTATGCCTGATGGCCTCTTTGAAACTGTAACGCAGGGTAACGTCATGGACGCCTTCGGCTGTTTTGTTGATTTCCACTTCGCCCGGAACCCCTGTAAGCTCGCCTGTACCCGAACCGGGAACGATAAGGCCGTAGTTGCACTGTGCAAAACCGGCTGGCTAAATTTACAATCACGAAGCTCCAGGACAATTGAAGATTTGTATTCCCGCTTGCGTTCAACGGTTATAAAATTGGCGAGAAACGGAATTTTTAGCCCTGAATTTTAATTGAAGTGCAGCAGTTGAATATTGCATCATTTTCTCCACCAAAGGAGGGTTTCTCCTTTCGAGCGCCATCCTTTCCCTATGCGAGCAACCTACAGCGTAAAGACATGCCCTGACGCACTAATGAAAACTCCGGCCAGGGCCGGAGTTTTAAAATCTTATTGCCTGAAAAA
>DASULB010000488.1:0-7509 GCA_036278455.1 Chitinophagaceae bacterium | reverse complement strand
ATGTGTATATTGTATCTCATTTTGATCCAAAATGTGATGGCTTACGGCTCATTACTAAAAGGAAATTGACCTGGATAAGAACCTCACTCAAAATCCGCGATGGTAAAATCTAAAACAAACGCGCACATGCATAGGACGAATAGGGCATTCGGAATAGGCTTACTCTTTTTATTCCTTTTATCAACCTTGTCAGCCTGCCGGCAACTCTCTGATCAACGCCAGCCAGATCAGGGGCCGTCTCTGATCCCCTTACCCCAATCCGTGAAGTGGACTCAGGAGCGGTTCCCGCTTAATGACTGTGAAGGCATTGTGATCAAAGATTCAATTTTAAGAAAAGAGGCCGACGGATGGCTAAAAATGACCGGGAAAGACCTACCGGTTAAATATAAAGCAGGGAAAAGCACTAAACATTATATCCAACTGAAGTTGGAGGAGGTTGAAAGTCCTTACGGGCATCAGGAAGCTTACCATCTTAAGGTAAGCAGCAAGGGTATTATGCTGAGTGCCAATACGCCCCATGGAATATTTAACGGCTTACAAACGCTTTACCAGCTTATAAGGAAAGATACGGTCTATGGATGTGACATCACGGATTATCCTGCATACAGGTGGCGTGGTTATATGGTGGATGTCGGACGGAATTACCAATCCATCACACAGTTAAAACAACAGATTGGCATCATGGCCAGGTATAAACTGAATGTTTTTCATTTCCATTTGACGGAAAACGTTGCCTGGAGATTACAAATCAAACAATTCCCGCAACTAACGGCGCCGGAAAACATGTTGCGCAACAAGGGAAAATTCTATAGCGTGTCAGAAATGAAAGAACTGATACAATATTGCAGGGACCGCCATATTACATTGGTACCGGAAATAGACATGCCTGGGCACAGTGCCGCTTTCACGCGTGCGACGGGTGTGGATATGCAAAGTGACAGCGGGCTTCACATCATGAAAGACGCTATACGGGAGATTTGTACGACCTATGATATTTCCTATATACACATCGGCGCCGATGAGGTGGCTATAAGGAATAATCAATTCCTGCCGGATATCATCCGGCTCATACACCAATATAATAAAAAGACCATCGCATGGAGCCCCGGGGGAAATTATGGTGACAGTACGATACATCAATTGTGGGGGAATGATGAAAGCCGTAACGAATCAGTCAAATATATAGATTCCAGGGCGCTTTACCTGAGCGACATGGCCCCGGAGAGCAGCGTTGTCAGCCTGTTTGAACGACAGCTTGGCGCCAAAGTCCATGGGGATTCAAGCCTGTTGGGGGCTGAAATTTGTTTATGGGATGACCGGAGAATGGCAAAAGAAACTGACCATCTTACCATGAATGCCGTATATCCGGATATGCTGGCATTTGCTGAACGCAGCTGGAGAGGAGGAGGCTATCCGGGCACCGTACTTGATATTGGTCCCGATTCCTCGGCCAGGGCAAAAGCATTTACGGCCTTTGAAAAAAGATTAATCGACCACAAACGGCAGTATTTCAAACAATTGCCTTTCCCCTATGTACAACAATCCCAAATTCATTGGAAGCTATTTGGTCCCTTCGAAAATCAGGGAGATCTGACTGCGTCATTCTGGCCTGAAAACAGGAATGTCTCCCTGAAAGATTCTACCGCCGCCATAGAAGCCACAGGGGGAACGATCTGGCTGTGGTATGATAAAGGAGAGGCTTTTCACACCTGGGTTCCTTCCCCAAAGATAAATACAACGTGGTATGCATTCACCCGTTTTTGGTCTGATGCAGATACCAGTATTGCGATGTGGATAGGATTTAAGAATCTTTTAAGGTCGCTTGCCAGTGCCACACCACCGGCGAATCAATGGGACTACAAAAAGAGCAAAATATGGATGAATGGGAATATCATACCGCCCCCAAAATGGAAATATCCAGGCAGAAACCTTGCGGCCAACCTCGAAGCGCCGTTAGTGGATGAGGGATATTATTACCGTCCGCCGGCAATGGTGAACATTAAAAAAGGATGGAATAAGATTTTGGTTAAGCTGCCTTTGAAAAACTTTGCTAACTTGGCTCCCTGGCAAAAAAGATATATGTTTTCGGTCATGCCCGTTCATAAAGAACAAGGGATTAATTGGTATGCGGATAACATCAATTTCAATGTTACCGATACGGCAAAATAAGGGAATCAGCGTCCCTGCTTTTTTAACATAACTAACCCTTAAAAAATGAAACTCTGCTTAAAAACAATGTTAGCCCTTCTACTATGTTATAGCATTAACGCTTTGGGCAGCGGGAAAACAGATGAATTTTCTAAAAAATTTGGTTTAATACCGGCACCACAGAAGGTGGAATTACTTTCCGGAGGAGGAATTTCTTACAATACGATACAAGCAATTCATCTTCAGGGGATGGCAAAAATGCCGGTTTTATATGGTGCGTTAAAGGGACTTCCGCTTTCAGATAAATCGACAGCAGGCATCCTTACCTTAAATCTGTCCGACAATAAAAATCTACCAAACTCACCCGAGGGATATGTGCTGCAAATAAAAAATGGACAGGTTACCATTCACGCCAGATCCCAGGCAGGTTTGTTCTATGGTTGTCAGACGCTATTACAGCTCTTAACAGATGCCCATGACCAGCAGATAAAGATACCTTCCTGCCGGATCACAGATTATCCGGATATTGCTTATCGTGCGGTGCACCTGGATTTAAAACATCACCTTGACCACATAAGTTATTATTACCAGATGATGGACCGGCTGGCGCGGGTCAAGATAAATGCCGTCATTGTCGAGTTCGAAGATAAACTGCGTTACCGTAATACACCCGTGATCGGGGCAAGTGATGCGATTTCCGTAGAACAATTCGCCGCATTAAGCCGGTACGCCCATGAGCGGAATATTGAGATCAGTCCTTTGGTTCAGGGATTGGGGCATGCGTCCTACATCCTAAAACATGCCCAATATAAACATCTTCGTGAAGACTCTGCTTCGGATTGGGCCTTCTCACCGCTGGATTCAGGGACCTACAAATTACTGTTTTCGATGTACGGGGAAGCCATGAAAGCCACTCCCTATGGGAAATACCTGCATGTAGGTGGCGATGAGGTCGGAAGCCTGGGCACTTCTGCGCTGTCAAAGAAATCGGGAATGGCCCCTTTTGAGTTGCAAATGTACTGGCTGGACAGGGTCTGTGAATTTGCAAAAAGGCATCACAGGATCCCCATTTTCTGGGATGACATGGTATTCAAGCTTGCAGGACTTTACAAAACAACCTATGACGCCGATATGCCCGAAGAAAAAGTCAACGAGTTATGGAAAGAAAACAGCAAAAAGTTAAATGAGAATATTCAGTTGTTCCCAAAAAACTGTGTCTACATGCGCTGGAATTACAGTTCGCCCGCGCTACCAGGGGATATCAAAGCAATTAACTGGTATCAGTCCCACCATTTGAACGCGATGGCCGCCACTGCCGCCCAAACGACCTGGACCATGATGCCGCGCAATCATTCTAACTTCCAGCCGATAAAAGATTTCTGCAGGATCACGGCAGATAAAAACCTGAAGGGAATATTATGCACGGTTTGGGATGATTCTTCTCCCCATTATGAAACCGTATGGCGGGGCTTATACTTTTTTGCGCTGTTTAGCTGGAACGATAAGGACATCTCCTTAAAAGATGCTGAATCCTTGTTTCGCCATCGATTTTACGGGCCCGCATTAAGTGATTCTTCACACGAGTTTCAGGATTCTTTAGAACAGGAGCTCTATTTCTGGGAAACAGCCTTACTCGATAAAGGCAGCCGAAAAAAGACCGAAAATATTGATCTTATAGCTTTACCAGATCATAAAGATGGGGGCACCTGGAGTACAAAATATGCAAAAAAGATCACGGATGCACAAGTGACAATAGATCAATATAAAGTTACCGGCAACAGGATCAAAGCGGCCACGCAAAAAGCCCGTAGAAACCGCTATTCTTTATCCTTGATGAACCAGTTAAACAACCTGCAGATTTATCCTGCCAAACTAATACTCCTTTTAAAAGATTATGATCAGGCTACAGGTACTGATAAGGATAGGAAATTAAAACAAATCGTACGATATGCAAAATCCTTTGACAGTATACGACACCAATTCGAGCAGGTCTTTTCGGAGACAAGGGTATTGAATAAACCTGACGGCTATCAGCTTGATCAAAACCATCACCGCCATTGGGCCAATACCACACTTAATTCAGACTGGATGTATCTTATTGAAATGAAAATGAATAATGAAATTGCAAAATGGGCAAAAGAGAACATGATCCGCGATCCGTCAGTTAAGCTACTAAATAAGGATCTTTAGCTGCAAGCTCAATGTGCCTTAAATTGAATAACTCATTAGTCTCCAAAAATCTAAGTCTTAACGCAGAATGCCGAGACTTTATGCTGCCATATAGCTAAAATGTGTATAATCACTGTTCTTCAATTTCAATCCTGTAACGATGGCGATCTTCTCAAGCCCTATTACATACTCTTTCTAAGAGCTACAAACTTTTTTGATACGGCTGTATAATCTCAGGGGTTGACGCCACCCGCCCTCATTTAAAAATAGCCACCCGGGCCTGAGAAATGGCCCGATTCCCGTGAATAGGAAATGTTAAAAGATAGGGAGATAAATGTGGGAGATGCCAAAATAATGTCGCAGGTACCTGTTTATGATAAGCTATTCTAAAAAATTTGTCTGGCGTGGGTTTTCCTCCAGTTGTATGTATAAGAAACGCGAGAATATTATTTAGATAATGCCCCGTACGTTGTAGGACGGGACAGTGATTATGTTGAGAACATAAGCTCAAATCGATCAGGCCTCACCTAAAATAAACAAAGCGTAAGGAGAACTGGAAAATGAGGCCATCATGGCCAACAGTCGAGCCGATGAGGGGGCAACCGTTCTTTTATGCCCATGTCCCGGCATCACTCAATAATTACCCGCGTATGGCGATTCCCTTGCTTTGCAAATACGCCTTTAGATCCGGAATTTCAATTTCCTTAAAATGAAAAATACTGGCGGCAAGTGCGGCATCCGCACGGGCCGTCTGGAACACTTCCAAAAAGTGGTCCATAGTGCCCGCTCCGCCGGACGCGATGACGGGAATCGGAAGCGTCTCAGCAAGGCGTCCGGTAATATCCAGCGCAAAACCGCTCTTTGTACCGTCATTGTTCATGGAAGTGAGCAGTATTTCACCTGCGCCGCGATCTACCGCTTCCTGTGCCCAGTCAAAAGTCTTCATGTCCGTCTTTACACGGCCCCCGTTGAGATAAACATACCAGTCCCCGTCTTCAAATTTGGTATCAATGGCCAGCACCACGCATTGTGAGCCGAATTCATCTGCCAGGTTATTCAGCAACGAAGGATTCCTGAAAGCCGCTGTATTGACAGAGATCTTATCCGCGCCGGCGTTCAACAGTACCGATACGTCTTCTGTCGAAGCGATCCCACCACCTACCGTAAAAGGGATGTTGACATGCCGGGCAATCCGTTGCACCAGCTCCGACAGCGTCTTCCTACGCTCATTGGTGGCCGTTATATCTAAAAACACCAGCTCATCAGCACCCTGACTTGCATACAAGGCACCCAACTCCACTGGATCTCCGGCATCACGGATGTTCACAAAATTGACCCCCTTGACGGTACGGCCGTCTTTGATATCCAGACAGGGTATGATGCGCTTTGTCAGCATGATTGATGATTAATTTAATTTTGATTGGGCATATTCCATTAGGATACGCTCCTTTCCAGTCAACTATTAATTTCTGCTTTCTCCAAAGGATGCCAATTCCCCGATGCTGATCCTGCCTTCATAGAAGGCTTTACCGATAATCGCGCCCTGGCATCCGATCTCTTTTAACCGGATCAGGTCGTCCATCGAACTCACGCCCCCGCTCGCAATAAAATGCAAACCGGGGAACCGGGCGATCATGCGTTCGTACAGCGTGATGGAAGGCCCCTGCAACAAACCATCTTTTGAGATATCGGTGCAAAATGCCTGTTTTAGTCCCTTACTGATGTTCCCTTCCAAAAAATCAAAAACTGATAACTCCGTCTGTTCCGTCCACCCATGGATGGCGATCTTTTCACCCTTTACGTCGGCTCCCAGCAATATCTTCTCCCCCCCGTATCTTTCCAGCCAGCCGAAAAAGATCTCAGGCTGCTTGACGGCAATGCTTCCTACCGTAGCAATGGCGGCGCCGGATTGAAAAACGCGTTCCATATCCTGGTCCGTCTTGATCCCACCTCCAAAATCAATGGTCAGGGAAGTATGTGTGGCGATCACTTCCAGGACTTGCAGATTGACAAGCCTGCCTTCTTTAGCCCCATCCAGGTCCACCAAATGCAACCGCACCAATCCCGCATCTTCAAACTGCCTGGCGACCTCCAGCGGATTTTTATTGTATATTTTCTTTTGGGCGTAATCCCCCTGGCTGAGACGTACACATTTCCCGTCAATAAGGTCAATGGCTGGAATAATCTGCATGAATAAACAAATAAGAATGTAAATCAAAAAAGTTCAAGTGCTTCAGGCCCCGGATGACATGCAATTCGGATTTTCCCTAGGCCGCCTGCGCAACCGCATTAAACCTTCCGGATAAAATCAGACAGGATCTGGCCGCCTGCCTCTGCCGATTTCTCCGGATGAAACTGCACAGCGCAAAAATTATCTTTCCGGATAGCCGCGCTGTACTCCAGGCCATAGCGCGCCGTGGCCACCGTTTCGTTACTCTTTTCTACATAATAGCTGTGCACAAAATAAACAAAAGCGTGTTCGCTTACTCCGTTGAACAAGGGGGAGCTCAAATCATAAATATCGTTCCACCCGATCTGGGGAACCTTTCCCGCGTCGGGCGGGAATTTCTTTACGCTCAGATCAAAGACGCCGAGACAACCGGTATCATTTTCTTCTGAATGCGCGCACAACAGTTGCATGCCCAGGCAAACACCCAACACCGGCTGCGTCAGGTCCCTGATCACCTGGTCCAGCTTGCGTTCGCGCAGATATTTCATGGCGGACGCGGCTTCCCCTACCCCGGGGAAGATCACCTTATCCGCACCGGTAATCTGTTCTACATCATCGGTCACTTCCGCTTCCACACCAAGGCGTTCCAGCGCATAAAGCACCGAACGTACATTCCCTGCATTGTATTTTACGATCACTATTTTCATCTGAATCAGAATATTTTTAAATCTTCCTCTTCCCCCATCCGCCTGTACCCAACAATATCATCCTTTATTTTTTTACAGCCACCATGATCCCTGTCGCCCAGTCCTGTTTTGTTACACAAAAATCATCCCTGCTTCCCATATATGCGATAAAATCCATCACTTTTTTTTCGTCCCCCTCAGGCCAAATGGGTTGTGGCACCAGATCGTCGACAATATAAAAACCTCCGCTGTTTACCATCGCCGGCACTTCGTCTATAAGCAGGTATTTACCTGGCCAGGTGTCGTCGAATATATAATCAAACTTTCCTCCGGCAT
>DASULB010000487.1:0-7806 GCA_036278455.1 Chitinophagaceae bacterium | reverse complement strand
TCAGTTTTGACACCAATATCTGGGAATTCAGCCTCCAGGGAGACTTCAACTTCTTCCGTTTTGAGCCCGGCAGCCTGAGTTACCGGTTTACCCCCTACTTCACCATCGGGCTCGGCGCCTTTTATTTCAACCCCTACGCCTATTACCACGATCAGAAATACGACCTGCAACCCCTGGGCACGGAGGGACAGGGCTCTCCCCTTTACCCTAAACGAAAGAAATACAGCCTCTGGTCTTTCGAGGTACCCATGGGCGTCGGTATAAAATACAACCTGAATGCCGCGTGGAACGTGGCCCTGGGGGCTACCTACCATTTCACGGGGACCGATTACCTGGATGACGTGAGCACTACCTATGCCGGCCCCGCCGCCTTCCCGCCCGGACCGGCAGGCAAACAGACCATGGCCTCCATCTTACAGGACCGCTCCGGGGTCTATGGTTCACCCATCGGTGAGGCGGGCAGGCAGCGGGGCAATAGCCAGGACAAAGACCGGTTTTTAAGCATCGAAGTGAGCATCTCTTATCTCTTTGAAACATACCACTGTCCGGTGTTTTAGCAGTTAAACTTGTGTTAAATCAACACACTGATGTTGTGCTGTTTAGGCTTAAAGGTATTTTTGTACCTTTGCCGACCTTTCGTATCGGGCGACGACTCATAATGTAAAGGGCGACAAGATCCCGAATCAAAAGACAATACCGTCACAGGAATGAGTTTGAAAGATAATATTGATCTGCAGCGTTTACCGGAGCATATCGCCATCATCATGGATGGGAATGGCCGCTGGGCGAGGGAACGCAGCCAGGATCGCCTGTACGGGCATCACGAAGGGGTGCAGAGCGTACGCCAGGTGGTGGAAGCCTGCGCCGAACTGAAAGTATCCTACCTGACGCTGTATGCCTTTTCCACGGAGAACTGGGATCGTCCCTCCAAGGAAGTGGAGGGTATCATGGAACTACTGGTCACCACCATCAGAAAAGAGATTGATTCCCTGCACAAGAACAACATCCGGTTGCATGTGATCGGAGGAGTGGACCAGTTGCCGGATTCCTGCAAACAGGAGCTGAATGAAGCCATTGGCCTCACGCGGGATAATGATGGTCTTAACCTGATCATGGCGCTTAGTTACAGCTCCAGATGGGAGATTGTCCGGGCTGTCAGGCAGATCGCCGAAGAGGCGGCAGCGGGACACCTTAAACCCCAGGACATCGACGCCGGTCTTTTCAGCCGGTATCTCTGTACCCGGGAATTCCCGGATCCGGAATTGATGATCCGTACGGGAGGAGAATACCGGGTCAGCAACTTCCTTCTATATCAGTTGGCTTACGCCGAATTATATTTTACCAACACCCGTTGGCCCGATTTCAGGAAAGAGAATCTGTATGAAGCCATTATAGATTTTCAGACCCGAGAACGCCGTTTTGGGAAAACCAGTGAACAAATCCAGTAGAATGAAATTATTGTCCTTTCAGAGTAAATATCTTACTTTTCTTTGCGCCTTGTTCCTGCTGGGTACTTCCCTGGCTGATGCACAGCAAAACAACCCTGTGGCAGCCGATACTACCGTTCATCCGGTTGCGCCGGATACCCTGTCTCATCCGCCGCCCGCGGGTACGTTGATGCTCCCGGTGACCGCCGATACATCGGCCGTTCCTGCCGATACCGCCGGCCTTCCCGCCACCGTGGCAACAGGCGATCACAGCGATACCACCCAATTGCCTTTTTCGCTGGACAATCCCCACAAATACGTCATCGCCGGCATAGGAGTGACCGGTTCAAAGTACCTGGATAATTCATTGGTGGCCTCGGTCACCGGGCTTTACAAAGGCGAGACCATTACCCTGCCCGGTGACGGCCTCAGCGATGCGATCCATAAACTCTGGAACCAGAAGTTGTTTTCCAATGTGGCCATTCTCATTGACAGGATTGTAGGGGACAGCATTTACCTGGACCTGAAAGTGACCGAGCGTCCCCGGTTGGGAAATTACTATTTCGTAGGCGTCAAAAAGACCGCCGCCGATGAGCTGAAGGATAAGGCGGGCCTGATCCGCGGAACGGTGATCACCGGGAACACCACGCTGAGCGCGACCGACAAGATCAAAAAATATTTCCATGACAAGGGCTACCAGAATGTGACGGTGAAGATCACCGAGCAACCCACCAAGGGGCTGCTCAACACGGTAGACCTTCTGTTTCACATAGACAGGGGGGAGAAGATAAAGATCAGCCAGATCTTTTTTGACGGGAACACCCATATATCGGACCGCAAACTGGAAAAACAGATGAAGGGGACCAAAGAACGTTCCCGGATCAGTCTTTACTCCGCCGAGGATAAGAATGTATACGGTGAAACGAGCCCTATCACATTTAAGGAATATCTTCATTCCTGGGGGTTTCTTTCCTTTTCCAAGACCCGGGCTTTTTTGAACCCTTATTTAAGATTAAAGTTCTTCACTTCGGCCAAATACAACAAGCAGAAGTACGAGGATGATAAGACGAAAGTGCTCGATTATTACAATACACAGGGCTACCGTGATGCCACCATCCTCGCCGACACCACTTACCAGTCGCCGGAAGGCGGCCTGGACATCGCCCTCAAGGTGTCCGAGGGAATCAAATATTATTTCGGTGATATCACCTGGAAAGGCAATACCAAGTACCCCGACTCGTTGCTCAGCCGTTTTCTCGGTATTCAGCGGGGAGATGTCTACAACCTCTCGCTGCTGGACAAAAGGCTGGGCGTAACACCCACCCAGGAGGGAGGGGATATCTCCAGCCTGTACCAGGATAACGGCTACTTGTTTTTCCACATCACCCCGGTGGAGACGGCCATCCATGGCGATACCATCGATTATGAAATGCGCATGGTGGAAGGTCCCCAGGCCGACATCAACAAGGTGCTCATCACCGGCAACGACAAGACCAATGAGCATGTGGTCCGCCGGGAGCTGCGTACCATCCCGGGACACAAGTACAGCCGCCAGGACATCATCCGCTCCATGCGCCAGATCTCCCAGCTGGGATTTTTCGATCCGCAAAAGGTAACACCCACTCCCCAACCCAATCCGCAGAACGGTACGGTGGATATCGGCTGGAATGTGGTGGAAAAGCCCTCCGACAAACTCAACCTGTCCGCGGGATGGGGCGGCTATTACGGCATCACCGGAACGATCGGCATGTCGTTCAATAATTTCTCGATCGCCAACATCTTTCACAAGGATGCCTGGCGTCCCCTGCCCAGCGGTGACGGCCAGACCCTGTCGGTGCAGCTGCAATCCAACGGTAAATACTACAGTTCTTACAACGTATCCTTTACCGAGCCCTGGCTGGGCGGCAAAAAGCACAACCCTTTTACCATCAGTTATTACCACAATAAATTCTCCAACCCCTCTTACCAGGGATACATTCCGATATTCAACGACACTTCTTACCTGAAAACCACGGGCTTTAGCGTGTCTTATGGTAAACAGCTTAAATGGCCGGATGACTTCTTCAGCCTTTCCTTCCAGATGAGCTATGAGCGCTACCAGTTGAGGAGTTATTTCAATGACCCTATCTTCACCCCTTCCGGTTTAACGACGGGTGTCTCCAATAACATCTATCTCAGGATAACGCTTGACAGGAACTCCACCAACCAGCCTTTGTTCCCGACTGCCGGCTCGCAATTCACCCTCTACGGTCAGTTTACGCCACCCTACTCGGCATTCCAGCCAGGAAAGGACTACAGTCACCTGACAGCGCAGGAGAAGTTCAGATTCATCGAGTACCAGAAATACCGGTTTACCGGACAATGGTATTTCCCGATCGGCAGACCCATGGGCAAGGACCACAAGACCTTCGTGTTGCACCTGGCAGCCAAGCTTGGCATCATCGGGCGCTACAATCCTGATGTGCCGCTATCTCCGTTCGAGCGGTTTGAACTCGGCGGCGATGGTATCAGCAACTACATTTATTACGGCAAGGACATCATTTCCCAAAGAGGGTACCCGGTTTATTATACCAGTAACCCCAAGGTGAACCCGGATAACCAGAATCCGCCCACCGGCTACCAGGGCTTCACCATTTTCAATAAATACACCCTGGAGCTCCGTTATCCGATCAGTCTGAACCCCAGTTCCACGATTTACGCGCTGACCTTTATAGACGCCGCAAACGGGTACGACGGGATCAAGGATTTCAACCCCTTCCGGCTCCGGCGGGACGCCGGCATAGGCATGCGCTTTTACCTGCCGATGTTCGGCCTGCTGGGATTTGATTACGGTGTAGGGTTTGACCGTCTGACAAAAGGCGGCGGCCTGAAGAACGCCACCAAATTCAGCTTCATGCTGGGTTACGAACCGGATTAAAGTCATTTGTCCCGTTTTTAACCTTTTTTAACTTTAACAATACATTTGAATAATTTTTAACAATTTTGCCCTGTATGAAAAAGTTATTGCTCATCGCTGTTTTATTTGCCGGCACCTGTTCCCTTGCCCAGGCGCAGCGGTACGCGGTGATCGATTCCCATTATATACTGGAAAAGATGCCCGGATACGGTCAGGCGCAGCACAAGCTGGATTCCATCGCCAAGGTATGGCAGCAGGAAGTGGACGCCAAGTTCCAGCAGGCGGATAAGCTCTACAAGCAATACAACGCGGAAAAGGTAATGCTGACCGATACGCTTAAGAAAAAACGTCAGGATGAGATCATGAACCTCGAAAAACAGGCCCGCGATTTGCAGAAACAACGTTTCGGCTACCAGGGAGACCTTTTCAGGAAAAGAGAGGCCCTTATCAAACCGGTACAGGACAAAATCTACAATGCCGTGCAAAAACTGGCCGCTCAAAATATGTATGATATCGTGTTTGACAAATCCGGGGGCATCTCCGTGTTTTATGCCGACCCGAAACTGGATAAAAGCGAAGAGGTTTTAAAGATACTGGGAATAAAAAAATAATTATTTTCGCACCTGATTTCCAGCCCCGGGTGGAATACAGGCCGCAAATGTTTTATATAAATTTAAAAAAGATCAATTAAAAAATCAGTTAAACAAATTAAGTCTCGACAATGAAAAAACTAGCAATCCTTGCAGTAGTGTTAGTGGCAACGCTGAGTGCTGCCAAAGTAGATGCCCAGAAGATCGCATACGTGGACATGCAGGAACTCGTTACCGGCATGCCTGAGTACGCGCAAGCGGATACCGCCCTGGGAAAATACCGCAATGACCTTATTGGACAGATGCAGGCCATGCAGCAGGAACTGCAGACGAAAGCCAGTGCTTTTGTGAAGGACAGCCTGAAAATGGACGATGCCATCAAGGAAGTGAAAAGATCCGAATTACGCGATCTGCAGAACCGCATTTCCCAGCTACAGCAGTCTTCCACACAACAAATGCAGACAAAACAAAACGCGCTGTTGCAACCCATCATCGCCAAGGCCCAGAAAGCCGTAGAGGCTGTTGCCAAGGCAAAAGGTTACACCTATGTGTTCAACGATACCGGTGACGGCAGCATCCTGGTGGTAAAGCCCACCAGTGAAGACCTGACCGCGCAGGTAAAGACCAAATTGGGCATTAAATAGACGGAGCGCTTCGTCCAGAAGGACTTTATCCATAAAATACTGACCGGGAGTCACAGTGCGACTCCCGGCTTTATTATTTTACCTCGCCGGTAATCGTCCCCTGGACGTCATATTCCTGATCCAGTACTACCCAGTCGACCTCATAACCCGGCGCAATTCTTCCGAGTGAGTTGTCCCTGCCGATTACCCTGGCAGGATAGAGTGAAGCCATAGGCAACGCCTCTGCGGGATCTATACCCATTTCAATGATCAGGTTTTTAACCGCCCGGCCCATGGTCAGGCAGGAACCTGCCAGCGTACCGTTTTCCGTGACATAGCGGTTATTTTCCATGATGTAGGTGTAAGAATCGGTCTGGGCCTCTGTTACGGCATCGGTGATGAGGAACAGCCTGTTACCCATGATTTTTTTGGCAATACGCACGGCGGCGAAATCCACATGGATGCCATCGGCGACAATGCTGCAGAAGACATCCCCGTCAAAAATGGCGCCCACCATCCCGGGCGCCCGGTGTTGCAGGGGTGACATGGCGTTGTAAAGGTGGGTGGCCGTGGGAATCCCCAGGTGGAAGGCATCCATCGCCTGGTCGTAGGTGGCGTTGCTGTGACCCGCTGAGACCACTACCCCATGCTCCATCAAATAGCGGATCACCTCGTCGTCACAGCATTCAGGCGCGACCGTCATCATGCGGATCATCCCTTCGCCGACCGACAGCAGATCCTTTACTTCTTGCAGGACAGGCCGCTTAATATACCGTGTCAGATGAGCCCCTTTCTTTTCAGGGTTCAGGTAAGGCCCCTCCAGATGCAAACCCAGCAACCCGGGTAGTCCCTGCGCCCAGTACTCACGTGCGGCGCTGATCGCCTGGTAGGTGATCTCAGGGTCATTCGTGGCCACCGTCGCCATAAAGTGCGTGGCGCCGCCCCGGACACAATAACGATGGGTCGCCTGCAGGGATTCCACAGAGGGGAAAAGGGAAAACATTCCTTCATCACCACCATAAATCTGCAAGTCCATAAAGGCGGGCGCCAGCGTCTGGTGCGGTAATTGACGTGTGTTGATATCGGATGGCAGGGTGCCGGTGGGAATGACGCTTTCTACAATGCCCCCGTCAACAATGACGGCATGCCCGCCGATAAACTTCTCTCCGGTGAAGATCCGCTCAGCTATATACGCTGTTTTGCTCATATCGCTTTATTTTGTTGGTTGAATATCATCATCTGCCCTATTTCTCCATGAAAAATCTGTCGGCATCATCCAGGAAAGGGAACCGGCGCCGCTGATCATTGATCACCCCCCTGCTGATGGTGCAGTCCAGAACGCTGGCTTCATCGTCCCCGGCGGTAAGCAGGAGCTCGCCTGCCGGATCGATCACACAGGAATCTCCTTTATAAGCGATTCCATTACCATCCACGCCCGTACGGTTTACTCCGGCAACATAACACTCGTTTTCTATGGCGCGTGCCCTGAGGAGCGTGTTCCAGGCCACCGCCCGGCTCCCGGGCCAGTTGGCGACACAAACAAGCAAATCATAACGGTTCTCCGGCTCCGGGGGCTGCCTGAGCCAGACCGGGAACCGCAGGTCGTAGCAGACAACCAGGCAAATCCTCCAGCCTTTAACGCGGGCGATCAGTCTTTTCTCACCCGGTTGATAATGCTGGTTTTCTTCGGCGTATCCAAATAGATGCCTTTTATCGTAAAACCCCATCATTCCGTTGGGAAGCACCCATAAAAGACGGTTGTAATAATGGTCATCTTCCCGGATCATCAGGCTTCCGGCAAGGATGATGTTTTTCTGTTTCGTTTTCATGAGCATCCACCGTACCGGCGCGTCGTCCATGGATCCGGCAAATTCTTCCGGTCGCATGCTAAAGCCGGTGGTAAACATTTCCGGAAGGATCACCAGCTCGGCGGTCTCAGGCAGGCTGTCGATCTTTCGATCCAGCATTTCCAGATTGGCCTCCGGGTTTTCCCATATCAGGGGTGTCTGAATCAGTGTAAGGTTTAAATCATGCATCATAGATAACGTAGACAAAAGTATATTTTTACAAGGATAAATCGGGGTCTTTCAAGGCAAAATACATAATATACCGAAATCACTCTGAATACAGATGACTGGATTTTCGCGGTGGCGGGATTTCTGCTTAGAACCTATAGAAGTTATAGGATCTCTTCAGAGCCGGCTGTCAGTTCAATGATTTATTGGTATGGATGCCCTCCGGACGGATTGAGATTCTTTAGCTCACTGCTA
>DASULB010000486.1:0-4996 GCA_036278455.1 Chitinophagaceae bacterium | reverse complement strand
CAGGTATCACTGTAGTGGAAATCCAACAGAAACCCCATGCCCGCAGCCTTTATTCTTTTCGCCATCTGTTCGGTGTGAGTAAGGTCACAAAACCCCTTGCCGGGGGAATAGCCGCTGTCTGCTGCCAATTCCGACATTAATAATCCCACTTAATATATTAACGCCAATATATAAGGCTTTATAGCATAAAATGTAGTTGAGTATAAAAAACTTCGGAATCTGCGGCTATTTTCTTTCGATAAGCGCCCGTGCGCTGTCAGCGGGCTGAGAGCATGATCTGATCAGGGAAAGGAATAAAGATTTGTAATTTTATAAGTTCGTTGATTTTAAAAGAAGTTGATTTGTATGATTATATACATTAGCGTTCACATGTCAACCATAATTTGTTATTTTAGAGTGAGTTATGAGATATCCTACCATATTAAAGCTAAAAGCATTATGGATTTTGGACAGTTAGGCTAAGGCATAGGTCTTCAAAATGTTATTTTGTCGTTTGATAAAAGTAATTTTCTGATAAATTTTCATCCGTTCTGAAATTTTTTCAGGATGAAGTGCTGTGGCAAGGATATTGTAAGTCTCTTGTTAGATATTGTTAACAATACTATGAATATTGATTAACCATTAAAAAAAAGGAGGTTGTTATGGCAATTGTAAAATGGAATGGCAACAATAGGAATTTGCCTACGTTGCAAAGTTGGTTCGATGATTTCCTGAACCGTGACCCTTTTAACTGGGATAATAGGAATTTTTCTGCTACGGATTCCACATTGCCGTCCGTAAATGTTAAAGAAACGGAGGATAACTATGAGGTGGAAGTAGCTGCTCCTGGAATGGATAAAAAAGATTTCCATATCATGCTGGACGGCAATCTGCTCACTATTTCTTCCGAAAAAGAAGTGACAAAGAATGAGGAAGAAAAC
Source organism: Chitinophagaceae bacterium (assembly GCA_036278455.1). Lineage (GTDB taxonomy): Bacteria > Bacteroidota > Bacteroidia > Chitinophagales > Chitinophagaceae > FW021-bin31. The sequence continues at coordinate 4,076 of DASULB010000486.1, read as the reverse complement.
GGCAATTACACCCGTAGAGAATTCAGCTATCAATCCTTTCAACGTAGCTTTCAGTTACCAAAGGACGTAGTAGATGAAGAGAGTATTGGGGCAAAATATGAAAATGGCGTACTTCATTTGGTCATTCCAAAAAAGGAAGAGGCCAAAAAGAAAGCTCCTAAAAGGATCGAGGTCCATTAATGATTTAGTGTTAGAGAAAAAGCCATCTTTTATAGGATGGCTTTTTTAATTGACCATGTTCTGATTGATAAACAAATGATCTCATCTAATAACGTTCAAGCGTTTTCCCCGTCTTTATTACCAAATGACGTAATCCTGGATCCTTTAACAGCCGTTTGCATTTCAGACTGAATAATGTTTTTTATACCCTGTTTGAATTGTAAATAATTTCTGTGCACCATGCTGTTATCCAGCTTACGAATCATCTCAATATCCCTGTAATTTATGATGTCGTCCTAGTGCACGTGGCTGCTACGTATTGGCATTTTGAAGGGGGACCCTGGATCTATTTGCATTTATTTTTTATTATAATTAATTTAAAATAACATATTGGTACCTCTCTGGCGTGGCATGACTCCATTTCATTTAAGAACACTTATGACTATCACTACTTTGTAGAGAATTTTCAACAAAATAAGACTGTGGGTACTTTGCCATTTTGCTTTATCCAGGAAACTAACCCGCAATTACAGACATGTGTTTTTTATTCCAAAGTGCTGGCTGCAAGGGATTGCGGCTGTTTTTAATGAATTTTTTGTCGGACAATAATGTTTTTTAATATATAGAATTTATTGTGAAACGCCACCCCAAAAAGTTTCAATATCTTCCAAATGGTGAGCCTGGCAATAATTTCCCATCCGTAAAAATTATTTGCAACGCCGATTATTAATTCATTCCATAGACTGACATCTATTCCGTTCGTAAACTCTTCACCGGGTTTGCAATCGCTGCCCTCACCGCCTGCCAGCTTACCGTTATTAATGCGATCAGTATCGCCACCAGGCCCACCACTACAAATATCCACCAGCTTATATTGGTCCTGTAGGCAAAATTTTGCAACCATTTGTTCATGACCAGCCAGGCGATGGGTGTCCCAATGACGATCGCGACAAATACCAACTTTAAAAAATCCATACTGATGAGCCTAATAATATTCCCCACACCGGCGCCCAGTACCTTGCGGATGCCTATTTCCTTCCTCCTCCTCTGCGCCGTAAAGGTCGCTAAGCCCAGCAAGCCCAGGCAGGAAATAAAAATAGCGATGCCTGCAAACAGGTTGAATAGGTTCGTTCCCACAAGTCGAAGTGGTTTACCATTTAACTTGAAACCCGCCCAGCGTGGTATGATAGTGAGCGAATACCAATGAGCTGGCTGCATTTGTCCACTAACCGGCTCTGCGTCCATATCTCTGTGGTAAGGCGGTAGAGACAGGGATCATTCGCTTTACCACCGCCGTGTCCCAGGTGGAAGCGAGCAGGGTCGCCACGGGGAAAGCCTTTGCGTAGTAGGTCCGCGAACTGTCATGGTTCCGGATGGGGTTGATCCTGATACCCGCCGGGCCGTCCGAGAGGGTAATGGATGGAATGCCCATTGTTGCGAGCGGGTGTGTCCGTCCGACTGCCCCGGGAACCTTTTGCGGGATCCTGGCAGCCTCCGGGTCCATCGGTGGCATTTTAAATCCTGCGGGCAGTTTAAACGTATCGGCACCTGGTGGCGGCGGTGGAATATAGATTCCCATTCCCACGATGGCCTTTACTTTTTGCTGTAATGTCATTGTCGAAACGATTTGGCGAACGGGACTTTTACCCAAACGGTGCAAACCTGTTTATCCTTTTACGGTTTGGGCGGAGACGCCCGATAGTGACAACAACGACACTGCGGCTAAAAACAGGATGCCGCGTAATAAGGAGACTCTTTGTATCACTTGAAATTTAGAGGGTAAAAAAAACCCGCAAGCTTTGTTGGCTTTGCGGGTTTAACTTACGATTACTGTTAGAAACAAATGAGACTTACATCAATGATACCCGGGATTTTGTTTCAGGGTGCCATTACTGAGGTCTATCTGGGTTTGAGGGAGTGGGAAATAGTCATTGGTGCCAGCTGTGAATTTTGCACCTTTCACATCCGTTGTAAACTGACCTTCATAGTTGAAATAGGCGTTAATGGCAGAGTCCGCTTCACCCCATCTTACAAGATCAAAGAAACGCTGGCCTTCCATAGCCAGTTCAAGCTTTTCTTCAAAGTGGACTGCCTTACGGGCGATGTCCTGTCCCTGAGCGCTAAACCATCCGGCGGGATAAGCCTTGATGAGATAACTAGCCGCGGGTTGATTCCCATTCATGACAAAATCATTGGGATTAGCCGCCCTGTTTCTGACCATATTTACATATTTTTCGGCATTGGTCAGGCTCCCGACTTCTACCTCGCATTCAGCGGCCCAGAGCAGTACCTGAGCGAAACGGATCAGATTAAAGTTAATGGCATTGGTGGGGGCCCATTGCGTGGCCGAATTGTCACCTCCTGATCCGACATCCGCCTTGTAAAAAACGTTTTTCTTGGGTGAAAACGGGCCGGCACTGGCCTGGTTACGGATCCAGTCCTTGCCCGGGTCTATGCCCCAATCCAGATAAGGGATGCCCCGGCGACCCGCTGTCCAGTCCACACGGGGATCCAGGTTACCGGCATCAGGCGTAAAGGGTTGGGTAGAAGCCAGCCCCTGATCGTTCTTTACAGCATTGGCCGGATTGTTATAAGAGCCATCCAATAATGGAAGGCCATTAGCTCCTGTACGGTAAGAATTCACGAGTTCTATGCTGGGTTGAAAGAAGCCGCAACACCCTGTCAGTGCCCCGTTACCATAAGGATAATTTAGCAGATCACCGACATTTCCATGGTAAGACTGCGCGCCGTCATTGAGGGATGCCTGGATAGCGAACACCGATTCAGAGGAGTTCTGATGGTGAAAATTAAAGTTATCAGAAAATTTAGCCTGTAAGGCGTAAGGTGTTCCGTCTGCGGTGTTTCCTTTGGTGATTAAATCATTAAGAATTGGCAAGGCCTCCTTGTACTTTTTTTCGAACATATAGACCTTGGCCAGAAATGCCCCTGCAGCCCATTTGTTGGCCCTTCCGATGGCGTCCTGTGTCGCTGGCAGATTCTGGTAGGCGTATTGGAAATCCGCTTCAATCTCCGGATAAATATCCTTATCGTTTGCCACTTCGAAGTTTTGCTTAGCGTAGCTGACTGATTCATCCACCCAGGGAACCATGTTCCAGGTCTTTTTGGCGGTGAATGCGAAAAATCCTCTTAGGAAACGCGCCTGGGCGTTCATATTAATCGTATCGGCAGGGGCAAGTCCCTTGACCTGAGGCAACAGCTTTAAAACCAGGTTACTGCGTGCTATGCCGTCATACACCCACTCGAACCTCGTTTCAAGATAATCGTTGTTCGGAAGACCCTGAAAGGTGGCGATCGCCATAGCGAGTGCCTGGTCACCGGGGTCAGATCCTTTATGCGCATCTCCGCCGCAAATACTTCCATACAACCAGTTATCCGGCTGTGCATAAAAATTAAAGCCATTGGGGTTATATTGCCCGTCCAGGTCAGAATAAGCGGCAATAAGGGCCTCTTTGACCCCTTGCGGAGTGGCCATCTGTTCATCGCCCAACACCCCTCGGGGTTGTACTTTGAGGAAGCTTTTTTTGCAGGAAAAAAACGTCATCCCGATGGTGAACAAAGCGATCAGTAACGGCCGTATATTTTTATTTTTCATCGTATAATCATTTAAAGGTAAAAGATATAAAGTACCGTTGGGTCTTAAAAAGTGACATTGGCACCTACGAGGAATTGCTTTACAAAAGGATAGCTTCCATAATCTACTCCCATATTGCCATCTATGCCGCTTATGGCCGGATCCAGACCGTCATATTTGGTGACCGTAAAAAGGTTGATCGCCTGCACGTAAATCCGCAGGTTCTCAATACCCCCTCTTTGCAAGAATCCTTTGGGAAAGGTATAGCCCAACTGGATGTTCCTGCAGCGGAAATAAGAAGCATTTTCCATGTAATAGGAATTGG
>DASULB010000485.1:0-14863 GCA_036278455.1 Chitinophagaceae bacterium | reverse complement strand
AAGCGGCTAAAATCAATGTTTTAGCAGCTTTTTGGGGTTGTTTGAAACCCCTAAAAGTCGGGATGACCGGATTATAACCAGCGACCTCGTCGTCCCGAACGACGCCGGCATCCGGATTATCGCGTGATGGGATGGCGGTGTCTTTGATCTGAGGCGCTGAATACCTTCACGCCCTCAAGAAACGATAATGGACATGGTGCTAATCCACCGTTTTCTTAAGCCGTCGCAAAATTATCGATATTCGTTTATCTGCCTGCTGCGTTTTTTATGTAGAATTTAACAACTCTGCGGTTGGTCCCGTAAAGAAAGATGTAAAATAAAAATTATGTTATCTTTAACGCAGGCGAGCATCATTGTTTAAAAAAGATACCATGAAACAGGAACTGGAAAACATCCTGCTGAAGGACAACGTTGACAAACAGCGGTTTGAACTACAGGTAGACAAAGAAACCGCTTATATCGAATATAAACGCAAGGGGGACAGGATATTTTTGATCCATACGGAGATCCCGGCCGCCCTGAAAGGGACGGCTGCAGGGCCTGCGCTGGTGGAAAAAGCCTTTTTAAACATTGAGGAAAATAAACAGAAGCTCATCCCTTACTGTCCGTTCGTTCGTGCTTATCTCAAGCGACATCCCCAGTGGGACCGCATTACGGTCGAGGAATCGGCGTAAATTACCGGGCGCCGGGGAGTTGAGACAACAGTGTAATCCATTTTTTCACTGCCGGGCCATTACTTGGACTTTAAGAAAAGCGATTTCAACTCTTCGGCATCTTCGGGATCCATCTTACCCCCGAGTATCAACCGCACCTGGCGACGGCGGATGGCGCCGTCAAAAAGTTCCTGCTCTTCTTCATTTTCGGGTTCCACCGGGGGGACCCGCTGCGGCCTTCCGTCGGGATTAAGGGCCACAAAAGTAAAAAATGCCTGATTGGACTTGTATTTTACTCGCTGAAGAGGATCTTCACCCCAGACCCGCATGTGCACTTCCATGGAAGTGTTGAAGGCCCTGGTCACCGCCGCATGAATGGCGACGACATTGCCGCGGGGAATGGGATTTTCAAAGGAAATATTGTCCACAGAGGCCGTCACTACCGGATGGCCGCAATGTTTCATGGCGGACAGCGCCGCAGCGATGTCCATCCAGTACATCAGCCGGCCTCCCATCAGGTTTTTGAACAAATTGGTATCGTTTGGGAGTACAAGCTCAGTCATGACGACGAGTGAATCCTTTACTTTTTTGGGTTGCATGTCCATAGGAGTGTGTTGTTTTCCCGTGCAAAGCTACACCAAAGAGGGGATTATGGACCATCCGGCCATTTTCAGCGGCATCACAGCGGTCCCGGGATGAACCGACCGGGAACGCCTGTCAAAAGCAGGTCATTTGTTTTATCCACATTTGGAACCGAATGTGGATAATTGGTTTTGCCTGCGACTAAAAAAGCGTAACTTTGCATGACCTCGTGGAAATTTCAGACATTCTTGCCGATGACAGGCACTTTCCTCTATGGTCCTTTTTCATTTTACAGAAAACTTAGTTTATGGCTAAATACATCTTCGTCACGGGGGGAGTTACATCTTCTTTGGGTAAAGGCATCATCGCGGCTTCGCTGGCAAAATTACTGCAGGCCAGGGGACTCCGGGTCACCATCCAGAAATTCGACCCCTATATTAATGTAGACCCCGGCACGCTCAACCCTTATGAACATGGGGAGTGTTTTGTGACCGAAGACGGCGCTGAAACCGACCTGGACCTGGGACATTATGAGCGCTTTCTCAATACGCCCACCTCGCAGGCCAACAACGTGACGACCGGCCGTATTTACCAGACGGTCATTAATAAGGAGCGGGAAGGGGCCTATTTAGGCAAAACCGTTCAGGTGATCCCGCACATCACCGATGAGATCAAACGACGGATACTGCTGCTCGGCAATAATGGTAAATACGACATTGTCATCACCGAGATCGGCGGTACGGTGGGTGATATTGAATCCCTTCCCTACATTGAATCGGTACGCCAGTTGCAATGGGAACTGGGCTCCGAGAACTGCCTGGTGGTGCACCTCACGCTGATCCCTTATTTAAAGGCCGCCAAGGAACTTAAAACAAAGCCTACACAACATTCCGTGCGGCTGCTCAGCGAGGCCGGCGTCCATCCGGACGTGATCGTCTGCCGGACAGAGGAGCCGATGTTCGGCGACCTGAAAAAGAAGATCGCGCTGTTTTGTAATGTAACCGTGGATTCGGTGATCGAAGCGGCGGATGTTCCTACCATCTATGAAGTACCCATGGAAATGATGCAGGAGCGTCTGGACCAGATCTGCATGCAGAAGCTGCGCATTCCCATTACACGGGAGCCCGAACTGACCAAATGGCGTGGCTTTCTGGACAAATTGAAATATCCCAAATCCAAGATCACCATAGGGCTTGTAGGAAAATATGTGGAATTGCAGGACGCTTATAAATCCATTCTCGAATCCTTTATCCATGCCGGAGCGGTCAATGAATGCAAGATCGTCGTGCAGAATATTCATTCGGAGTACCTGACAACAGACAATGTTGCTGAGAAACTGGGCCACCTGGACGGCATACTGGTGGCGCCTGGTTTTGGTAACCGGGGCATCGAAGGTAAGATCGCGGCCGTGCAATATGTCCGGGAGAAGGGCATTCCTTTCTTTGGCATCTGCCTGGGGATGCAATGCGCGGTGGTGGAGTTCGCCCGGCATGTCCTTGGCTGGAAGGATGCACATACCACGGAAGTCCGGCCCGGTACCGCCCATGCGGTGATCGACCTGATGGAAGAGCAGAAAAAAGTGACTGTCAAAGGAGGAACCATGCGCCTGGGTGCTTATCCCTGCAACGTAAAATCCGGTACCCTCGCCTATAATGTTTACGGCACTGGCCATATCAGCGAACGGCATCGTCACCGCTATGAATTCAATAATGAGTATCTGGGTGATTTTGAAAAAGCCGGCATGATCCCCAGCGGCAGAAATCCCGAGACCGAACTGGTGGAGATCATCGAGCTGAAGGACCATCCCTTCTTCGTGGGGACACAATTTCATCCCGAACTGAAAAGTACTGTGGAAAATCCCCATCCCTTATTCGTGAAATTCGCCCGGGCCGCCAGGGAATATGCCACCCGCCGCGATGCCTCCCGTACGGGAACCACGGATCCGAACCTGTCCGATAAGACAGAAACCGAAGGGGCCACCGGGCGAATGGTTAAACAAGATTAGGCGAAAGCCTTCCGGAACTCCGGAACATCCTTTCCGAACACACTGATTTAGTCCTCGTTGTTTTATTTTCCCGGCCGGTTGGCCGGCGCATAAACGTTGAATGCACGGTCCTGACGGATGGTGATCCGTGCTCACCGGCGCTCATCGGTGTTTGTCTGCGTTTGCCGCCCGGACCGGCCGATAGTTCCTCATTTTTTAGTGATTTCTTTTTACCTTTGAGCCCACTTTCATTTAAATAATAATTCATATGGCATACGACGTAATCGTAATAGGCAGTGGCCCCGGAGGCTATGTAGCCGCTATCCGCGCTACGCAATTGGGACTGAAAACAGCGGTGGTCGAAAGGGAAGCATTAGGCGGGATCTGTCTTAACTGGGGATGTATCCCCACCAAGGCCCTGCTCAAGAGTGCGCAGGTCATGGAATACGCCTTACATTCGGCGGACTATGGCGTAACGGTATCCGACCCCAAGGCTGATTTTGGTGTCATGGTGGCACGCAGCAGAAAGGTGGCCGATAAGATGAGCAAAGGGGTACAGTTCCTGATGAAAAAAAATAAGATTGACGTACTGGTGGGAACCGGTAAACTCAAGGACAAAGGAAAAGTGGAGGTAACCGATAAAGACGGTAAGGCGACCGTTCATGAAGCCGCGCATATTATCCTGGCTACGGGCGGACGTGCCAAGGAATTGCCCAACCTGAAGATCGATCACAAGAAAATAATCGGATACCGCGAGGCCATGGTGTTGAAAGATCAGCCAAAATCGATGATCATCGTCGGTTCCGGTGCCATCGGAGCGGAATTCGCTTATTTTTATAACAGCATCGGCACCAAAGTGACCATTGTTGAATTTTTACCGCGCATCGTGCCGGTGGAAGATGAGGAAATTTCCAAAGAACTGGAGAAGATCTATAAGAAAAAAGGTATTGAGATCATGACCTCCTCGGAAGTGACCGGCGTGGATACTTCGGGCGATGGCGTCAAGGCGAAAGTGAAGACCAAGGACGGCGAGGTGACGCTGGAAGCAGACATCGTGCTCAGTGCCGTAGGAGTGGTGGCCAATATTGAGGACATCGGCCTGGAAGCCCTGGGGATCAAAACAGAAAAGGGCAAGGTCAGCGTGGATAAATATTATCAAACGAATGTGCCGGGCATATACGCCATCGGGGATTGCGCTCCCGGCCAGGCGTTGGCGCATGTAGCCTCTAAGGAGGGCATTATATGCGTGGAGAACATTGCCTACAACGCGAAGAAATATAAGCATCTGCCCGAACCGCTGGATTACAATAATGTCCCCGGATGTACCTATTGCACACCGGAGATCGCTTCGGTGGGGTATACCGAAAAAGCGGCGAAGGATGCGGGGTATGACATCAAAGTTGGAAAATTCCCGTTGTCGGCATCCGGCAAGGCCAGCGCAGCAGGCGCAACCGAGGGATTCGTTAAGGTGATCTTTGACGCCAAGTACGGCGAGTGGCTTGGGTCCCATATGATCGGTTACAATGTAACGGAATTAATAGCCGAAACGGTACTTGGCCGCAAACTGGAGACCACTTACCAGGAGGTATTGAACGCCATTCATCCGCATCCCACCATGAGCGAGTCCGTGAAGGACGCCATTGAGGTGGCTTATGGGGAGGCGATCCATTTGTAAAATATTTTTTTCATCTCATGAAGCAGAAAGGCAGCCGCGTGGCTGCCTTTCTGCGTATCAGCAGTTACAGTGATGTTGTCAAAGGCTTTTCTGTATAGAGGCTGCATCACGCTTGTTTGCGGTTGGTTTTCAATTTCCATGGAGGAGCTTCTCCGGCCGCTTAAAAGACACCTCAGCAATCTTAAAGGAAATGCAATTTTTGGGAATTTACCCTACCCCGGTGATCACCCCTATTTAAGGGTACCCCTCAGCTGTCGGGTATGGAGATTTGCTTATCGCTTCCGAACCCCTTAACGGAATAATTGCTGTGCCTTTTCCCCGATAAGCGGCATGGGCCGTTTCTTTCCTTTGACGGCACCGGTAAAGCCGATGATCCAGCAAAAAAGGAGTGCAAAGCGCACCAGGAGCGTCAGGACGATGGTTATCCAGGAGGTAGTATGGACGGGAATCATTAACATTTGGCCGACCCACAGGGCGATGGCGAGGATAAAAAGTGCGATGGTCTGGCGGAGGTGATAGGCTCCCAGGAAAGTCCTTTTGTTCAGATGCAGGACATAGGCGAGTAGCCAGCCAATCAGGCCCAGATAGCAGAGAATAGCGACTGTTTTGCCGTTACCGCTTATGAACCCGCTACTGTTGGAGGAGGGTTGTGTTTGCAGTTTCATGCCAATTTAGTTGAGGGGCAGGCCGGGTGCAGAGGCCGCCCAAAGAAGCGGCTCCGCCATGACGGTCAGTCATGGAATCAGGCAGATAACATTTTTTGATCCTGCCGGTCTGCCGCGGCTATCGATCAGGTAACGTCCGTGATGACAGCAGGACAGACCCCGCAGGCCTTTGCGCCGCTTTGTGCGAACCACCTGCAGTTTTCTCTGATGGCACAAGAGGGAAGATGTGCTTTTATATACTTTTCTTCCAGGCTGTTGAGCACCCTGTCGATGACGCCGCAGCGGGTTCCTGTCCACTGCTTACACCCTGATTGAACACAGGACCCGGCAAACCTGAATCGCTTTTCCGGAGAAATGCCCGCTTTGGCGGACTGGACAAAAGCTTCGTTGATCTTGGTGATGTTGCTGACAAAATCGATCTCATCGTCCTGATTGACGATGCCCAACAAAACCGTTCCGGCTTTCATGGGAGCGCTTGGACAGGATTTATGATCATTTTTCATTTTGGCTGAATGGTTTATTCCATGCCGATGAGGGCGCCGACTTCTTTGATGTTGCCTTTGTCGATCGCGCTTTTCAGCTTTTCGGGGTTGATCGCCCTGAGGATGCCACCGTTCCAGCGGCCCTGGTTTACCATGAGGTAGGCGTTCTTGTTTAGCTCCCTGGAGGGTGCCTGGCGTTGGTTTATACCACCGAGATGTTTCATGACAACATCCTGGATATCCCTGGCGATGTTACTGTGTACATCCTCCGGGAGCTCAATTCCTTCCAGGGTAAAGACAAATTCAGTTTTTTTTGATTTTTCCATTTTGGTAAGTTTTAAATGAATGAATGTTGGTTACAGAGGGGCCGTCCGGCTCGGTGTCGCCGATGGGGTGACTCATCATTAAAAAGCTTAGAAAACCCGGACCCCCGCGGGCCCGTTCCAGCAGAAGACGCCCCCGGCCACCAGGAGGGACCTGAATAAAAAACCGGAGCAGTTCATGAAAGGTCGTTTTAGGGGTGGGCAGGGAAAACCTTCATTTTCCCGGTGTGCCATCAGGGCAAACCTTTCCACCTGAACATTTAGAGAGGACAGCTGTTTTTTCAGGTGATCATTCTGATCGCGCAAAATATCTGCCTCCAAAGACGACGGGTAAAAAGACAACCGGTGGTGAGACAACGCTGGGGCGAGATCCTGTTGCAGGATCAGGAGATCCGACAGGCTGTCCGGAAGATAATCATCGTAGGTCGTACTGCTTTTCATACCCTGTTTTTTGTAAAGGCGAATTTTATACCTCATGAGATGAAACAGGTGCATATGTCCTGTTTCCTGTTTTAAAAGACTATCCGGATTTTATTTAAAGGAACAAGAACTGATGAAAAGCCTTGTAGGCGTATGATTGTCTTACAATGGCTTTCAACAGATCGTGTCGTTTGCAATAATCAACACCTGCAAACAGCATGGTGGGTTTTTCAATGGTATAGTTGAGAGGACAGCCAATCGTTTATCGGCTACTAATATCCGAAGAACAACTTTCTGCGTTGCTCAACTTTAACAGATGGCCTGTATCTTTTAACAGGTGGTCGTATCTGATTAACGGACGGAAGCATCCGATAGTTCCGGAGGACGATTTCTTCGGCTCCGTGAAACCATACACTTGTAAGAAAGGAGCCTGATCTTCTAAGCAGGAGCTTTTTTAATGAGGTGAAATGTTTCCTGCATGGAACCTGGTTGCCGTGGTCCGCAGCAAGGATTCATCATAGAAGAAAGGCATCCCCTGGTGATCATCAGGCGGTTCATACATAAACTGATGGCTTTAACGGAGCAAATCGCAAAGCATTTCAGGAATGTTTATTCTGGGGATCACCGGACAGCCGTTATTCTATAAGACCAGCATGATGCTGGCAGCAGGCCATCATCGATGTGGAGCACTTGAATTCGATTGCAGCTTTTAAACCATCCGAAAGCAGCATGCTACAAGTGATAAAAAGAGGTATGTTCCAGGGCAGCGGCAGTCCGAAAGAAATTTGAATGTTATGGGCGGCAAATAGACATTTTGTTGCAAAAGCGCCTGCGTAAAAGATGGCCTTCATCCCGGAGGTAATTGTCCGGCCCCTTCAAGGGGAAGGTTGAGGAAGGCTCATTTGTTCTCCAGTAACCTCAGGAATTCCTCGCGCTTCCGTTTGCTGAGCTGGATGCGGGAACCACCCGTGATGAGGATGCAGCCGCCATCTTCTTTTAGGAATTTCTTTACATGACCCATATTGACCAGATAGGAGTGATGCACCCTGAAAAATCCCTGTTCTGATAGCAGGTCTTCATATTCTTTCAGGTTGATGGAGGAGATGATCTTATCCTGATCCGCGCAATAAAAAATGGTATAAGCGCCCGCGGCCTCCAGGTAAAGGATGCTTGCGATCGGAATGACGGTGATGCCATCCATTGAATGTATGGTGATACGGTCGGGAAGATGGCCGGGTTGTTCCAGCTGGTGTAGGAGGGATTCCAGGCGGCGCTGAAAATCCGCCTGTGTTTTTTTCTCCTGTAGCCGGTTGGTGCAACGGGTAAGTTCATCGGCATCTATCGGTTTAAGGAGGTAATCAAACGCGTGGTACCTGAAGGCCTTGATGGCGAACTGGTCATAAGCCGTGACAAACACCGTGTCAAACGACGCCGGCCGCAGCTCCTGTAACATCTCGAATCCGTTCATTTCAGGCATGTGAATATCTAAAAACACCACGTCGGGATGGTGTTGCCGGATGAGTTCAATGCCTTCCCTGGCACCCGCTGCTATGCCCACGATGCTGATGCCGGAAGGATCCTTTTCCAGCAATGTACGGAGCAGGTTTCTTCCTTTGAGTTCGTCATCTACGATAATCGCATGCATACAGGCTTATTTTTTAACAATGCTGAAAACCCACGCTAATTTACGCAATTTGTCCGAGCGGTATTTTGATCCATCCATTAGACGGCATGTTTCTAAAGTATCATGGTTCAGCGCAGGCGACGGTGACCATTTTATAAATGCCTGCACCTGTTTAACGGATGGTGTGTTATTTTTAACGGATGGTTTTTTGATTCGCTGAAATCGTCCGCTTCATCCTTTGTGAATTTCTTCCGTCATAATGGGGAGTGTCAGGATGACCCTGGTTCCCGCGGGTTGATCACCATCCGGATCGGAGCGGTCTTTATGGAAGAGATCTTCCACCAGGATGCCTGCCTTGTGCCTGCTGAGCCTGCCAATGGTCTCGAGTTGCTCGGATGCCAGACGGATTCCCAGGGATTGTTGTTCTTCTATGGTCTTGAGTTTATTGCGGCGTGCGGCATCCCGGCCTACACCATTGTCCTCGATGGTCACGTATATGAAGACGTCATCTGCCTGAAAGGTGATCGACAACTTTTTATCTCCCTTTTTATGCAACAGGCCATGCCAAATGGCGTTCTCCACAAAAGGCTGGACCACCATGAGGGGCATTTTCAAAAAATCGGTTTCCACTCCCTGATGCGTGATGTGATAAGTAAAGGACCTTTGAAAACGAAGGGATTCCAGTTCAAGGTACAGTTGCAACAACTCTATTTCCTGGCTGACGGTGATGAATGTTCGCTCTGAATTTTCAAGTATCATGCGGGTGAGACGTGAAAATTTGGACAGGTAACGGACGGCTGTTTCGGTCTCCCCCGTGTATATGCATTCCTGGATGGCATTGAGCGCGTTGAACATAAAATGAGGGTTCATCCTGGTGTGAAGGATCTTCAGGCGCATATCAGCCATTTCCTTATTGATGGATGTCTGAAGCGCTTCCCGCCGGCGGATGTTGCCGATGCGACGGGTAAACAGCAAATAAATACAAAAGGCAATGAGCAGTATCACCGCGATCCGGAACCACCAGGTGCCCCAAAAGGGAGGCAGGACAATGACCTGGAGTGAAGGGAAGGATTTATCCCAAACGCCCCCTGTTCCAGCAGCCTTTATTTGCAGCACATAGGTGCCGGTGGAGAGCTGACCATAGGAGACAAAATTACGGTTGCCGGCCGGTATCCATTCAGGGTCGGCACCCTCCAGCCGGTAGGCGTATTTGATCGCCCCGGTGTTTAGAAATTGGGGGGCGCTGAAACTAACGGAGAAATTCCTGTCCGGATAATGTAATACCAGGGGACCTGATTGCTCCGGTGCCCTGTTAAAACGCCGTGTCCGCCCGTTTACTTTGATGTCGGTGATGTATACCGGCGGTGGCCGGTAGGTGCTCTTAAAATCGGCAGGATTGAACCTGAGCAGCATCCCGCCCCCACCGGCGATGATCGTACCTGAAGGGCCTCTGGCCATCTGGTCGCTGATCCCGAAAGGCAGGCCGTTTTGTTCATTATAATTGATAAAAGAGTGGGTTGCCGGATTAAAGCTGGAAATGCCACTGCGGGTACACATCCAGAGCAGGCCGCGCGGATCGGTGACCAGTGCGGTAATGCCTTCATCGGCCAGGCCCTCTTCCTCGGCATATAAGGTGAACCGTCCGGTATGCCTGTCAAAGCGGTTTAGCCCTTTGTCGGTAGCGATCCAGTAGATGCCGTCGCCCGCGTCCACCAGGCCCGATACCCCGGACCCCTTCAGGGTATTGGGGTCATCAGGATGGTCAGTGAAATTGATGAAGTCATCTTTACTTTGATCAAATAAACTCAATCCACGGTTGGTGGCGATCCATATGCGGTGCTGGCGGTCCTTGTAAATGTTCCATACCAGGTCATCGCTCAGGCTGGCGGTGTCCCGGGCCTGATGGCGATAATGGGAAAAGCTGTTTTTTGACGGGTCATAGGCGTCAACACCCTGGCCGTAAGTTCCGATCCATAACAAACCCTTGTCGTCTTCCTGCAGGGAAGTAATGTGGTTACTGGCGGCCGTGTTTTGGTTTCCGTTCCGGTGCAGCCAGGAGGTGAACACGCCTGTCTTATCCTGGTAACGGTAAAGGCCGTTGAAAGTACCTATCCAGATGGAGCCATCTTTTGAAACAAGTACATCGCTGATCTGACCATTATCGATAGGGCGTTTTTCCGGCGGAACATGAAACCAACGGTGGACCGGCTGAAAGTTTTTGTCTAATTCGGTGAGCCCGTTGCCATACCAGGTGGCGATAAAGTACCGCGGATAAAGAGAAATAGAATCCACCCATATTCTGTTAATGGTCCCCTTCAGTGGTATGATGCTGGAGAAGAGCTGGTTCTCCGGCATATAGGCATTGAGCCCGTTTTTGGTTCCTATCCAAAGGATATTCCGGGTATCGGCGATCATGCAGGATATATTGGCATTGCTGAGCGCATGGGGATCGCCCGGATCAGGCCCGATCCGGATGACGGTCTCATCAGAAGGAGGGCGCCTCACCACTTTTAGCAAGCCTTCCGAGGTCCCGGCCCACAGCACGTATTTTCCCGCTTTACCACGGGTTTCGCTGATGGCAAATACAATGTTGGCAGCGCCTTTGTACCTGCTCTTTTTATTCCATTTGTATACCGAAAAGGTGCCCCGGCCCGGATCAAACGAGCAAAGGCCGCTGCCCCAGAAACCGACCCAGATTCTGCCCGCATGATCCTGAAAAAGTGCACTCACCGGGTTGGCGTCTTTTCGGCCGCCCGCGTGTAAGATATACCGCCTGAAGGTATGTTTTTTGCGGTCATACAACACCAGGCCCGAATAGGTGCCGATCCAGAAGCGTCCTTCGGCATCTTCCAGGAAAACACCGGCTGCGGTAAGGGTCCTTTTGTTTAGTGAATCGGGGAGTATCTGAACGGGGACAAACCCTTTGGTGCTTTTGTTGTAATAAGACAGTCCGGATTCATTGCCTACCCAGAGGGTCCCCTCTTTATCGCAATATACCCTGCATGCATGATCATCGCTCAGCGAGAGGGGGTCATCCGGATCATGACGATAATTGACGCTTTGGTGGTTGAACGGGTTCAGCCGGCTCACGCCTTTGTTGGTGCCCAGCCACAAATAACCGCTGTCATCCTCTGCAATGCTGTAAACGGTGTTGCTGATGATGGAGTGCGGATCAAAGCGGTTATGGTGAAAGACGGTGACATGTCTGCCATCATATTCGTTCAGGCCGTTCGTGGTGCCGATCCACAGAAAGCCCCTCGCGTCACGGAACAAGGCCGTGATACCATTGCCGGATAAACCGTTGAGCGTGGTAATGTGATTGAAATAAAGCCGGCGAACACTGCTTGTTTGGGCGTACAAGCTTTTACCGGCCACGGTAAGTGCCATCAGCAGCGGAAGAGAGTGCCATATCCTCAGACGGGGGTGCAAGGGCCAAGTTTTAGCTAAATGTACAAGGCTTTCCCGCGAAATTCAAATACCCGGTCCTTTTTTGTCCGGAGGGGTTTTATCATGGGGAAACGGCGGACACGGTTTCCCTGGATTGCAGGATCTTCCCGATGATCTTCACCGCATGTTCTCTTGAGTTCTCGATAAACCATACATGGGTGTCCATGCCCCCGCATACCACCCCGGCGAGGAAGATATTTTTTAGATTGGTCTCCATGGTCTCCTCGTTGTAGGCGGGATGCTTTTTATCATCATCGGACAGGCGGATACCCGTCTTTTCCAGAAATGCGAAATTCGGCTGGTAGCCTGTCAGGGCCAGGACATAATCGTTGGGGATGGTGATCTTCCCGTCGGGTGTTTCAATGTCGGCTTCTGTCTCCCTGACGGCCAGCAGACGTGAACGGAAGTAGGCTTTGATGCAGCCTTCCTTGATGCGGTTTTCAATATCGGGTTTCTTCCAGTATTTCACGCGTTTGCCAATGCCTTCGCCCCGTACTACCATGGTGACCTCCGCGCCTTTGCGCCAGGTCTCCAGGGCGGCGTCCGCGGAGGAATTGTTGGCGCCCACCACAATCACCTTCTGCATCGCGTAAAAATGGGGTTCCCGGTAATAGTGCCGCACCTTGGGCAGATCCTCACCGGGGATGTTCAGGGGATTGGGGATGTCATAAAAACCTGTGGCGATGATCACGTAGGTCGCGAGATAGGTCGCTTTATCCGTATGGACGGCGTATGCTTCGCCCCGGGGCGTGATGTCCAGTACTTTTTCAAACAGGTGAATGTTCAAATGACCCGAGGTGGCCACCCTGCGGTAATATTCCAGCGCTTCGGGGCGGGTGGGCTTGGGGTTATTGGAAACAAAAGGGATTCCACCCACCTCGAGCAATTCTGAAGTGGAAAAAAAAGTCATATTCGCGGGGTAATTGTACAGGGAATTTACCAGGCAACCTTTCTCTATGATCAGATAGGACAATCCCGCCTTGCGGGCTTCCAGCGCGCAGGCCAGTCCGATGGGGCCGCCGCCGATGATGATGAGTGCTGTTTTGTTATCTTCCATAAGAAAAAAAATAAAAAATAAAGATGCAGGGTCCGGACCGCCCGTGGCGGGGATGAAGGGTCACCCCACCTCATAGCTGATCCGGATATTTCCCTTTTTATGTTTAATGTGTTTAATGTTCAGCCAACTTAACTCACCGGTGTGATGCAGGTGCGTGCCGCCGCAGGGATAGGCCAGGTAAGGGGTAATACTCACCAGCCGGAGCGGCCGGCCGGCGGGTGCGATAAACCCCTCAGGTTTGAAAGCCCTTTCAAATAACGGATCCTGTTTGGACACCAGCACCGTCGAAACAGGCAGCTTTTTTGTGATGTCCCCCGCCAGGGCAAACTTGAGTTCATCGGGATTCACTTCCGGCATGTCCTCTGTTGGGGCAAATTCCACATAAGCGCCCTGTTGGTAATGAAATCCCTTCACCGGCATAAAGGGCCACTTCAGTTTTTCATGCACTACCGCGGATAGCAGGTGCCCCCCGGTATGCAGGCGGGCGTTTTGCAGGCGGTGTTCCCGGTCGATCCGGATGGACACCGTGCCCGCCGCCGGCAATGCTTCGGACACATAATGACGCATGTGGTGATCGACGAATGCCGCTTTTAAGATGGGATGACGGATCCCGTCTCCGGTGAGGATGTGTCCCTTATCGGGTTCCTGCCCGCCACCGCCGGGATAAAAGACGGTGGCGCTTGTGACGACATAAGGACCGCTGTCATCTTCCCCGGTGGCGGTGACGGCGCAGTCTACTTCGAATTGAAAGGTATCTGAAAGAAATAATAATGCTGTATCTGCCATATTACAAATTGCAAAATTACGAAACGCAACGGTTAAACATCCCAACATCCCGGGTCCCGCAATTTAAAGATAAAGGGAATGATGTGCTTCCCTGTAGTTATTGAAACGATCGTGGGGAGGCAATTGTTTTGCCCGGAAAGAGCGTCTCTTTTTTGGCAGCCCGAAGGCTCCGCCGGAGGTACCGGCCTCCCGGGCGGTGACGGCGTCCGCAACGCCTGTTTCAAAACCCCCCGAAGCCAGGAAGCAGTTTTTTTAAAACATTGAACCTGTGAAGGGGCCCCCGCCTGTTTCAGCTACCGTTCGGCACATTACACCTGGGCCGTTTGCTGGCTCATGATCAGTTCCGCGTCCGGCTTTGATTCATCGGTCAGCGCCACCTTATTGCGGTTATTGCGGATCATCCGGGAAAAGAGGGATAGTTTTTTATCGAATAAAAAACGAAAGAAAAGCCTTGTCCAGGAGGTATGATAATACAGGTGATCGTAATAATCCGGTGCCTTGTGCTTTAAAGAGGGCAGTTTATTCCAGGGGATGGATGGAAAATCATGATGCTCGTTATGATAGCCTACGTTGAAAGCCACCTTGTTCAGCACGCCATAATAACTGTAGGTTTCCTGATGTTCGTCCAGCACCAGGTAATGCTCCTGTATCCACCGGGCGCCCAGGGGATGCAGTCCGACCGAAAAAAAGAAGCTCAGCAATAAATAGAAAAACGCCTTGGGGCCGAATACCAGCCAGATGCCTACATTGAAGGCCATCTGGACCCCCCAGTTGAGGATCACCCATTTATCCACCGGCCGGATCTCTTTGAGGCGGAAAGTGCGGATCGCCTGGAAGACAGGGTACATCAGGAACCAAAGAGCCTTCCCCCAGAAAGTATTTTTCACCAGCCGCGCTTCCCAAAAATCGGGCAGGTCCGCGTCCAGGTCATGATTTCCCTGGAAAGAATGATGTTTGATGTGGTAGCGCTGAAAGGATACCGAACTGGGGAATATCTGCGGGATGTTGGCCAGGATCCCCGCAAGCGTATTTAACGACCGTTTCTTGAACAGGAGATTGTGGGCGCATTCATGGATCATGACGAACAGGGCGTGGTTGGCAAAGGCGCCGACAAGGTAGGCCACCGCCAGCATGATCCATACCGAACGGTTGCGCAGCAGATAGG
>DASULB010000484.1:0-4883 GCA_036278455.1 Chitinophagaceae bacterium | reverse complement strand
ACAGGATACTATTTTTATGCCGGTGTTTTGATTGGGAAGAATAAATGCTTCGCGACTTGCATCCGGCATGGGAAACTGGAAATACAGATTCAGTGTATCTCCGTTAAGCTTAAAAGCATTATCTAATACGCCCAAGAAACCTTTACCGTTCAGCATTACCCGGTGCGTGTAGTGCATAGCACTGCCACTAAAAGCAATTACCTGGCCGGCGGCTGCAGGAGCGTTCACTTCGGTATAGATTTCGGGCGATGCGCCCACTTTTCCGAGGATTGATGTCGGTGTATTTTTCAGGAATGGGGATACCAGCTTTGCCTTGTTTACCAGCTTCCCTGCCCGGGATCTTTGTTCGGAACTCATCAGGCTCAGGTTGCCCCAAATCCCTCTGCCACAGATTATTGATGAATTTACATTATACCGTTGTGACCTGAAAGGATAGCTGTTAACAGGATAATTGTAATAAGTAAACACCTGCAATGGTATGATGCCATTATATTCATTGGCTACAGTACGCGTAGACTTGGCCCTGAATTGGCTATAGTCACCATAGTCAGAAGCACCGTTATTCACGAAAAATAATTTCCCCGCACTGATGGTGGACAGTCCCATCAGTGCACGGGCATTTTCAGTCAGGTCAATTTCAACCACCACATCAGGATTGTATCGCATTAACGCCACCATGGCCTTTTTCACGTAAAGCGGCAGTAAATACCGGTACCTGGCGATGACATCCTCTTTAGGATCTTTGTCACTTCCATGAAATCCGTCCGTACAGGGAGAATAATAAGTCCCGATGGCATCCCATTTGAAATACCGTACACCCTGATCTATCAGTTTTTTACAATCGTCTATAAATAAATCGGAAAAGCCGCTGACAAAATCAAAGACCCGGGCACTACCCAGTTTCACAGGTACCCCTTCTTTGTCTTTAATTGCCCATCCAGGATGTTGTTTATATCTGTCCGCGTCCGCTGAAATGAGCAAGGGGGCCATCCAAAGCCCTAATTTCATATTGTATTTTTTGAGGGTATCATAGATGGGGGTAAGTCCCTGCTTCAATCTCGGACTGGCCCTCCAGACGCCTGCCATTTCCTCCCAACCGGCATCCAGTATAAAAGTCTGAACGCCCAGTTGATGGGCGTATCTGATCTCTTTAAACAGTCTTTCATAGCTGAGCACATCAACGGTACCTTTCCCCTGTTTCCGGGCATTCTGCTGCATGGCCCAGGTATTATAACAAAATCTTGTTTCCCTGGTTTGCGGGAATTCAGTAATCCACTTAAGCAGATAATGATGCAAAAGCTTTTCAGGCTGACCCTGCGCCTTATTCAAATAAAAGCCCGTAGCCGTCCAGATACTTTTATACGGACTGGAAGATTCGATCTTTTCACCATCCAGGTATCCTCCATAAACTATCTTTACATCACTACTCATGTTTCCGGATCCCACTTCCTGATCAATTTTTAAAAAACTCCAATGTTCATTCGCTTTTTTAGCGACCATATTGTCCTGCGATGCATGCTCATAAGCTGTTAAGAAAGTATAATTACTGTTTGATATCAGGCCTAAAGGTCCTTTAAAAGAGAGCGAGCTGCCAGCATGTAGGCGCCGTTTGATGATCTTTGGATGGAACATGTGTGCCTGAGAAAGGTTATGATCCCCCCCATATTGATTGTATAGCCCCCGGTAATCAAAGCTGGAATGATTGAGGGAGTCTAACACTTCGCCATCCCAGGTAGCGATCCTTATTTCCGTACTTTTTATGGGTAAATGCTTCGCCTTGAATGTGTAACGGGGGAAAATAAAATGAAGCTTATTTTGGTATTTATTTAATTCAAATCCGGCCCGGCCCTTTACCTGTAGAATAAGTTGTTCACGGATCAGGGTGCTTCCGGGGAACATCTGTTCTTTAACTGAGATATATAAACCTTTTACCGGGTCGGATACTCCTTTGAAGTTTAGCGTGTATTCTGTCCCCTTATTGCGCATGGCACGTTCGGAGGACCCTATATATTCCCAAAGAGGATCGTTGCTGGTAACCAGTTCATGATTGATAACAAACTCAAACCAGGGAAGCCGGTTGCCGGCAGCCAGCAGTTCCCTGTTGTTTACTCTATCAAAGAGCGAATGAACGACAATACGACCCGGGCCGTTAGCAGATACCGTAAATTCCTTCCGAATTACATTATTAAATATTTTTAAATTATTCCCTTTAAGATTGACCTGACCATTTGCCCATAAAGGTACCGCTATCATCAAAAAAACAAATAAGGCTTTTCCTAAAGGATCCTGCATGAATAATTCGGCGGGGTTATTTTTTGTCATCATTTTAGTTTTAGTGATTCCTTTTGGCAATATGCTCACGATGCCCCTCTTCGGACTTTGGCAATTTGTAATTCAACGTCGTTTAGATAAAGGACCTGGCCGCCCTTCGACTTGAAGTGACAAATGCTGTCGTGGCAGCCTGTCGATCCATGACCATCAAAAAATAGACTGCTAACTAAATGCCATTGGATTAGACCGCATTAGATTGGATTGTAATTAATCATTTATCTGTTTCAACCGGCCGGAACAAGTGTTACCTCCCGCAAATCGAACATGGAACCTTTGTCCTTTCTTGAACCGGATTTTAGGGTTATTGTATGTACTCCTGACGACAATCGAACGGAGCCTATTTTTTTTCTTTTATAGGTAAACCATGAACCGGTTTTTTCAACCTTTCCTTTCAGTCTTTTTTTGCCGAGTTGCAGTACAAAAGCTTTACCGGCATCCTGATCGGAAACCGAATACACAAGATAAACGTCGTACCTGCCCTTTTTTGCTATGCTCACCTTCCATGAGGCCTGGTCCGGGGTATTGAACCAGCCAAACGCTTTCCATTCAGGCATATATTTTATGTCGTTGCCAACTGTTCCTGCCAGCCAGGAAGACAACTGATAGACACCGTCTTCTCCCTGCTCGATGAGTTCCTGCTGATTGGCAGCGGGTCTTTCCACTTTGAATGCCGCGGGCATCAGGTCATCGACCGCATTTGTAATCATATCTTGAACCTGCGGAGCGAACCGCGATGGCTTATCATACCAATACATATTGGATTCTCCTTCATACCCCCCTTCCTTAAGAATGCGTCTTGAGGGGATATAACACGGTACGTGATTGGAATAAGCATTGATCCAAAGATGTTCGGCCCCATATTTATCTTTGAGCAGGATAGAATAGTCAACCACTACTTCCCCACCCAGATTAACCATCACCATCTTGTTGCCAAAATTCCAAACCTGTATAGGGTAGTCAACTGTCGAAGGAATTTCCTTTCCCCTCTCCACCTGTTCAAGGGTAAGGCGCGCCTGATATGCTTTTACTGTATTTCCTTTAGACAAATTGATCAGCTCGGGAACGGAAGGTCTCTTTGTAAGCGGTAATTTGACCCATTTCATTTCTCCAACCGGAGGAGCTGTGATGGGCTGCAATTGAGCGGTCAGTAATTTATCTACATTGTCAGCGATCTCTTTACCATGTGACTCCATGTCTTCGATGGTGCCCCTGGGGTAAGGATTGGCATCGCCGGCGCATCCCAATGCAATTAAAGCCATTGTACCCGGATGCCTGGCTTCGATGATGTGCTTTGCTGCAACGATCCAGTCACCGTGGATTTTATTCACGTTCCCGCCAAGTGTTGTTCCATGGCAGGCGTAATTGACGAATACAGCTCTTAAAGAGCCATCGGGATTGGTTATTTTTAGAATAGGCAGCGCATGATCAACAGGTCCTCCTTTGGTACGGCGATTCCCGGCAAACTGTGCCTGGCCCTGTCCCCATGAGACATAAGCAGGTTTGCGGTCTTTTAAGGCGGCCACTGCGACATCCTTCAATTTCTGGGTAAGTTGCTCGGTATATTGGGCAATATGTATTAATTGATTTAAGGGTAGTAGTGAATCACTGAAATGATTGCCATGGTATTGTAAGATATTGATCAGGCTCCCTATCTCAGGGCCCCCATGTGTGTGAGAAGCACAAATAGCTATTTGGGCAGAATCAATTCCATATTTCTCAGAAAGAAATTTTACAACCTGACGGGTAATGCGCCAGGTGATGCCCACCAGGTCAACTGTAATAATAACCGTTGGCTTCTGTTCATCGCTCCCCAGTACAAGCGCCTTTGCCGACAGCCTTTGGAGCACGCTGTCGGCTTCTGTTTCTGCCCTGGCGGCATATCCGGTAAGCCGGATTGGCATGTCCGGTGTAATATCAACACGGGCTACTCCTACTTCAATGGTTTTCGCAGCGGCATTGGTCTGCTGGGAAAATGAAGGTTTGCTGGAAAATAAAATAGCAGCCGGTATAAGGATCAACAGACTGTTAAATCTGATTTTTTTGAGCACAATCTTAAGAGTTGTTAGTTTCATGTCTCTATATTTAAATAATTAAGTATAATACCGCAGCGCTATTCACCCTGCTTGAGAAAAGCCAGCAGGTCAGCCATTTGCTGGTGATCAATTTTTTTATGTAAGTCCAGGGGCATGGCGGACATTCCCAGGGCTTTCAATGATTTTATATCCTGGCGGGCGATGTTATTGGTATTGCCATTGGCATCACCCAGCGTGATGGCGGTAGGTGTTTCTGTAGAGATGATCCCCTGCATGGTCTTTCCGTTATTCAGGGTTACATCCCACAGATCATAGCCGTGGGAGATAGACTTATTCGGATCCAGGATATTGGTCATAATATCTGCCGGAGCCCAGGCGTGCACGGTACCCAGATCCGGGCCGAAGGCCCTGCCCAGCTTACCTGCTATCTGGTGACAGATAGCACAATTGGCCTGGAATACAGCCTTTCCCCGGTCAGGGGTTCCCTTCAGGCTGAGGGCGCTTTGGTATTGCTGTATA
>DASULB010000483.1:0-36607 GCA_036278455.1 Chitinophagaceae bacterium | reverse complement strand
ATTCAGTGCTTCGAGGGAGACGGTCCTTCGATTACCTGGGTCAGGTGCCGCGGCTTGAGGTATTTTGCAAAGGCCGCTTCAACCTGCGTAGCATTGAGATTCAGGTAATGCCGTGCAGCGACCATGGGCTGGTTCAGGGGTTCGTTATGCCAGCTCCAGTAAAGCAGCGCCCCCGCGATGTTATCGACACTGGACACGTTTACCGGGATAGAGCGGATCTCGGCTTGCCGAGCGTTGTTCAGCTCTTCGGCACTAATCGGTGTATGCTGCATTTCAGCGAGGTTCTGCCGGATCAGCGAATCAACTTTTACCACTTTGTCGGGATCGCAACCATACTCCACATAAAACAAGGAACGCGAACGATCGAAATGCATGCCCGAGCCTGCACCATAGGCGTAACCGTGACGCACACGGATGTCCATCATCAGCCGGGAGGCGAAGCCGTTGCCCCCCAGCACCTCGTTGCCCAGCTGAAGCGCATAACGATCCGGGTTGTCGAGATTAAGACCGATGTCCTGGCCCATGACCACCTGGTCCTGAGAAGCATAAGCGTTATCAACCACCTGATACCCCTCCGGGTTGAGCGGCACGGGTTTGGGTACCACCCCGGGTTTGGGGCCGACAGCTTTCCAGCCGCCAAAATATTTCTCTACTGCGGCCCTCGCCGTCGCAGGTGTCACATTGCCCACCACTACCATAGTGGTCAGGTCCGGACGATAGGCCTTTCGGTGGAACGCCTTTACATCCTGCAGGGTAATGGAATCTACGGTGGATGGGGTGGCTTCCCGTAAGGCGGGATCACCTGCGGGCAAGAGTCCCTGGTACAGCGCGCGGTGCATTTTGTAATTCGGTGATTGCAGTTGTCCCTTGAGGACACGGGCCAGTTTTTTTTGCTGTACTTCAAACGCTTCTCCAGGGAGTGCCGGATGTAGCTCATTGCCGGCCAGGAGTCTCATGCCTTTGTCAAAGCCATCACTGGGCCCCGACAGGCTGAAGTCCATGCCACCGGCTTCGGTGGCAGCGATATCGTCCAGGGCCTTATGAAAGGCGTCACGGTCCAGGCGGTGAGTGCCATAATCAAAAAGGGATACCAGCAGACGTCCCACACCTTCCTGCCCTTTGGGCTCCTGCAATCCGTAGTCGTGATCGATATGGCCTTTAACCGTCACTGTCTTGCTGATGGATTCCGGCTGCACGATCAGTGTGATACCATTAGGGAGTTTCATCTTTACAGGATTCAGCGTCCAATGCGGCATTTGCAGGGTGGAAAGGGCCTTTGTTGCCCAATCCGGCAGCGGTACATCAAGCTTGTCATTACCCGCGAAGGACTCGGTGCCTCCAAAGCCGGAACTATTGGGCGGCCGTTTGCCATTGGGATCGGGTGTCAGTACGATGGTGACGTGATTGCCAGGTTTAAGAAGTTTTGCTGCAACACGGTTGACATCAGCTACTGTTACATGACGGATCTGGGTTTCGGCCTGCGCCAAAGAGTGGAGTCCCTGCCATGCCAGGGCCTGAGACCACGCGCTGGCAAGTGTCATTGCGCTATTTTTGTTAAACTCGAATTTAGCCAGTTCAGCGCGTTTGGCTGCTGCTACCAGGTCTGGATCGATACCATGACCTGCCACCTGCCTGACGATGCTGTCCAAATCAGCCTGCGCCTGTCCGGAATTGCCTCCTTTAGGGAAAGAGGCCTCCACCACACCCAGGCCAGCATGGCTGAATCCCTGTAGCCAGGTATCTGCGTCAAGTACCTTCCCTTTCACTGCCAGCGCCTGTAACCGGCTCCGCGGGTTATTGAGCGCATCCAAAAGGATTTCCGTGGCAGCATAATCTCTGGACTGCATGCCCGGCATGCGGTAAAAAAACTCCACGCTGCCGGTACCTTCCGGTGTGGTGCTACGGATGGTCTGTGGCTTGAATGTCGTAAGGCTGACAGGGGAAACTGCGGGCGAAGGATGTCCCGGTATTGCACCGAATAGTCGCTTTACTTTCGCCAGTGTGTTCTCAGGATTGACATCGCCAACAATGACAAAGATGGCGTTGTTAGGCTCATACCAGTGGTTATAAAACCGGTGGAGGATGGTGGAGGTGGTTTTGTCGAAACTGGGCCGTGTGCCGAGGGCGTCTATGGCATAACCGGTGCCGGCAAAAAGGATATTCCTGGCCTTCTGGTAGGTTAAAAATCCCGGATCGGAGATGTCGCGCGAAACCTCCTGCTCGATGGCGCCCTTTTCCAGCCGCCAGTCCGAATCGCTCAGCAGTGCCCCGCGCATGCGGGTGGCTTCTATGTGCAGCAGGATGTCAAGATAGACGGATGGTGCTTTAAAGAAATATTGGGTGGCATCGCTGGTGGTAAAGGCATTGTTCTCACCACCCATCTTGCCGGTGATTTCATTGAGTTGAGCCCCTGTCAGGCCTTTGCTGTCACGGAACATCATGTGTTCCAGTGCATGGGCCGTACCGGAATATCCCGGCTGCGTCTCATAAGCTCCGGCCAGATAGGTGATCTGTGAGGCCACCATCGGCGCCAGGGTATCACGGATGATCACCACGCGGAGGCCGTTATGCAGAGTAGCCTGCAGGATGGTTGAATCCTTTTTCGATGATTGGTTCATGGAGGCACTTTGTGCGCTGGAGGTGCCTGCCAGAAACACCAGGCCCAGTAGCAGGACAGGTGCCGGTAACGAAAGTCTTTTCAAAATCATGACGCTTCTTTAGAGGATGATGCCTATATATCCGTGTCTTTTACCTTCAACCAACCGGGGATCCGGATAGATTTATTGCAGATAATAGCCTGGAATTTAATCGTTACGGGGTTTATTTTTGAGGAGTAATTATCAGCGGGGCTAGGTAAAGATAATAAGAATGCCCCGTTTTTCACAAAAAGAGCTTGAAAATTGCTGGAAATTAAATAAATTTGAGAAGTTAACCACGTGCAAATAGCGGGAAAAATAAGCTGCCTTGTCCCTATTCAAGGAATAACCCGGTAGCAGAAAGAAAAGTATTCCTTTAAGTTTCACTGTTTAACTCACCTCCCAGATGAAGCGTATCCTGTCTTGGTTCATAAAAGGGTTGCCCGGGATATTGCTTTCCTTCTCGTGTCTTGCTCAAAATGCAACCGCTATACAGGACAGTGCTTTCTACTTTAAGAGCAATCTCCCCCCGGAAAAAATAAAGATCGCTTTACAAAACGCCGCCTTCTCAAAAGTAGCTGACAACCGTTTCAACTTTGGATTTACTTCAGATGCATACTGTTACATTGTACTCAAGATAAAAATAGATCAGCAGCCGGGATCATATGTTCTGTCCATAGACAATACCAGTCTCGACACGGTGCAGGTTTACAGTTTGCTGCCAGACGGATCAAAGAAGCTTTTATACCGCGGGGGCAACCTTGTAAGATATGATGTAAGCAGGAACTATGTGTGGCATACCTTTGCCCTGGAGCCCGGCCATGATCCGCATTTCTATCTGATAGCCGTAAAAGGGCTTTCGAAAAATGTAAACCTGCAATACAGGATCCAGGGCTCCGACAATTTACAGATGCTATACAGGAGGTTTGACAGGGCGATCAGTTTTTACACCGGCATAACCTTATTTATCATCCTCATTTCCCTCCTTGCCTTTCTGGTGCTCAAAAACAAGGGACTGTTACTCTATGTTGGCTATCTCATCAGCGTTACCACCTGGATATTATCTCATTATGGCTATTTCTTTCCCTGGTTCTATCCGTCCTTTCCCAGGATCAACGATATCATCAAGATTGTATCGAGCCTGCTGGCGGTCATCTTTTTTCTATCCCTGATTTTATACCTGTTTAAAAATGATATCCGCAACAGGGCCCTGAGCAGGGTGATCCTGGGGCTCATCGGAATCAATACGCTTTTTATAGGCCTTGCCCTGGCACATCTGCTGTTTATTTTCTCGCCACCTGTTCTTACCTTCATTAACATTACCTGGCATGTTCTGCTCGTCCTTTCCGCTTGCGCGGCGGTTCCGTTTTTGTTTTCCCTGTTCAGCGCCAGCTGGAGTGCCAAAATATTCTGCATAGCCGCCGCCTGCCCCTTTATGATGCTCTTTATCCAGATCTTCTCAAACGCAGGGTACATCTCCAGCAGTTTTCTGAGCGATCATGGTGTTTTACTCGCCAATCTGTTGGAGATCATCATCATGTTGTTAGGCATTATCTATAATATATGGGATAAAGAAAAATTGAAAGATGTGCAGTTGCGGCTGCTGGAAGAAGACCGAAAGGAAACCTTTAAAAAATTGATCACGGTACAGGATAGTGAACGAAAACGCATTGCCGAGGAATTACACGACAGCATAGGACCCATGCTGGCGGCCATAAAGATCAATTTTCTTCGCTCGATTAAAGCGGAGCGGGAACGAAAGCCCACGGGTGGGCTCATTGCAAAAACAGAAAGCATCATAGATGAATCCATCAGTGAGATCAGGAACATCGCTCACCAATTGATGCCTAAAGGGTTGTCATCCAAAGGGCTGGTTACTTTATTAACCGAGTATTTCGATGATCTTGAAAATCTTTATTCTGCTGATATCCATTTCACTTCAGATATTACAGCTACCCCAAATAGTGATATCCAGCTAAATTTATACCGGATCATCAGTGAATTGGTGTTGAACGCGGCCAAACATGGCGGTGCTAAAGTAATTTCAGTCTCGCTGGAAACGCATGAAGATGGCATAAACATTATTATAAGGGATGATGGCACGGGCTTTAATGCGGTGAAGAAAAGCAACACCGGTATGGGCTTGAAAAGCATAGAAAGCCGGGTATCTTATCTGAAAGGAAACATGGAGATTCAATCCAGTCCGGGGGCCGGAAGTTGCATCGATATTTCCATCCTCCCCATGGAAGACTAAAGCTTGATCACGCCCAGTCTGTTGGCTTTCAGTAGCAGTCCCACCCTGTTTCGTACCTCAAACTTTTCAAACAACCGGGCACGGTAAGTATCCACCGTAGATTCACTTAAAAACATTTTTTTGGCAATTTCGGAATAGCTCATATCAGAACACAGGTATTGCAGCAACTCTTTTTCCCTTTCTTTCAATTCAGGGACCTGATCTTTAGCTTTCATGCCAACCTGCCGTCCGATCTGCCGCGTGACCTCGGGCGTATAATAAAAACCATATTTAACAACAGAATGTAAGGCATGGAACAATTCATCGGCGCTGACGCTTTTGAGCAGGTAACCCTTCACGCCGTATTGCAGCATGCTGATGATGCTGGTATCATCCTCCTCCATGGTCAGCACCAGTACCGAGACCGGTTTCTTATTTTCATCCAGCCACCGGGCTACTTCCAGTCCATTGCTGCCTGGCATATTGATGTCCAGCAGGAGGATATGCGGCAGATGGGCATCATCTGACAGTTTTTCAATGGCTTCGTCGCCATCATGCACGGTCCAGATTACCTCAAAGTCATCCAGATCGTTGATCAGCGAAACCAAGGACTCGCAAAATATTTTATGGTCATCTGCCAGCGCAACCGTAATCATAAAAATCAGGGATAAGGTTGCTAAAGGTAATAAATATCCTGATGGGAAAACCCATGAAAATAATCATGCTTTTCCCCGACAGGTTTTCAGGGATTAGCATGAAGGATTCGGAAGGTGGACGAAATAATTTTGGGTTGTTGACAGATCGGACTAAGTGGATTTAATCTGTTAAGACCAGGCCTTGCATCTAAATGCCTTGGTTGACTGAAAAATGATCTTTTGTGCACCTGGGGCAGAAAAGATTATTTGAACAAGGTAGAAAATAAATAAGGGAGTCGTAGAATAAAAATATGGCCGATTTGTCGGTTTAGTGGCTTTAAGACTTTTTTTCTTTATGCGTTTAACCCTTTTAAATTATTGATAAGACTTACTAAAAAGATAACGGAAATTTTATGACCATTTATTAGCGCCATAGTATTCATTTCCCAACTATTGACTATTTGATGGGAGGGAAGAAGGTTGGACAGAAATCTATAAAATTAAAAAAAAAGGTTAGAACCATAAATACATAGCCATGTTTAACAGTACAGTAGTGGAAGTCGCAATAGGTTTGATATTTATTTACGTGCTTTATAGCCTTCTTGCAACAACAATCCAGGAATTTATGGCAAGTCTTTTTTCATATCGTGCCAGAATGTTGGAAAAAGGACTTGAACAAATGCTGGACGGAACAAACTTCAGTTATTATTGGTGGGACCGCCTTTGGAACTGGCTCAATAAATCTAATAAAACAAAAGTGACCGGCAAGTTTCATAAAAAGAAGAATTTATTCACTAACGCAATAAGTTGTCATCCGTTATACATTCGTTCTGGTGAAAATTCAAACATTCTCAAAAACAAGAAGCCTTCATATTTAAGTGCAGATGTATTCTCTGATATTTTAATTGATGTCCTTAAACCAAACAAGGATATTCCTGCACTACTGAAGGACATTGCTGCATCAGTCAAATCAAGAGCGCAAGATAAAGATGACCCTTTGAATCCAGATTTGGAAAAAATACTGATGCTTTATATAGAGCAGGCCAATGGTGATCTTCAGCGATTTAGATTATTAACCGAAAACTGGTACAATGACACAATGGAAAGAGTGGGCGGCTGGTATAAACGCCAGACGAACAGAATCCTTATTGGTATTGGTCTTTGCCTTGCGATAACATTTAAAGTAAGCACGATTGATATTGTCAAAAAACTTTCAGCGGATAAGGAAGTAAGAACTGCGTTCGTGAACAATGCCACTGATCTTATAAAAGGTCATATCGAAAACGGCAAGCCGCTTGTGATAGGTACTGTTGATACTCTGAAAAAGGCCGTGGGTCAAAATATCACTGAAACAGTTAGTGGCGATACGACCTTTGATGCCCTGCGTTCTGAGGTAGAGCGGATGAAAGCATTGTATCAAAATAACATCGCTGAAGCCAATACTACTTTGGGGTTAGGTTGGGGAAATTTCGGTGTTAAAGATAACAAAAAAGGATTACAACGGTACGGGAGAAAACTGTGGTATGTAGTCCGTCAAACGCTTACTACTCCCCACTACTTGATTGGATTTCTTATAACTGCATTTGCTATTTCGCTGGGCGCGCCATTTTGGTTTGACCTCCTGAACAGGTTTGTGAACCTGAGGGTAAGCGGTGCAAAGCCAGATGATAAAAGTAGCGAAACCCCTGTCTCTAAAACGTCATTATTAAACCAGAAACCAGACCCAACTGCAAAGGGATAGGATATGTACAAGTTAAAAGTAGCAGCCAGTAAATTAAACATGAGGAATACTCCGAATCCTGATCATTTGAGACCAAGAGGAAGATATTTGCTGCCGGAGCGCGAACGGCAATCGGTCAGCTCGAACATTTTAACCGGCCAGAATGTCTGGCGGTATGGATGGGACAAATTGGTACAATTAATTTATCTCATAAACTTTCCATGAAAAATATAATCTGCTATCTGTCTCTTTTTATCAGCCTCTTGGGCATCTGCGGGATGTGCAACAAGGATGACGATACTCCGGAAGACAAACGAAATAACGATGATGGGTATGTGGAACCGATCCTGAGGGAGGATAAACTGTGGGTCTATATGACTAGTGGGAGTCTTCCCTATTTTTACGGGATCGACAACAAACGCCCTTTGTCAAGGAAATGGATCGCCCCGAAGTTCGGTACTGCCCATAGTTTTGAAAGGGCGGATTCGCGTCAATATTTTGATATGTCATTTGGAAATAATGATAAATATACAAGATTCTTCAGCGAGAAACTGAATCCGGGCGGGAGGGAGACCTTAAGCATTGCGCTGTTTAACTTTACCAAGAGTCCCGCCTAAACCCGGAACCTTCTTTATGGATATAGATGGAAAGGAAGGATACTGCTGGTACAATGTATACGATGCCAGTGGAAAGAAGACCGATTCCACAAGAACGCCTTCCTTTGAAAGTTCGACTTTTACGGTGACCAAATTTGTATTAGTTAACACCTTTGATGATGGGAAATATAGCACGTACAAGATGTCGGGCACTGCAGATATTAGACTCATGTATTGGAAATCCTGAACCTCTTCTACAACAGACATCCAGGACTTGCAATGTACCTTTAATAACATTACAATTATATTCGAGAATTGAATTCATATTTTGCAAATATCCCACTTTATGAAAATATCTTCCGTCTTCCTTGCAGGTACATTGGCTGCAATGTACCTTTGCGTTTCTACTGCCGACGCGCAGGATTTTGCGGGCACACGCACGAGCGATTACTTTGGCGTTAACGGGGTCTTTTTTAATCCCGCGGCCATAGCCGGAAGCCCTTATCGTTTCGACATTAATTTAGTTTCGATAAGCCCGTCGGTGGGTAATAACAAAGTCGCTTACCGGCTGAAAGATCTTGCAAACACTTTTGATTCCGATTCTATTGAGGACATGGTTTTTGGCAGAAACAGCGGCCCTGCCAATGGCATGATCAATGCCGACATACACGGTCCTTCTTTTTTGTTCAATACCAGCGCAAAAACCGCTTTTGCACTGACCTCGCGGGTAAGGTATATGAGCAATGTAACGAATCTGGACGGCAAGCTGTTTAAAAAGCTGTCAGATGAGTTTGATAACAATGCCGATCTGCCTTACACCATTTCCTCATCCCGCAACATGCGGGTGAACATGAATGCCTGGTCTGAATTTGGTGTGAGCATGGCGCACGTGGTCATGAGCAGGAACGGACATCTTCTAAAAGCAGGTGCTACCCTGAAGTACCTGGTAGGAATGGCGGGAAGATATATTGACATCAACCGGCTTAATGGTACGTTGAATACTTCCCCGGAAGATCGGAATGGACAAAAAGTGTATCTGCAGAATGCTTCTGGACAAATAAGCCTCGGGTCCGGGGGAATTGATCTGAGTGATATTCAGGCAGACCAGCTGCTCAAAGCAAATGGGAGTGGCATCGGCGCCGATGTCGGCTTTGTTTATGAATACCGGCCTCACCTGGCATCTTATGACAGTATAACCTTTCGTCAATCCATCGTAAGCCCTTATAAAATACGGGTAAGCGTTTCCCTGCTGGACCTGGGCGGACTGTCTTATCATACCCGCGAGCAAAGCGGAATTTATGACCTGAATATTACGGGTAATGAAAAGCTGGACATAGGCGAGTTAGGGAACCTGAGCCTGGATGAATATAAATCATTTTTTGACCGCAACCCGCAATATTTTACTCCGGCAAAAGGTAATGCGACACCTGCCTATAAAATGACCTTACCTACCAGTCTGCTTGCCGCTATTGACTACCGCCTGCTCAAAGGTATTTATTTGAATCTGGAAGGACGGATTGCCCTCGTGGGGGCAAATACAGAACCCTCCAACAGCTATTATTACAGCAGCGTTCGCTTTACACCCCGCGTTGAAGGTCGTCACTTTGGTATTTACCTGCCAGTGAACTATAATAGGCTTACGCGCCTCAACGCCGGATTTGCTTTGCGTTCCGGCTTCCTGTTCTTTGGAAGTGGAAGCATACTAACTGCTGTGCTCGACAAGTCAAAGCAGGCGGATTTTTATTTGGGAATTCATATCAGCAGCCTGCGGCGGAAAAATAAATAGCGATAAAATAACTACCGTTGGACAGGATGATAAATAAGTGGAAAGATAGTCTAATTTAGGATGACGCTGTATAACGTAGCCACTGGAGAACTGCTGAAAGATATTGATCAATGCAGGTAAAATTCCAGGGTAACAGTTCGCATTAAGAATGCTACCGTTTGCCCCGGTAATTCGATGAGGGAGCGGAATTACCTATCGTGCTTGTTGGAAAGTGCACAGCGGACTTATTGATATCACTAACGATCCGAAGAGCAAGGACAAGCGGGATCAAGCTTGCTGGCGTGAATAACCCGGATTAAAACTTTCCGGGTCATGCTTTGTGCAGGGGCTTTTTCCTGTGGGTATTTCTTTTTGCGGCCTTGTCCACCACCCTATTCAGGGTAAGACCCTGGATAATGATGGAAAAAATGACGATAAAATAGCAACTCGACAAGACCGTTTGCCGATAGGGGGAATCCGGAAGCGACATGGCCATCGCTATGGAAATTCCTCCGCGCAGGCCCGCCCAGGTAAGAATGGACAGATGGTTGAAATTCACTCTTCGCAATAAAAACAGCGCGGGCAAAGAAATGCTTATCAGCCGCGCCAGTAAAATAATGAGGATAGAGAAAAAGCCGATCAGCCAGTAATGATTCAGAAAAGGCATTAATACCAGTTGCAGTCCCATCATTACAAAAAGCAGGGTATTCAATACCTCATCGAGTAGCTGCCACGCCTGCGTTAGAAAATGGTTCCCCGGATGGCTTTTGTTATCTGTTCCATTTCCAATGATCAACCCCGCCGTCACGGAGGCCAGCGGGATGGAGGCATTAAAATGGTGGGTAACGACGGAAATACCCAATACAAGCGCCAGGGATACAAGAAACTTAGTCAGGAAGTTGCTGACGGATTTTATCAGCCGCAGGCCGATGTAGCCAAAAACCAATCCAATTCCGATGCCACCAAGTACTTCCGTGACGAACAACTGCAGGATAGAGGTAGTAGGGACATCCTGTCCCGGCTGGTGGGCAGCACTGAGGAAGATGACAAAAAGGATCAGTCCTAAACCGTCGTTAAACAATGATTCCCCGGAGATGATTGTTTGCAGTGGTGGGGGGACTTTTGACTTTTTCAGAATAGCCCCTACTGCGATGGGATCCGTCGGCGAGATCAGCGCTCCGAATATGAGACAATAGATCATCGGGAGCTCAAAATGCAAAAGCCTGGTGACGCCGTAGAGCAATCCCCCGAATGCAAAGGCGGAGATGATGACGCCAAGCGTACTCAATAAAAGTACGGGAAGCCGTTGCGCTTTCAGTTTATAGTAGTCGAATTGAATGGCGCTGGCAAAGAGCAGAAATCCCAGCAGTACTTTTAACAACACTTCTGAGAAATCAATGCTGTGCGCGAGGGAGGTAAAGATTCTCGCTATTCCGGAATTGGTTCTGCCAGCTATGAGCAGGAGGATGGACAGGATGACCGATAGGGTGACGACGCCAATGGTGCCGGGCAACTTTATAAAGCGCTCATTCACATAAGAGAAAGCAGCGCTCAAGATAATCAGTACGGTGATGATGGTTAGTAAATCCATTGTGGCGAAGCATCCTGCATGTACTGCATAAAAATAACCTTTTTTATGGTGAATGCCCCCATTGGTAAAGTGGATAACCTGCAATTGCCCGCTACACTGTCTGACAGGTCTTCCGGTAGCCGCCGCCCGGTTGGCCCGGTGCGGTTAAGAGCGACGGTAAAATGTCGTTTCAGATGCCCGGGTGTCATGAGTGAAGACCACGCGCAATAACTAAACTTCCCACACCGCCGATGGGGGGCGCGTTTAATACCCTGGTCCTTCACCGGTGTCTGGAAGGGGAGGTCTTCCGTTTTGTGCTAATCTATAGGGATGTCGCTGGGTGTTTAGTTACCGGGTGGCCCGGGTGGGGGGGCAGTAAAACAGCAGTACCGCAAATTCGCTGGCCTCTGTTAATGCGATCTTCATGTTCCATTTTAAAGCCTGCTGAATTGCCTGGACCGGCCCTTTGAAAGGGTCGTGTCCAGGCTTGCTTTTCCACCACCGGCGATCAGGCAGATCAGTGCCAAACCAAAAAGCATGATAAAATATTCCAAGCCTTCGGCTTTGCCGCCGACCCTAGCCCAGTTCATAAAATATTCATTGTAAAAATGGGAAGAAAGGACGACGCCCAGAAAGTTCACGATGACGCCCACTGCAGCGATGCGGGTAATCAATCCGACGAACAGTAAGGCGGATCCAACCGATTCAATCAGGATGACCAACAGGCCAATGATCCAGGGCAGGCCTACCGGTCCGGTAAGAAAACCCATCGATGCATTAAAACCGCCGCCGCCAAACCAGCCCAATAGTTTCTGGGCGCCATGTGGAAAGATGGTAACGGCTAAGGCCAAACGGGCGATCAGCGCAAGCCAGTTGTTTGGATTCGTCGCAAGTATTTTTTTCATAGGATTTGAGATTTTCTTTCCAGCTTTACCGCTTCGGGATCAATCACAATCCCCGTCCCTGGAACACGTTTCCCCTTCGAGCACTACGGGGCTAACCTCCTCTTCAAATTCACTCCAGGACTGCTGAAGTGTCTCTAAAAATATTTCGGGAGATTGCGCGCCGGAAACGGCATATTTTTCGTTAAATACAAAGAAAGGTACGCCACGGATACCGATGCGCTGTGCTGTGCAGTGAGTTCATCCTGGCTGACCTCCCCGTGATAGGCATTGGATGCGATCACCTCTTTGGTTTCGACCGGTGACAGGCCAATGGAAACGCCTATCTGAACCAATGTCTCCCCGTCATCGATGTTTTCTCCGTCTATAAAGTGCGCCTTGAATAACCGCTCTTCCATGTCGTTTCCCAAGCCTTGGGTTTTGGCGAATTGTATAAGCCGGTGGGCATTAAAGGAATTGGCAAGTACTGCCCGGTCAAAATTGAAGTGTAGTCCTATTTCCCCGGCGGCGTCCTGCACATGCTGATGCATTTGTTCAACCTGTTCCCTTGTCAGCCCTTTGCGTTCAGCCAGGTAGTCAGATACATTCAGATCGGATCTGGTTTCCAGGGTGGGATCCAACTGGAAGCTATGCCATACTACTTCCACTTTATCTTTATGGGCGAACCGCTCCAGGGCTGCTTCAAACTTCCGTTTTCCGATGTAACAGAATGGACATCTTACATCAGACCAGATATCTATTTTCATGATGGTGTTTTTAGAATGTTTTGCCAGCTTATTTAGTTGACGATGGTTAAAAAATCAATTTTTGATCCCCGCAATAAAACTATGGACAAAGTCTTTTAGAACGGTTTTGTTCTGATCATCACTGTGGTCACCGGCCATATGCGTTATACAAACCAATCCGTGCAGCATGGACCAGAAAGTCCGCAGTTTCATGAGGGGATCCACCTCTTTACTTTTATTTTTACAGGTAACCAGCCTGATCGGCGCCAAGAGAATATCCGTAAAGGCACTCAACTCAGCCGTTTCCCTGACCATTTTGCAACTGGGCATCCCCATGCCATACATCAACTGGTAATATTCTGTGTTGGTAGCCGCGAAGCGCAGGTAAGCGTAAGCCAGTGCCTCGATCCGCTGTTCTGCACTTTGCTGTTTGACTGTTGCTCCACACAATGCGTTATTCAACTTTTGAAAACCTTGTTTCACAAATGCCAGCAAGATGGCCTCCTTGTTGGGGAAGTGATTATAAATTACCGGGACGCTGTATTCGATGGAACTGGCTATTTTCCTCATGGAAAGTGATTGCCAGCCTTGCTGCTTGACAATCCTCCAGGAGACCCGGAGGATGAGTTCCCTGGTGGCCTCTTTTTCCCTTATCTTCCTTTCCGCGATGCCCATTTAACCAAATTTAAGTTAACACTGTTAGCAAATATAACGATAATATCTTTAATGACGTGCATTAAAAACCGTTTGTACGCCCCCGTTTGAGGATGAATGATTCTTCCCGGAAGTTCGTGGTGCAAAAACCTGCCAGCAGGGCTAACGGCCGGAGGCCCCGGGCAGGATAATTCTGGCCACTACCGGATAATGATCGGATAGCAATTCCGGCCTGACATCAAAGGAGGCAATGGTGAAAGAGGGATCCGCAAATATATAATCGATGCGTAAGGTGGAAGAAAGTCGCGGATAGGAGGACCCCATGCCCTTACCCTTTTTCAGGAAGGCGTCCTGCAGGGCGCCTTTCGTTTCAAAATAAGGATAGGAGTTGGGTACGGAATTAAAGTCACCACAGAGGATTACCGGATAGGGGCTTTCCTTCACCGCCTGGTGTAGCCGGAAGGCCTGCTGGTTCTGCAGCAGGAATACATCACGTAACCTGCCCAGGATATGTGAAAGCGAGGAGGACATCCCTTCCTGGAAATGCCTGATCCTGTGCAAATCCTCATAATCTGCTTTCTTGAATCCAAATGATTTAAGGTGTGTGGTCATGACCCGGATGGTATCTGTCCCTGCCAATAGATCGAGATAAATAACACTGGTGGTAACGGCGTTGTCGGTTAATTTTATTTTTCCACTGTCCAACACCGGAAGGCGGGTCAAAATTACGGTACCATGTGTCACCAGGGAATCGAAGGCATAAGAATCCCGGCTGTAATAGCTATGGGGCATGTTCAGCGCGGCCTCGGTGAGTTTCAGATAGCCGGATGCCATAAAGCGGGGTATATCTGAATTATCAAATTCCTGCAAACAGAGTATATCTGGATTTACTGTCCTGATCAGGTCCCAAAATCGTTCTTTACCATGAGCCCGGCCACCTGTTACCGGTTTGAATTCATGTATGTTATAACTCATGACAGTCAATGCCTGGTCCCGGGAATCTGTTGTTTTCCTATCGAAATAATGAAACGCGAAGGTGGAGAGGGCGGAGCGGAACCCTAATACAAGCACGATCCCGCATACCAGTGCCCAGCGTTTGTTGATAAACAGCCATGGAAGGATAAGCAGCAGCAGGGCAGCGAAAAGGATCGGGTAGAACAAACCCGCCAGACTGATGAGCCACCAACCCCTGGTATTCATATAGGGGTTTAAGGCGGCCAGCAGGTAGGCACCGATGCAGCATATAGTCAACAGGACCAGGGGAATGCAAATTATTTTACGGGCGATCTTCCAGACCATTGGGGTTGAAGGTTTTAGGTAAGGAGTTGGGGCGGGGAGCGTAGTTGATCCTTAGGCCATCTGTTTAGGGCAAATATATCAGCTGGCAGGATATGATGGGAGGCAATTACCCTGAAAGCGTTATTTCATCCTGTGAAACCGGCACCCGCTATCGTAAAAGCCGGCAAGCAAACCGGAACAATGGGGCGTAACATTGCCGGATGCAGGAGGATATCAGGCTTTTTAGCCTTTAGTGTAGGCGCTTTTCCATGAAAACAGCGCCCTGAATAGGATTAAAGCGATAAGGCGGTATCTCATAAAATTCAAAAGAGCGGTAAAGTTTTATGGCCGATACCATATTTGCCAGGGTATCAAGCCGTATTTTCCTGTACTGATATTTTGCAGCGATATCCATAATTTTTTCCAGCATTGTTCGCGCAATATGCTGTCCGCGGTATGGTGGTAGGACAAACATTCTCTTTATCTCGGCAATGTGTTTATCCAGTTCCCTGAGAGCGACACAGCCAACTGCCGTATCTTTTTCGTAGACGACAAGAAGTGCCCCCCGGGGCTTATTGTATTGTTTGCTTAGTGTCCTGAGTTCATTGTCAAAATCCTGGAAGGATAAATCCAACCCCAGCGTATCGGCATATTTTTGGAACAAATTTCTCCCTTCTTCAAATTCCTGTTCGGTAGTCGCTATTTTATATTTGCGAAGGGGATTCATTTTGTGTCGCAATTTTTTTTAACTACAAGTCAATATGGAAGGCAGCATTCAATTCCTTGCGCCCCTTTCCGGTAATGACAAGGACCCTTGAATTTTGGGTTTTTCGCACCCAGTTTTTGTCAAGCATTTTATCCAACAAGGCAGCGCCCAAAGATCCCGCCAGATGATATTTTCGTTCACTCCAGTCCAGGCATGGCTTGGCAAATATTCTTCGCTTACTGTTCAACGCCCCGGTATCTATTTGCAGGTCATCGAAAATCTTTTTCCCATTTGTCGTTAAAGCAAAAAGGTGATCACTTGTACGTTGAAGGTGGCTGTGTTGAACAAGGTTCTCTGTAATCAATACCCCGATCCTTCCGGCAAGATGATCATAGCAGGTCCTGCAATACTGGATGCCTGGAAGTTCTTTCCCGTCAAGATGTTTTTTGCGCTCAAGGTTGGGAACAAGATTGGTAAGTCCTTCGATGGCAGAGGCCACTTCATCGCGGGAGAAGCGAAAATACCGGTGTCGTCCCTGTTTCTCCACACTCAATAGATCCGCCTGCATAAGCTTGTTCAGGTGCATGGAGGTATTTTGTAAAGAAGTGTTTGCAGAAACTGCCAGTTCGGTGGCGGTATACGCTTTGCCATCGAGCAGTGTCCATAAAATGGTGGCACGTACAGGGTCGCCGATCAGTTTTGCGATGTTTTGTAACTGTGTTTCCATGATGCAGGCATTGTTAATTACATATTGAAGTATCAAAGTTACAACTTTTTGAACCTTGCGGCATGAAAACGACAAATCTTTGTTTTAAAGAGATTCAGCCACCCATACTAATAAGTGGGCACACCGGTTGCTTTGATTGCCACCATTGATGAAAATGGAAACGCGAACATTGGCCCGATATCTTCGGTGTGGGCCTTAGGCCGGACATTGATGCAGGGTCTATTTTGTACCTCTAAGACTTTTTAGAACCTGACGGCTCAACAGCAATGCGTGATAAGCTTACCATCCTGCGATCTTTATGAGCAGGCGGAGAGAATCGCCGGTTTGACCGGGAGTGATCCCGTGCCAAAACATAAACAGGCCCTTTATCATTATGCTGCCGACAAGTTTACCGCCGGTAACTTTTCCAGGCGTCCATCAACCAGGGTTTTGCCACCCCGCATTGCAGAATGCCCGATACAATTGGAGGCGGTTTTAAAAGCGGTATTGGATATCGTAGATGACCCGATAACGGTATTCCCATGGCGGCTGTGTCTGTCAGGGTTTTGTGTACCCATGTACGGGAAGATATCATTGTCAAGGAAAACCATATTGATCCGTCAAAATGGAACCCGCTTGTTTATGACTGCCATTATCAGGGCCTGGGCCCCGAACCGGGTAAAACCTTTAAAGCGCAGATTTGAGATATTTTATGGTATTGAATGTTGTTTTAAAGATGATTCAACGCCCGATTCGGCATTTTTAGCAAGTTCATTGAACAACGTACTGCTGATTTGAGGTAACGCCCAGGTATGCCTTCTGTTTTCATGAAACTTAGTTCCGACCAGGAATCGTAAACGTAGGTCCAAGTGTGGTTGACGCTGACAGGCAAAATGATTAACTTTGATGACACCCACAAACCCCAAACCAATGAAAGCAGCGGTCTTAACCAGATTCGGAGAACCAAACGCGCTACAGATAATGGAGGTAGACAAGCCCCAGGCTGCGGACCATCAGGTGCTCATTCAGATAAAGGCCGCCGGTGTCAATCCGGTCGATACCAAAGTAAGGGCCGGTACCAGCGGCCTGTCAAAGCGCCTCGGGCTGCCCATCATCCTCGGTTGGGATGTCAGCGGCGTCGTAACGGTAGCCGGTAAGGCGGTGTCGGTCGTGAAGCCGGGAGACGAGGTTTTTGGATGCATTGAATTTCCTGGTCCAGGCAACGCCTATGCAGAATACGTGGCTACCGATCCTGGATGGCTGGCTAAAAAGCCCGCCAACATCTCTTTTGAAGAGGCCGCCGCTATTCCCTTGGCGGGCCTGACGGCCTATCAGGCCATTGAAGAACAGCTTAAGATTCGGGCGGGGCAAACCATTCTGGTACAGGCGGCGGCGGGGGGTGTGGGGCACCTGGCAGTGCAATTTGCGAAAATACTGGGTGCCACAGTGTATGGAACGGCTTCCGCTAAAAATGAAGCGTTCCTGAAATCCCTCGGCGTTGATCAGGTGATCGATTACAAAAACGAACGGTTTGAAGATAAGGTGGTGCCACTGGATGCGGTACTCGACGCGATGGGGGGAGCAGTCTTATACAGGTCCATTCCTTGCGTTAAAGCCGGGGGCGTCGTGGTATGCCTGCCTTCTTCCACCAAAGACGATCCTGAAGCGATGGCACTTGCGGAACGGCATGGTGTAACCTTAACCTGGCCCTTGATGTACCCCGATGGAGGCCAGATGAAGATTATCGCCGGCTTGCTGGAACAAGGGAAACTGCGCGTACATGTCGACCAGACTTTTTCGCTGGACCACATCGCATCTGCACACGAAGCAGTGGAATCTCATA
Source organism: Chitinophagaceae bacterium (assembly GCA_036278455.1). GTDB lineage: Bacteria > Bacteroidota > Bacteroidia > Chitinophagales > Chitinophagaceae > FW021-bin31. The sequence goes on along the minus strand of DASULB010000483.1, from coordinate 18,638 downwards.
GAACGAGGGGAAAAATAGTCGTAAAAATTGATTGACGGTAAAAATAGGGAATAAGGGTCGCCGGTGCACGATGCTGTTATATTTTATAGACCCTTTTCAAAGTGTCGTTAATGCCGTCGGGCAGTATTTCGATAAGTTCAGCGTCCATAAAGCAGGAATCGCCCGGAATATTTAAAACCTCAACGATCGGCAAGTCCAAATGTCCGTAAAGTTCCGATATTTTTGTTCGCTGATCATTTTCCATTGCAAAAGCTAAATTTGCCCAATTCAAGTCATTCTCGGAGATCTTTCTACCGCTTTTCGGACTCAATCCTGCGGAACGAATGTTAAACCCGGGATCATTTTTAAACCCGTGTTCAGCCGTCCTGCTACGTCTTTTATTTCGTTCGCAAACTACCAGTATGTTGGGTTTTTCTGTCATTGTTATCATTCGCCCTAAATTTGTTTGCAGCCCCGAGACATTGTGCCTGTATTGGAATTAGCAAAATTTCTGCGCGGAGCAAATGCTGATTAATAAAAGTTATTGATAAACGCCACAGGCAAATTTATAATCCCTGGGTGGGATTGTCTAACGTGAATTAAAGCGGATAGACTTTCCGGCATAGGCCTGTTATCTTGAGAAGGTGGAAAATCAAATTTATTGTATTTTGTGCCTTTGATCCATTTATTGAATTTGAGGATTTTACAAATCTTATTTCTATGACAGCTATATATCATCACGGCGAAACGGAAGGCCCCTCCAGCCGGGCTGTCCCCAATCATGCGGTCTCTCGTGCCAATTCCCATCCCGCGGTACCTGCCTTGCAAAAAAAAGGATCGGAAAAAGAACTGCAGATGAAGCGTGTCGCACAGTTGGCGAAGCCTGAAGAAGAAGCGCCGGCGATGAGATCCGCTGGGCAATTGAAAAGTGAAGCGGCAGATGGTTTAACCCAAAGAAAAGGTAACATTCCGTCACCGGGGACTAACCATATCGGTATGCCGGATAAGCTGAAACCCGGTGCAGAAAATCTTTCCGGTTTTTCGACGGATGAAGTGAAAGTGCACTATAATGCTGCCCAACCAGCACAACTCAATGCGTTGGCTTACGTTCAGGGAGCCAATATTCTTATAGGCTCAGGACAACAAAGACAGCTTCCGCACGAAGCCTGGCACGTGGTGCAGCAGAAACGGGGCGGCGTGAGGCCGCCTATACAGTCAAAGGGAATAGTGATCAATGATGATAAAGACCTGGGGCATGAAACGGATGTCATTGGAGAGAAGGCAATGAAGACTGGTGAGGACAGAGGATTTAATTCCGCGGGCTTATCCGCAGGCCTGATCAGCAACTCAGGAGTTGTTCAAACGAAAAAGGCCGGACCTTTTGATATTGAAAAGAAATATGCTGCTAAAGTGGCCAATTATTCTGAGTACAAAGATTTAGATCAAAAAGCATTCAATAAGCTTATTTATGGTAAGTTAAGCGCTATATATGATGAAAATTTAGCGAAAGGTACCCGTTATTGGGACAATTTGAAAAACGCTAATGACAGTTTTAAAGGCAACGATAATAGTGGCTTCTTAAAAACGCAGGAAAAAAAGCAAAAGGACTACAATGCGAAATTCGACAAAAATTATATCCACAAGGTTGAGGAAATTAAAAATTCGAAAGACATCAGCGTGAGCTCCATTGGGCTGGCATATAAGAAGGACAAAGGTTATAAGGGCAAAGATATTCCTTATGCCAACGAGGTTAGCTTTGAAGATAATAGCATTACCGCTAGCCATAATTATGCGGAACGGGATAGGGCGAGGGAACAGGATGTTAACAAGAAAGGGGAGAAGGGGTATAAGCCCCGCGGCCTTCCTAACTCGGAGATCTTATGGCAGCAATATAAGTTGGCTGCAAGATCTCATTCTAAAATACATAAAGATTCAAAGGCAAAAGATTTAATAAAAGGATTAAGTGTAGTCAAAAGAAGACAGGTACAGAATACTTCTACACAAATGACTATTTTATTTGCGCTTCCGGATGATAAAACCGATTTAGAGGGATCCCATGCCTGGCAGGCGGGAAGTGAAGAGTTCCTGGCCATGTTAGGGACCCCTAACTGCAGTGGCGCTGCATTTTTACTTGCAGATCACGTGAACGAATTGGAGGGGAAATCCATTACTGAAATTAAATTGCTGGGTGGACAAGATGTCAATTTAGATATAGAAATAGGGTAGGTAACCTATTTACCAGTTGATATGATTATGGTGAGGGTTGGATCGCATCCGGCGGGCAAAGAAATATGATATTCAGTAAAAAATTCAGGGGATGATGACGGAAGTAACAGCAGTGCCTGCATGACGCAGGGGAGGCGATTTTTTGCAGAAAGATTTGGACGCCGGCGCTTCACTTTTGGTCGCCTGCAGCATTCAACAACGCGAGGTCATCTGCCTTCAGTCAATCAACTAACTGCCTGGAAGGCGGTAGCTTGCGGTTGAAGCCGGGTTAACTCGTCCTCACCGCCATAGGACCACCCGCAAAGCCCCAGTATTTGGATAATGACCGCCGCGTTAAAGTCGGCATGGGTGGTATAGCCGCATTTGCGGCACCTGAATTCGGATTGGCATCTTCTGTTTGCTTTCTCTGTGTGCCGGCAATTGCTGCAACACTAAGCGGTATCCCGGGATGAACAAACACGATCGGTACCCCTGCCGTTCGAGCCTTGTAGGCAATAAACCGTCTCAATTCATAAAACGACCTACCGGAAAACGTAGCACGCTGCTTTTTTCTAACCTTTTTATTCTTTCCCTTTTCTGATCCCTTTCAGATCTTCCATGGTTCTTCATCTTGGACCTAATTCAGAGCTTTTTATCAAACTTTAATCTTAGTCCAATGATTTAGGGAGCTGGTGAGGACATGCCTTCAATCGTATTTTTGTTCTTCACCGGGCGAAATCCCTCAAAAGGCGTGAAAATTCCTGTATTTTGGAGGATTTGTCCTATTTGCCATCTCCAAAATTGCTTATATTTGTTATGTTATCTTGAGGTTCGGGGCAAAGGGTTGCGCATGCTTCTGTACAACCTTTTAACTACTGTTACTTTGTGATAATCCTTTTTTGAATCCGTTTCTGAATCCCTGTTTGATCCCTGTTTGAATTTTTATTTGATCCCTTTGGTTGATGCCAGGATAAAGGGTGGGGGCCTACCGACCGCTCTACATCCTGTCTTCGTTTCTTTGATGCCCGTATTGTTTAAAAGTCCCTTTCCCTAAAAATGTTGATCCAATGGATATAATCTTTGCAGATGGCGTTAATTATCAGCTACCCGAATCAATCGCCGATGTACAGTCCCTGGTCAAACAGGCCAGGGAACAGGGAACGGTCATACGCGTCAGGGGATCCTATCACTCTATTCCGCCCGCGGTGAATTCCACCGACACCGCCTCTTCCGCGACGCCCGCCGGAATTTCGATCATGCTGTCAAAGATGGCTTCCGTCCAAATAAACACCGACGATGCGACGGTGACGGTGGAAGCGGGTTGCCACCTGGGTTTTGATCCATTCGATCCGACAGGAATTTCCACGCTGAAGAACAGCTTGTTTTACCAGCTGGATCAGGCAGGCTTTGCCATACCGGACATGGGGGGCATTATTCACCAGACGGTGGGCGGCTTTCTTTCGACCGGTTCGGCCGGTGGTTCCACGCAATATTCTTTTGATCAACAATTGACGAGCATCAGGTTTATTCCGGGTACCGATGATTTGACGCCGGTAGAGCTTAGTATTTCGGATGATCCGAATGACGCTTTTTTAGCGGCCGGTGTTTCCATGGGCCTTTACGGGATCATCGTTTCAGCCACCTTTAATCTGGTGAAGCGGTTTAATATCAAAGGCATACAGTCTACTTCTACGGTACAAAAATGCAAGGTTGATCTGCTGGGGACGGGGGAGGATGGCAGGCCGGATCTGCAGGAATTTCTAACAACAACACCTTATGCCCGGTTGCTTTGGTACCCCCAGCCTGCTGTACAAAAAGTGGTGGTCTGGCAGGCGGCACCCATGAAGCCGGACGATCCCTATAAATATAAGCCGTACCAGGAGCTCCCTGAAATTTTAGGTTCTTATCTGCCGGCGGAACTCGCAGCGGACCTGGTATATACCCTGATGGGTACCTGGCCCAACTGGCTGAACGATGCCGTTGCGGAGTATCCCCTATTGTATGACGGGATTAAAGCCATCGTCGACACTTACTTTTATTCCGATATTTTGCCTGCTGTTCTGACGGTCTTTGCCCCGGTAGACCCGGTAGACGCGAAGGGCAATCCCCAGCCACAAACGTTTGAGGATAGCTGGTACGGCGGTTTGCCTATGGATAATAACATGAGCGACAAGCTTTTTCCCGTCGAGTTTACAGAACTGTGGATCCCCATCGGCCAGACCCAGGCGGCCATGACTGCGATGAACGAGGCGTTTACGGCATTCTATGGAAATAATCCGGGTCCGAGCGGCGCATTCTGTACTGAACTTTATGCCGCCCCGGAAAGCCAGTTCTGGATGAGCCCCGCTTACGGTCAGGACGTCGTGCGTATCGATATCTTCTGGTTCGGTAACAACATCGGCAGCCCGACCGACGCCTTTTATCCCTTTTTCTGGGATAAGTTGAAGAATCTTAATTTTCGATGTCATTGGGCAAAATACATGCCTGATGGGAGCTCCCCTGATTGGAAAGGATATTCTCAGCAACTATATCCGAAATGGGATGCGTTTATGCAGCTGAGGGAAGCCTACGATCCCCAGCAGATATTCGTGAACGATTACTGGAGGGCCCAGCTGGGTATCCCGCCGGCAGCTACCACCTCCTTATAAATATTCAGCCATTAAAAATACACGCCATGATCCAGCCTTCCAATGGATTTTACCACCCTGCTTCCGAGGATGACATCATTCCGCTTATCCAATATGCGGCAAAAAATAAATTACAGGTGCGCGTCTGCGGCGCTGGACAATCCACGTCACAAGCCGTTTATACGGATGGTTATTCGCCTGGAAACGATTCCCTGCAGGACACGGCAAATATCAACATCCTGCTGGATAAAATGGCCATGGTGACCATTGACACGGCTTCCCGGCAGGCCACCGTTCAGGCGGGATGTCACCTGGGCTATGATCCCTATGACCCCGCCGATGCTTCCACGCTCATCAACGGATTATTTTACCAGCTTCAGCAAAAAGGTCTTGCCATTCCCAATATGGCAGATGCGATCCACCAGACGGTGGCAGGTTATATCGCCACGGGTTCCTCGGGAGGCTCGGTGGAACATTCCTTTTTTGAATGGATCGTCGCCATTACATTGATCGATGGTACGGGAACCCAGAAAGTTTTTAAAAAGCCCAGCCCGGATAACCCCGCAGATCCGTTTTATGGTGTTGGCGTCAGCCTGGGACTTTTAGGGGTGATTACCGAAGTGACATTTCAGTGCATTGATGCCTTTAATGTCATCGGTCAGCAGCACATTGACCCCGATAGCCAGGCTCCCGTGGTGGACCTGTTTGACAGCGGGACCGGTGGCAGGCCTTCGCTGCAGTCTTTTCTGAGCAGCACGGAATTCACACGTTTATTGTGGTGGCCCTTTCCCACTGTAAGAAGGCTGATCACCTGGCAGGCGCGGACAATGCAACCGGCGGATTATAATACGCAGACGGGAACGCCAGCCGCTTTTATACCAAAACCGTATAAGGATCTTTTTTTTACGGTGGGGGGGTCAGAGTTGCCCGCGGAAGGAATGGCCGACGCGTTTTTCACCATGATCGGAACGTGGCCGCAGCCGCTGAGAGATTTGTTAGGCAACAGTACCCTCACCGACAGGATGGAATATTTCATCGAGGTGATCTGGCCATTCATGCTTCCGTTGTTGCTGAATGTATATTTACCCTGTGATGGTACCCACACGCCGCAGCAATTCTGGGATACCTGGCTTGACGGCCTGCCGATGGATGCCAGGGAATATAGCAACAGGCTCTTTCCGGCGTTGCATACCGAATTCTGGGTGCCGCTGGACCAATCTGAAAAGGTCATGGGTGTGCTGAAGAACTATTATGACAATACATACTTTAAAGTGGGTGATCTCAAGAACCGCAACGCTACCAATGGCTGCTACACCATTGAATTGGCAGGCGCTAAATCCTCTTCCTTCTGGATGAACCCCGCTTATGGCCAGGATTCCTTTCGCGTCAATATCTTTTGGTTCGGCAACAACACCGGCAATGTGATGGATTATTTTCAGCAATTCTGGGATCTTTTTATGAAAAGTGGTATTGATTTCAGAATGCATTGGGGTTACTTACTTCCCCCGCCTTCGGGAGATGAAGGCGCGGCCTATCTGCAGAAACAATATCCCATGTGGAAGCAATTCATGACCCTGCGGTCGGATATGGATCCCGACAATATCTTTTTGAATACTTATTGGAAAACGCAACTGGGAATCGGCGTTTAAAAAATATACGGATGAGAATCCTCCTTAAAAAGCCAGGTACGTCTTACTTACACTCCGCGCTAGTGCGATGGTGCAGAAAGGTTTGGACCGGCGTCACCGCCGTCGGTATAACCGGCGAACTTACCCTCTGGCAAAGAAAACGCATCCGGTTGCTCAATGGCATCTGTTTTTTTTCTATACTTGCCTGTTGCGGGTATGTGATCACCTGGTCCGGCTCCGTGCGCGGCGTGATATTCTGGCAAAGCCTGCAGGCGCTTTTCATGGTCACGATTCCCATCATCCTCAATTACTACCGCCGCTATTCGGCGGCGTGTCATTTTTTTTGCATTTACAACCTGATCTGTTTTACGTTTTTTGCAATTGCATCAGGTAAGGGCTATGGTGCGGAGTACTTTCTGATAGCCAACAGCCTCTTGCCCATGCTCCTTTTTAAAGAACTCCGGGTGATGGCCGTCTATTTTTTTCTAAACCTGCTGTTTTTTGGATTATGCAAATACGGGTTTACGGTGATCATCCCCTTTTTGCCGGGTCCCACCGGGAATTCCGCCCTGGGGCTGAGTATGATCATGGTGTTCTTTTTGTTGTTCCTCATCGTATACTACTTTAAATCGGAGAACGCCCATCAGGAGGAACTCCTGGAAAATAAAAACCGTAAACTGGTCAGCGAGAAACAGAAGTCCGATGAGCTCCTGTTAAACATCCTGCCGGAGGAGACTGCCGGAGAACTGAAAGAGACCGGCAATGTCCGGGCAAAGCGGTTCGAGATGGTAACCGTCATGTTTACCGACTTTAAGGGATTTACGAACATGACCGAGATGCTTTCCTCTGTGCAACTGGTCAAGGAGATCGATCAATATTACAGCGCATTTGACTATATTATCAGTCAATACGGGATCGAAAAAATAAAGACGATCGGAGATGCTTACATGTGTGCCGGCGGGTTACCCAGAGTGAACAGCACCCATCCACAGGATGTGATCGGCGCCGCCCTGGCCATCCGGGATTACATAGATGACCGCCGAAAGGAAAAAAGCCAGCGCGGGGAGCCTTATTTTGAACTACGTATCGGAATCCATACGGGGCCTGTAGTGGCGGGCATCGTGGGCATAGAGAAATTCGCCTACGATATTTGGGGAAGCACCGTCAATACGGCTGCCAGTATGGAATCTTTGGGGGAAGTGAGAAAGGTGAATATCTCCGGGGACACTTACGTTCATGTGAAGGATTATTTCCGTTGTACCTACCGTGGTAAGATAGCCGTAAAGCACGAAGGAGCGATCGATATGTATTTTGTGGAGGGGAAATTGTGACAGGAAGCGATGTCAGGGGAATATCGAAGTGATATCAAAGAAAACAGATCATAAAGAAGATAATGGATACCGGATCTATGTACACCGAATGGGGCAGGTTTCTCCAGAAATGGAACCGCTGGATTTCAGCCCGCTGGATCTCACTGATCACCATCGGGACGGAAGGGCTGCCCGGTTACCGGGAGCGAAAACGCATCCGCCTGCTGAACGGCATTTGCTTTTGGGTGATGCTGGCTTATGCGGGATACATGGTCGGGTATTCAGCGCCGGCTTACCGGGTTATATTCTGGGAGAGTTTCCAGGCTTTCTTTTTTTATGCAATACCCATTGTGCTTAATTATTACCGCCGTCCTCTGGCAGCCTGCCATTTTTTTTGCATTTACAACCTGCTGATTTATACTTTTTTCGCCGTCGCCCATGGCCAGCAGGAAATGTCGGAATATTTCCTGATGGCGAGCAGTGTGACGGCCATGCTTTTTTTCCATCGGTTCAGTACCATCTTCACTTATTTTTTGCTTAACCTTGCCTGCTTCGGCCTATGCAAATATTCCTTTACGGTGATGCAGCCTTTTTTATTTATGCCCAAGGGCCATTCAGAAGCTATTCCAAATATGATTTTGGTTTTTGTCTTCCTGTTCCTGATCGTGTATTATTTTAAATGGGAGAATGACCTCCAGGAGCGGTTGCTCGAGATCAGGAACCAGACCCTTGAACAGGAGAAAAGCAAATCGGATAATTTGTTGCTGAACATCCTTCCCCGTGAGACGGCGGAAGAATTAAAGGAGTATGGCGAGGCCAGGGCAAGGTATTTTAAAATGGTGACGGTGATGTTTACGGACTTTAAGGATTTCTCATTCTTTTGCCAGGAATTGCCGCCGGAAAGTTTGGTAGCGGAGGTGAACCGCTATTTCAGCGTGTTTGACCGCATCATGGATCGATACGGTATTGAGAAGATCAAGACCATCGGAGACATCTACATGTGTGCGGGAGGTTTGCCTGAGGAAAATGATAGTCACCCGCAAGATGTCATGCGGGCGGCGGTGGACATCCAGAAATACGTCGCCGATCAGAAAAAAAAGAACGCCTCTCTGGGCAAACCTTATTTCGAGCTGAGGATAGGCGTGCACACAGGCTCGGTGGTGGCGGGCATCGTGGGGAAAAAGAAATTCGCCTACGACATATGGGGTGATACCGTCAATATGGCCTCCCGCATGGAATCCACCGGCGAGGTGGGCAAGGTGAATCTCTCACAGGCCACCTATGAATTGGTGAAGGACAGCTTCCCCTGTACTTACCGGGGAAAGATCGCTGCCAAAAATAAAGGTATTATTGACATGTATTTTCTGGACCCGGCTGATTGAACCGGTTGGTAGCCGTCAGTATGGCGGATCCGGGGTACTTCAAGAGGCGCCGCTCCGGAGCCCGCAGGCCGCAGGCCTCTCTTTATACTGTGGCTTTTTTTTGTTAACTTTGTATAGGTGGTCAAAGGTTCATCAATCTCCTTATCAAATGTTCTCTCCAGCCATTATTGCCACTGTCTTCAGGGAGAATGCCTTTAAAATACTCAAAGATGGGAACACAAAACGTCAGTCAGAAATTAATCGGGAGTCATCTTATGACCGGAGAGATGAAAGCCGGAACCGAGATTGGGCTCAGGATCGATCAGGTACTGGTGCAGGATGCGACGGGCACTTTGGTCATGCTGGAACTGGAGGCCTTTAACATGACCCGCGCGAAGGCGGAGGTGGCGGTTCAATACGTAGACCATAATCTGCTCCAGACGGATTACAAGAACATGGACGATCACGTTTTCCTTCAGTCGGCCGCGGCGCGTTTTGGTTATTGGTTCAGCAGGTCGGGAAACGGCATCAGCCATGTGGTACACATGGAGCAATTCGGCAAACCAGGCAAAACGCTTTTGGGTTCCGACAGCCATACCCCTGCCGGCGGCGGTATCGGCATGCTGGCCATCGGCACGGGGGGGCTCGATGTGGCACTCGCCTCCGCCGGTGAACCTTATTTTGTGAAGATGCCCAGGGTGATGGGTATTAAGCTTACCGGGAAGTTGCCGGATTGGGTAAGTGCCAAGGATGTGGTGCTGGAGATGCTTCGCCGGTATGATGTAAAGGGAGGACGTGGTTATATATTGGAATATTACGGTCCGGGACTGAAGGACCTGGGTGTCTGGGACCGTCACGTGATCGCCAACATGGGCACAGAGCTTGGGGCCACTTCAACCGTTTTCCCCTCTGATGAGATCACACATGCCTATTTTCAGCAGGTCGGACGCGAAGATGAATGGATCCCGCTCCAGGCTGATGAAGGGGCGTCTTATGATCACCAGGAGGAAATCAACCTGAGCGCGCTGGAGCCGCTGATCGCGCTTCCCAGCAGTCCGGGCAAGGTGGTGCCGGTCCGGGAAGTCAGCGGACAGACGGTTAACCAGGTGGTCATCGGATCTTCGGCCAATCCGGGCTTGCGTGATTTCTGGATCGTCTCCCGGATCATGGAGGGCAGGACCGCTTCTTCCACGGTTTCATTTGACATCAATCCGTCTTCACGCCAGGTATTGCTCAATTTGGTTGAGATGGGTGGTCTGGAGATGTTAATAGCCGCCGGCGCGCGGATACACCAGTCAGGTTGTATGGGTTGCATCGGTATGGGACAGGCACCCGCGACCGGCGCGACCAGCCTCAGGACGATGCCGCGGAATTTCCCCGGACGTTCGGGCACCCTGGACGATAAGGTGTATCTGTGCAGTCCCGAGACAGCGGCCGCCGCCGCGTTGACGGGCAAGATCACCGACCCCAGAGAACTGGAGACCCTGTTTAATATGACCTATCCCCGCTGGGAGGAGCCAAAGGCGATCAAACTGAGCCGGAAGATGTTACTCGCGCCCAATGGCGAAACCACCCAGTTGATCAAAGGTCCCAATATAAAGACCCTTCCGTGTTTTGAAGTACTGGAGGATGACCTGGAGGTGCCTGTTTTATTGAAAATGGGAGATAACATTTCCACTGACGGTATTTTAAAGGCGGGCGCCGATGTACTGCCTTTACGTTCCAATATCCCGGAGATCAGTAAGTTCGCCTATTACGCCATCGATCCGGGTTTTTATGACCGTGCGATCGCCAACAAAAAAAGCTTCAGGGGCTTTTGTGTCATAGCAGGAGAAAATTATGCGCAGGGGTCCAGCCGCGAACATGCGGCGCTCGCACCAAAATACCTGGGCCAGAAGTTTGTGATCGCGAAATCTTACGCCCGCATAGGCTGGCAGAACCTGATCAATTTCGGAATGATCCCTTTTGAATTCAGAGAGGCCGCTGATTGGGAGAAACTGGAGCAGGGAGACGTCCTTAGGGTGGAAGGCCTGCGAAAAGCGATTGAAAAAGGCGACGCTGTGGTGGCCAAAGTAGCGAAAAAGAACCTGGAGATCCCGCTTACCTTTCACATCAGTAAAAGACAGACTGAGATCATCCTGAAGGGCGGGGTGATCAATTATGTAAAAGAGAAATAGATGGCGGCTGACCCTGCATCTCTGGAATGTTAAAAGCATCAGGTTAAACTGGAATAAAGGTGGTGTGCCCGGCGATGTGCACCACGGAACCGTGCCTTTGACGGAGGCGTTTTCTTCCTTTTTCCATTATATTTGTCCGCAAATAGGCCCATGCAGTTAATACCCGTATCCGATAAGTCTACCATTCACCAGTTCCTCGAGGTGCCGGTCTTTATCCATCAAGACAATCCCCGGTGGATCCGTCCCCTGGATAAGGATATCGAAGAAGTATTTGACCCCGGCAAGAATAAATTGTTTCGCGGGAAGGAGAACCAGTGCGCGCGTTGGATATTGCGGGATGACAGCGGGAACAATATCGGGCGCATCGCCGTTTTTGTCAACAGGCAGTACCGCACTGCAGGCGATAAGGTACCGGTGGGGGGCATGGGTTTTTTTGAATGCACCAATGATCAGCAGGCGGCTGATTTTATGTTTGATCATGCCGGAAACTGGCTTAGGGAAAGGGGCATGGGTGCCATGGACGGCCCGATCAATTTTGGAGAACGCGATCGCTGGTGGGGCCTTTTGGTGGAGGGATTTCATGAACCGCTCTATTGCATGAATTATAATCCTCCCTATTATCAGCAATTGTTCGAAAATTACGGTTTCAGGGTCTTTTTTAACCAGGTCTGTTTTGCCCTGACGGTAGCGGACCGGTTACAGGAAAAGATATACCAGCGCCATGAGTTGTTGGCGGGGAACCCGGATTTTCATGCCGAACATTTTCGCAAAAAGGATGCCGATAAGTATGCCCACGACTTCTGTACCGTATACAACAAAGCCTGGGCGGGGCACGCGGGCAATAAAAGCATGGAATTGCGTCAGGCCAAAAAGATCATTCAAAGTATGAAACCGGTCATTGACGAGGACATCGTCTGGTTCGTCTATCACCGGGGTGACCCCATCGGCATCTGGCTCAACCTTCCCGACCTGAACCAATGGTTCAGGCACCTGCATGGGAAATTTGGGTTATGGCAGAAAATAAAGGTTTTCTGGTTGAAGAATTTTGGAAAATGCAGTCGTTTTGTGGGGCTGGTATTCGGCATCGTTCCCGAATTCCAGGGAAAAGGAATCGACGCCTTTATGATCGTGGAGGGTGCCAACCGGATACTGCAAAAAACGAAATACGCCGACTATGAAATGCAATGGATCGGTGATTTTAATCCAAAGATGATCAACATCGCAGAGAGCCTGGGGACCCACCGCAGCCGGCGCCTGGTGACTTACCGTTACGACTTTGACCGGACCGGCGAATTTAAAAGGCACCCGATATTGGGATGAATCACGGGTATCGGCATCCCGCGCAGAAGGATACCCGCAGACCGGAAAAACCTGTCCGGAAAAACTTACTTATCTTAGCACGGCAATGGAAAATTTTGTTGTTTCTGCATTAAAATACAGGCCGCAGACCTTTGATACGGTGGTGGGGCAGCCCCACATCACCACGACGCTGAAGAACGCGATTAAGAATAACCAGCTGGCACACGCCTTTCTTTTTTGCGGGCCGCGCGGTGTGGGTAAAACCACCTGTGCCCGTATCCTGGCCAAGACGATCAACTGTGAGGACCGTACCCCCGAAGGAGAGGCCTGCAATCATTGTGTATCCTGCAAGTCCTTTAATGACGGACAGTCCTTTAACATCCATGAACTGGACGCCGCCTCCAATAATTCAGTCGACGACATCCGGGAACTTGTCAACCAGGTGCGTTTTGTACCGCAGTCGGGTAAATATAAGGTGTATATCATCGATGAGGTGCACATGCTCAGTTCCTCGGCATTCAACGCCTTTTTGAAAACCCTCGAGGAGCCGCCGCCATACGCCATTTTTATTCTGGCGACCACTGAAAAACACAAGATCCTGCCGACCATTCTCAGCCGCTGCCAAATATTTGATTTCAAGCGCATCACTATTCATGACACCGTCGCGCATCTGCAGGATATTTGTATAAAAGAGCAGATAAAAGCCGATCCCGACGCGCTGCACCTGATCGCGCAGAAAACGGAGGGCTGTATGCGGGACTCTCTGAGCACGCTGGATAAGATTGTCAGTTTTACCAATGGAGACCTTACTTTTCAAAATACGCTGGAGCATCTCAATATCCTGGATTACGATTATTATTTCCGGGCGATGGAGGCCCTGGAACACCAGGACGCGGGTGCGGCGCTCCTGCTTTTCGATGAAATATTGCAAAAGGGCTTTGAAGGGGATCATTTTCTGGAAGGGCTGGCCGCCTTCATCCGGGACCTGCTGGTTTGCAAGGACAAGCAGGTCATTCATCTGCTGGAGGTATCCGATAACCTCAAAGGCCGTTATGAAAAGGCCGCCGCCCAGGCGGATACCGCTTACCTGATCTCCGCCCTCAACATACTCAACGAGGCGGGCATTCAATTCAAACAGGCCCGCAACAAAAGGCTCCTGGTGGAAATGAGCCTCATCAGGCTCAGCTACCTGCAACAGGCGGTGCAGCTTATCAGTGATGAGCGCAGCGGCGCTGTTTCAAAAAAAAAACTGACCGATCCCCTGGCTAAGCCGCAAATGCTTCGCCCACCACTGCCCCGCGCCGTATTGATGGTCGAAGACCCCCCTCCGGTCACAGGAACAGTCCAAAACGAACCACCCGGCTCAGCGGAGACAAAGAAAACAAAGACTCCCTCCCCTGAGCCGGCGGCGGCATCCGGAACCCCTGAGGGGCCTGAAGTTCCCGGTGGTTTACAGAAAGGTCTTAAAAAACAGGGGATCGGGAAAGGTGCCCGGAAGGCGGCCTCGGGGGACATCTTTGGTACCAGCGGGAAGCTGGACCTGAGCGCCATCAAACAAACCGTGGAGGAAAAAGAGCATGAAAGACAGGCGGCGGGTGCGGAGAGCGAGGCGTCTCTGCCGCTGGAACCTGTTCAGGTGCAGCAGTTTTGGGAGCAGCAGATCAGCGAGCTAAAAAAAGCGCAAAAGATACAGGCGGCCACGAACCTGGAGATGTCGGTCATTACGGTGACCGGTGCGGAGGAGGCCCTGATCACATGCCGTAATGAACTCCAAAAGAACTTCGTGGATGATGAGAAAATGCAATTTGCGGAAATACTGAAGGATCATTTTCATAACCAGGCTATCCAGATAACAGTGAGGGTGGATGAAGCGCTCCGGCAGCAGGAGCACGGCCCCGAGATACTTACCCAACGCCAGCAACTGGAAAGGATGCTGAAGAAATATCCGCATGTAAAGGAACTGAAGGATAACCTGAATCTGGACCTGGGATGATTGCGCGGTATGCCCCTTTCTGATCTAAGGAATTGCGGTTCTTTTTGAAAGCTGTTCCGATAAAATGAGTTTTTTCACTACTTTTGATAAAATTTTCAAAAAAGGTTTAGCAAAGATTTTTTTATGGCTGATGTAATACGAATGCCGCTGTTGAGTGATACCATGAAAGAAGGGGTGATCGCGGAATGGCATGTAAAGGTGGGGGACACGATAAAATCTGACGATGTCATCGCTGAGGTGGAAACCGATAAGGCCACCATGGAAGTGATCCCCTATGTGGCGGGCACCGTACTGTATATTGGCCCCAAAAAAGGAGAAGCCGCTAAAATAAACGAGATCATCGCCATCGTGGGAAAACCCGATGAGGACTATAAGCCCTTATTGGACCAGGAAGGAGACACCGGCAAAGGCCAGGAGGAAGCATCGGAAAAAACCGGAGAGGCCAAAGCGACACCTGAGGAACAGGCTCCTGCAACCGAAAAGAAGCAGCCCGCTGATAAAAAAGAGACCGCCGGGCCGGCGGTGAATGAAAAGGCATTGAAAGAAGCCCAAAAGAACGCCACCGTCATCCGGATGCCGCTTTTGAGCGATACAATGAAAGAGGGTAAGATCATCGAGTGGGATAAGAAGGTGGGCGATAAAGTGGCTTCCGATGACGTACTCGCCGAGGTGGAAACCGATAAGGCCACCATGGAGGTGATCGGATACGTGGACGGCACCTTGCTGCATGTGGGGGTGGAGAAGGGGCAATCGGCCAAAATAAATGATATCATTGCCATTGTAGGGAAGGAAGGAACCGATATTCAGCCGATACTGGACGCGGAAAAGGCGGAGAAGGCTGCCGGAGGAGAAAAGCAGGCCGAACCGGCAAAACAGGCGGTTTCCGGGAAAGAAGCCGGGAAGGCACCTGCATCCCGGGCGGATGAAGCGCCCTCCCAAAAGGAGGCCGCCGCTGATGGCCGTATCAAGATATCTCCGCTGGCCCGCCGCCTGGCCGAAGAAAAGGGCATACCGGTCAATCAATTGCAGGGAACAGGAGATGGCGGTCGCATCATTAAACGGGATGTGGACAATTTTGTACCCCGGGCCGCCGGGGCAACGGCGGCAGCCGGTGTTCAACCCTTTGCCACCCCGGTGGGACAGGAAGGACATCAGGATACACCGGCCAGTCAGATGCGTAAGGTCATTGCCAGGCGGCTGGGTGAAAGCAAGTTTACCGCGCCTCATTTCTATCTCACCATAGAGGTGAACATGGACAAAGCGATCGCTGTGCGGAAGGAGATCAATGAGATCAGCCCCGTAAAGATATCTTTCAATGACATGCTTATCAAAGCGGCAGCTACGGCCCTGCGTCGTCATCCCGAGGTGAACAGCAGCTGGATGGATGATTTTATCCGCACCTATCAGCACATCCATATCGGATCCGCCGTTGCCATTGAGGAAGGCCTGATCGTACCGGTGATCCGTTTTGCCGATCAGAAAACCTTAAGCCAGATCGCAGCGGAAGCGAAAGACCTTTATGATAAGGCGAAGAACAAAAAGTTACAGCCACAGGAGTTTTCGGGTAATACTTTTACCATTTCAAACCTCGGCATGATGGGGATTGATGAATTCACCGGCATCATCAACCCGCCGGACGCCTGTATCCTCGCTGTAGGCAGCATCAAGGAAACCGTAGTGGTGAAGAACGGTGAGTTTAAGGCAGCTAATATCATGAAGTTGACCATGAGCTGCGATCACCGGGTGGTGGATGGCGCGGTCGGCGCGCGCTTCCTGCAGACGCTCAAGGTTTTTGTGGAAAACCCGGCGACCATGCTGGTATAATGGGGAGAGGGCTTAAATACAGCAGCTGATCTTTCAGAACCGCCTTGTCACAAAAAGGCCTGTCACCATGCGCGCATTAATCCTTAGCACTATCGACTTCTTTTACATCCCCCTTGTTGCGAGGTGGATACCACTGCGCACCTTCCGGTATATTGCCTGCGGCGGCTTTACCACCACACTGGATATTTCCCTTTTCTACATCAGCTACCATTTTATCCTTCACGAACGCATGGTCCATCTGCCTTTTGTGACGGTTTCGGCCTATATTGCCGCTTTTCTCATGGCTTTTTGTGTAAGTTTCCCCACTGGTTTCAGCTTGTCGAAATATGTGGTTTTTTCGGAATCGGAATTGAAGGGTAAGACACAGTTGTTTCGATACGTCCTGATCGTCGGCTGCTGCATTTCCCTGAATTACATCTTTTTAAAATTCTTCGTGGAGATATGTGATCTCTATCCGACGGTTGCCAAAGTGCTGACGGCGGTCATCATCGCCTGTTTCAGTTACCTGACGCAGAAGCATTTTACCTTTCGCATTAAAAGCCAAAAACTAAAGGTCAAAGGCTAAAGCCCGGAGAGCAGCGCTCCGATTACAGTCCATCAGGTTGTATTTTTCCCGTCAGGCCTTTTAAACCCATTCTCAGGGCCTTTCAAAAAAGCATTTCCGGCACCTTGGTTCATAAAGGTCCTTTTCGCCGACCAGGACCTTGTCCTGGTCGGCTGTTTTGCGGTAGGAGAAGCTGGCGATGTTTCCGCAGACTACGCAAATGGCGTGAAGTTTGGTGATATAATCCGCTTTTGCCAACAAAAAGGGGACCGGCCCGAAGGGATTTCCCTTAAAATCCATATCCAGGCCGGCAACGATCACCCGTATGCCGCGTGTGGCCAGTTGATCACAGACCGCCGGAAGTTCCTCATCAAAGAACTGCGCTTCGTCGATCCCGACCACGTCAGTATTCGCGCAATAGGGTAAAATGTCCGCTGCGTGTGCGATGGGTGTGGAAACGATCCGGTTCTCATCATGGGATACAATGTGCATTTCATGAAAGCGCGTGTCCATCTGCGGCTTGAAGATCTCTACCCTCAGATGGGCGATGCAGGCCCTTTTCAGACGGCGGATCAGCTCCTCGGTTTTTCCTGAAAACATGGATCCTGAAATCATTTCAATCCACCCTCTTTTTTCGCCGGTCAGCGGTTCTATAAACATGGCGCAAAATTTGTTTTGAATATATTAAATAAAATGTAATTTTACTCCTCTTTAAGTGAGGTATTTATACATAGAGGCGTATTAATACGGCTTAAAGGGCCCCCAAAAGTCGTTTTGGAGCCGAGGGGGGTGCCTTTTCGTGTGCAAATAAAATGAAATTTCAGGTTAACTGTATCACATATGAAAAAAATAGCTGCGCTCATTGACAAGCTGCAGGAATTAAAGGAGGACGAAGCGGCATTGAATGAAATGGCTTATTATACACAGTTGCTTTACGCCGAGCTGATGTGTACTAAAAACGCCTCTGAAACACAGTATCCCGCCGTCCGGCGAAAGGTGGCTGTCATCATGCCCACCGCCGCCTCCGCCGTTGTGACCCTAAAAAACGCGGAACCGGTGAAAAATGCGGTCCCCTTCGAAAATAAAGAAAAAGAACCGGTTGTGCACCCCGAGGTAGCCCTTGTCCAGGAAGAAGAGGTCTTTTTAACAGAACGGCAGGTGAACGGCAATGGTTTCCAGCCGGTTACAGCAAAAAGAACGGCCTATGCGGAGGCGGAGATCAATGATCGTTATCATGACGTCGGCTGGGAAACGATGACAAAAAAGGAAATAAATGAGGTGATTGTGGAGAACAGGCCTTCCCTGAATGATCAGCTGAAGCACGAAAGCAGGGAGTTGGGCACCAAACTCACCGACGGCCTTCCGGTCAAGGACCTTTGCAAGGCTATTGGCATCAACGATAAGTTCCTTTTTATCAATGAGTTATTTCGCGGCGACGGCAACATGTTCGACCGTTCGGTAAGGACCATCAATGAATGTGGCAGTCTTGCGGAGGCCGAGTACTGGATGGGCCGCGAACTGAGGATCAAACTGGGCTGGCAGGAAAAAAAGGAAGCCGTACAACAATTTTATTACCTGGTCAAAAAACGCTTCTCCTGAATATAACGGATGATTTTTTCCGTTGCACCTGCTTGCGCCCTGACATAATCACTGCCTGACCTTCCGGCCGCTTCGCGCTGGTGCTCCTCTGT
>DASULB010000482.1:0-11962 GCA_036278455.1 Chitinophagaceae bacterium | reverse complement strand
TCTTTTTTTTATGGCAGACAGGCGTGTTCATGCACGCCGTTAGAAGCAAAGACTGGCTACAAAGATATAGCATGAATGACTGAAATTTTTAAAAAAAAGCGGCGGCTTTAAAAGCCATAAAGAGACGGACCTTCGGTGGTTTAAAACGTTTTTTTGACAATTGTTGCACAGCAAATTATTTCAGTGTATTTTTATCGGCGGTCTTTTCACTCAAAACCTGTATCATGGTAAAGAAAATATTATTGTCTTTTGTCCTGTCTCTTTTTGTAGTGGTCACTTGCTGGTCCCAGAATGAGATCATCGTGAACGCGGACCAGGGAACCTATCAGATCAGCCGTGATATCTACGGGCAGTTCGCCGAACACCTCGGTCATGGCATTTACGGGGGCATCTGGGTCGGGGAAAACTCCCCTATTCCCAATACCAGGGGCATCCGCAATGATGTGGTGGCCGCCCTGAAAAAGATCAAAGTGCCGGTGATCCGGTGGCCGGGTGGCTGCTTCGCGGATACCTATCACTGGAAGGACGGCATCGGTCCCCGCGGCCAGCGGCCCAAGATCGTGAATGTGAACTGGGGAAACGTGACAGAGGACAACGCTTTCGGCACGCATGAATTTCTGGACCTGTGCAGCCAGCTGGGCTGTGATCCGTATATCGTGGGAAATGTGGGCAGCGGGACCATACAGGAGATGTCCGACTGGGTGAATTACGTAAACTTTAACGGGAGCAGCCCCATGACGGAATTACGGAAAAAGAACGGGCGCGATCAGCCGTGGAAGGTCCGTTTCTGGGGCGTGGGCAATGAGAGCTGGGGCTGTGGTGGCAGCATGAGCGCCGAATACTACGCCAACGTATTTAAGCGCTATGCCACCTTTCTGCGCAATTATCCCGGCGCGCCGCTGTACCGCATTGCCTGCGGCCCGAACAGCGGGGATTATCACTGGACGGAAGTGATGATGAAAAACGCCGGTCACATGATGCAGGGATTGTCTTTGCATTATTATTCGGTGATCGACTGGAATCACAAAGGTTCGGCAACGCATTTCAGTGAAGGCCAGTATGCCGATATCATGGAGAAAACCCTGGCGCTCAAGCCGATGATCGCGCGGCATATGGCGATCATGGATCAATATGATCCTTCCAGGCGTGTAGGGCTGATCATCGATGAATGGGGCGGGTGGTATGCTGTGGAACCGGGCACCAATCCCGCCTTCCTGTATCAGCAGAATACCATGCGCGATGCGCTGCTGGCCTCCACGGCCCTGAATATTTTCAATAATGATTGCGCCCGTGTCAGGATGGCCAACATCGCCCAGATGGTGAACGTCCTGCAGGCCATGATCCTGACAAAAGGAAGCCAGATGATCGTGACGCCCACCTATGATGTATACCAGATGTACACCGTCCACCATGACGCGCTGATGCTGCCTACACATGTAACCTCCGACCAGTATACCTACGGCAAATACAGCATGCCGGCCATCAACGCCTCCTCGTCCCGGGATAGCACGGGAATGATGCATATTTCCATCAGCAACCTGGATCCGGATCACGGCATGACGGTGCCGGTGGAGATCCGCGGTGCAGGCGTAAAAACGGTGACGGGCACGGTGCTGCATGCCGATTCCCTGCAGGCGCACAACACCTTTAGCCGGCCCGACGCGGTGAAACCTGCCGTCTTCAAGGCTTTCGGGGTCCGGGGCAGTAAGATAACGGTGAAAATGCCCCCGGCTTCCATCGTGATACTGGCCATCAAATAGCTGTGGGCGGAGGTTTCAGAGCGGTCAGGGCATAAAAAAAGGATGCAATTACATGCATCCTCTAATAAGCCAAAGTAATATGCGTGGTTTACTGTAATTTCACATTCACTGCATTGAGACCTTTTTTCCCCTGCACAACATCAAAAGTTACATTGTCACCCTCTTTGATTTTGTCGATCAACCCTGTAACGTGTACGAAGATTTCCTGACCATCATCGCTGCGGATGAAACCAAATCCTTTGGATTCGTTGAAGAATTTAACTGTACCCTGTTTCATAATAAAATAGAAAATTAAAAATAAATAAAGCCGCAAGATACGCTTTTTTACAAAAACAAAAGAAATTTATCAGGGCCTGAAAAAGGGGCAGCGGTAAAGACGCCGGAAGGCCTGTCCATCTATGATTACAGCCTTCTGTATCCGTGGCCGGTACCGGTCAGAAATTATTTTTCCACATCATACTTTCCACCGGCCGGATGGTGCGTTGCGAATATTTCGCACTCGCTTTTTTATTGTAGGGGATCTCCGTTTCTCCTTCGACCGCGAAATAGATCAGCTGGCCGATGGGCATGCCCGCGTATATGCGGACCGGCAGGGTACAGGAGATTTCAAGTGTCCAGGTATTGCAAAATCCCACATCCCCTTTGCCCGCGGTGGCATGAATGTCAATTCCCAGACGACCGGTGGAAGACTTGCCTTCCAGAAAAGGGACATGTTTATGCGTTTCGGTGTATTCATGGGTCACGCCCAGGTAGAGGGTTCCGGGTTGGAGCACGAACCCTTCTTCGGGTATTTCAAAGTGGGTAATTTCATTATGGCTCCTTGCGTCCAATACGGGGTCATTATAGGTCGCCAGACAACTGCCTAAATGGACATCATAGGAATTGGATCCCAGAAATTCGCGATCGAATGGCTCTATGAGAATGCTGCCGGACCGGATTTCTTCCAGGATGCGTTTATCAGATAGGATCATGTGTTGTTTACGTTTTAGTCGTTACTTTTGAGCGGAAAGTTATGCCATTAATTCGTATCATACAAGCTCAGGGCGGTGCAAAAGTAGGGATTTGGCACATTACAGAGCCCGAAACGTTTTTCCGGGAAAACCTGCCGGAAGCCGGAGCAGGAATGGACCTGGAGAGCGCGGTCCATCACCCTCATAAACGCCTGCAGCACCTGGCCGCCCGGTATTTGCTGGTGGAACTCGAGCCGGCGCTCCCCATTGAGATGATCCGCATCGCGGCCTCGAGGAAGCCTTATATCCCCGGGAACCACTATCATTTTTCTCTGGCGCATTGTGGCGATTACGCGACGGCCATTGTCAGCGCAGGGTATCCTGTAGGCATAGATGTCGAGAAGATCACGCCGAAGATCACCCGTGTCGCGCATAAATTTCTGCACCCCGCGGAGCTGGCCTTTATCGACCCCGCTTGCTCTATGGAGCATCTGACCCTTTGCTGGAGCGCCAAGGAAGCGGTTTATAAATGGTATGGGGAGGGCGGGGTAGATTTTAAGGAACATATCCGTTTGCAACCATTTGTGCTTTATCCCAGGAAGGGCGAAATCCGGTGCCATTTCGGCAAGGGTCAGGTGAGCGCAGACCTTCAATTGCATTACCTGCTCGGAAAAGACCATGATGTGACCTGGCTGGTGGATACCGCATGGTGCCGGCGTGAAAGCGGGCCGCCGCTTCCCTGAATCACCTTTCATTTTTTTTGTCCCCGTCCATGATCTGCGTTGCGGGGGCGTGGGACCGGGCCAACCGGCGCGGCCCCGGGAGAATATAAGCGCATGCCACAGGGGTGTTCCCATCGGGGGACCCGTTGGAACGGATCCCGGAAGGACGGCGCGGCGGGAACGGCCGAAAGGAGGCCGCCGGTGCCCGATCCGGAATAAAAAATCAGGACTGCTTAATTTTAACAGAAAGGTGATAATTTTTAAAAATCCTAAATAATCCGCTTTCAAATTTAGAAACATCTATAAATTAAAACTTTTCTTGGTAATTAATCTAAAGTACTATTATCTTTGCAACGCCTCAATTTTTAAAGTAAAAATCCCTAAGCGGAATGTGTAATAACAGACGATGGATTCACAACTTGCTTTCAGGGCAGCTACCGGTTGCTCTACAGTCGATTGTGTCGATTGTCGTCGTCCTTATTACTTTATCGCATGGAGGAAAGCTGTAAAAAGATTAACCCGGTACAACTTAACTGAATCGCCTTTCTCCTTGTAACAAGGAAGGCGATTTTTTTGTATTAACCGAAAGGGAAGATAAAGGCCGAAAGGCAGGCTCATAAACAATAACAGGAATTAAACCACAAATGATTGTAAGATGGAATTAAACAAATACAGCAAGACGATCACACAGGATCAGACGCAACCCGCTTCTCAGGCACAGTTATATGGTATCGGCCTGACGGACGACGATCTCAAAAAAGCACAGGTGGGGATCGCATCCATGGGCTATGAGGGCAATACCTGCAACATGCACCTGAACGACCTTGCGAAGATCGTCAAGCAGGGGGTATGGGACAGTAACCTGGTAGGGCTGATCTTCAACACCATTGGCGTGAGCGACGGGATCAGCAACGGCACCGACGGCATGCGCTATTCGCTGGTGTCCCGTGAGATCATCGCCGATTCCATCGAGGCCGTATGCGGCGCGCAATATTATGACGGGCTGATCACCATTCCGGGCTGTGATAAAAACATGCCCGGCTCGCTGATGGCAATGGCCAGGCTGAACCGTCCTTCCATCATGGTATATGGCGGCACCATCGCCCCGGGAAGGTACAAGGGACAGGACCTCAATATTATTTCCGCTTTTGAGGCGCTGGGCCAGAAACTGGCAGGTACGCTGGATGAGGCGGATTTCAAGGGCATTATTCACAATGCCTGTCCCGGTGCGGGCGCCTGCGGCGGCATGTACACGGCCAACACCATGGCATCCGCCATCGAGGCGATGGGAATGTCGTTGCCCTACAGCTCCTCCAATCCGGCCCTGAGCGAGGAGAAGAAAAAGGAATGTCTGGCTGCCGGCGCTGCCATCAGACATTTGCTGGAGCTGGACCTCAAACCGCTGGATATCATGACGCCAAAGGCCTTTGAGAACGCCATTGTCATTGTAATGGCAACGGGGGGGTCCACCAACGCCGTGCTGCACCTGATCGCCATGGCGCGTACCGCGGGGATACCCCTGACACCTGACGATTTTCAGCGCATCAGCGATAAGGTGCCTTTGCTGTCGGACCTGAAACCCAGCGGAAAGTACCTGATGCAGGATTTGCACGAGATGGGCGGTATTCCCGCCCTCATGAAATATTTGCTGAACGAAGGTTTCCTGCACGGTGATTGCATGACCGTCACCGGGAAGACCATTGCCGAGAATGTAAAAGACGCCCGGGACCTGGATTTTACAAAGCAGGACCTGATCCGTCCCCTGTCCAACCCCATCAAAAAGACGGGACATCTGCAAATCCTCAAAGGGAACCTGGCCGAACTCTGCGGGGTGGCTAAAATTACCGGAAAGGAAGGGGAAGAATTCAGGGGACCCGCAAGGGTATTTGACGGGGAACACGCCCTGATCGCGGGCATCCAGAGCGGCAGGGTACAGCCGGGCGATGTGGTCGTCATCCGCTATGTCGGACCCAAAGGGGCTCCCGGCATGCCGGAAATGCTGAAACCCACCTCGGCCATCTTTGGCGCGGGACTGGGGAGCAGCGTGGCACTGATTACCGATGGCCGGTTTTCCGGCGGGACCCACGGGTTCGTCGTCGGACACATCGCACCTGAAGCTTATGAAGGCGGAAACATCGCTTTGGTCCGGGATGATGACATCATCGAGATCGTGGCGACCGAAAACCGCATCACGCTGGTGGTTGCGGAAGATGAATTGCAAAAGAGAAAGGCTGCCTGGAAACAGCCCGCTTTAAACGCGACAAACGGAATATTATTTAAATACGCAAAACAAGTAAAAAATGCAACAGAAGGATGCGTTACTGACGAAGCCTGATACATCGGATGCAGGCAAGCGCGGATCCGGAACGTCCGCTGAACCTGAACACATGAATGGCGCCCGGGCGGTCATTCGCTCGCTGCTGGCCGAAGGTGTGGAGACGATCTTCGGTTATCCAGGGGGGGCGATTATGCCGATCTATGATGAATTGTATCATTTCCTCACCCAGGTCAACCATATACTGACGCGTCACGAACAGGGCGCGATCCACGCGGCCCAGGGCTATGCCCGTACATCGGGCAAGGTGGGCGTGGTGTTCGCCACTTCCGGCCCCGGCGCCACCAACCTGGTCACCGGGCTTGCCGATGCCATGGTGGATTCCACGCCGCTTGTCTGCATCACCGGACAGGTAGCTTCTCATCTGCTGGGAACCGATGCTTTCCAGGAAACCGATGTGGTGAACGTGACCATACCCGTCACCAAATGGAACATCCAGGTCACGCGGCCGGAGGATATCGCCGAGGCGATCGCCAAAGCTTTTTATATTGCCGCAAGTGGCCGGCCCGGTCCGGTGGTGGTCGATATTACCAAAGATGCACAGTCCGGCAAGACGGATTACCAGTACCATAAATGTGAACGGATAAAGACCTATCAGCCCGTTCCGAAGCTGGATCCCGAACAAATAAAGGCAGCGGCCACACTGATCAACAGCGCAAAGAAGCCCTATATGCTGGTGGGGCAGGGAGTCCTCCTGTCCGGCGCCATGCAGGAAGCGATTGCCTTTGCTGAAAAGGCGGACCTGCCGGTTGCTTCCACTTTGCTTGGGCTTTCCGCCTTTCCTGTGGATCACCCTTTATATATGGGTTTTCTGGGCATGCATGGCAACTACGCGTGCAACCGCATGATGGATGACTGCGATGTACTCATAGCCGTCGGGATGCGTTTTGACGACCGCATCACAGGGGATGTCAAACGTTACGCGACACAGGCAAAAGTTATTCACATAGAACTGGACAGGGCGGAGATCAATAAGATCATTCATGCCGAGGTGGGCGTACACGCCGACGCCAGGGAGGCTTTGAGTGCCCTGACACCACTGGTGGAGGCCGGCAGCCATAAAGATTGGATCGCGGCTTTTGAGGTGCTCAAGCAGGAAGAATACGATAAGATCGTCGGCAAGGACTGGTTTCCGGGTGAGGGCAAGATCAAGATGGGGGAAGCCGTTCATCTGTTATCCGAAAAAACCGGCGGTGAAGCGGTGATTGTCACCGATGTGGGCCAGCACCAGATGGTGGCTTCCAGGTATTATGCCTTTAAGCAGCCAAGGAGCAATGTTACTTCCGGCGGAATGGGTACCATGGGCTTCGGATTGCCCGCCGCGATGGGGGCTGCCCTCGGTGTTCCCGACCGGGAAGTCATAGCGATCATGGGTGACGGAGGTTTCCAGATGACCTTACAGGAACTGGGGACCATCGCAGAGAATAAGATACCGGTGAAGATGGTGATACTGAATAACCACTTCCTGGGAATGGTGCGCCAGTGGCAGCAATTGTTTTTTGAGAAAAGGTATTCCTTTACCGATATCACGGGCCCCGATTTTGTGAAGCTGGCGGATGCCTATAACATTCCGGGCAAGCGTGTGGAGCAGCGCGGGGACCTGGAGGCGGCCATCGGGGCCATGCTGGACCACAAGGGACCCTACCTGTTGGAAATAAGCGTGGAGAAAGAAGAGAACGTCTTTCCGTTCGTCCCCGCGGGGGCGGCCGTTTCCGATATGCTGCTGGAATGCCCGAAGTGAAGAAAGCGTAAGGAGCAGGTGCCTGTTTGAGAAGCTGTTTAACCGGTCCATGCGGAGAGATGCAGAGATCAGACGCGAGGCACATTTAATGACACATTCAAACTGAATCATGAAAAAGGATTTCACCTTAATCGTATACGCCGAGAATAATTTTTCGGTGCTGAACCGGATGATCAACATCTGCAACCGCAGACGCATTCGCATCAAAAAGCTGGTGGCCTATGAGCTGGACAACCCTCATCGCGGAGAGGCCTGTTTCATCCTGCATGCCAGCGGAGAAGTGGCGGAGAAAGTGCAATTGCAGATCGATAAACTGATCGAGGTAGAGCAAACCACCCTCACCGAGGGGGTGGCGTCGTTTTATAACGAAGTGCAGGCCGCCAGCGTGGAATAAGAGGCAGGTTTACCGGGATCGTTCCCGTCCGCCTGATAAACGGATTGTCAACAATTAAGCAATACAAAAATTTAAATCACAAAATCTCAATTAACATGGCACAAATCAATTTTGGTGGTGTAACGGAAGATGTAGTTACCCGGGAAGAGTTTTCGATGGAAAAAGCACGTGAAGTTTTAAAAGATGAAACGATCGCCATTCTCGGTTATGGTGTTCAGGGTCCCGGTCAGGCATTGAATCTTCGTGATAATGGCTTTAAAGTGATCGTCGGACAACGTAAGAACTCCAAGACATGGGATAAAGCGGTGGCTGACGGCTGGGTACCCGGAGAAACCCTTTTTGAAATTGAGGAAGCCGCACAGCAGGGAACGATTCTTCAGTTCCTGCTGTCCGATGCGGGACAGATCGCCCTATGGCCTACGGTGGAAAAGCACCTGACGGCCGGGAAGGCGCTTTATTTTTCCCATGGGTTCGGCATTACGTTCAATGACCAGACGGGTATTAAACCGGCCGCTGACGTGGATGTCATCCTGGCTGCGCCAAAGGGCTCGGGCACTTCCCTGCGCCGGATGTTTCTGGCAGGACAGGGGCTTAATTCAAGCTTTGCAGTTTACCAGGATGCCACCGGCCGTGCGCGGGATCGCGTGATCGCCCTGGGCATCGGCATCGGTTCCGGATACCTGTTTGAAACCGATTTTAAAAAAGAAGTGTATTCCGATCTTACCGGCGAACGCGGCACCCTGATGGGGGCCATCCAGGGTATTTTCGCTGCACAATATGAAACCCTGCGCAGCCACGGACATTCACCCTCCGAGGCATTTAATGAAACGGTGGAAGAGCTGACGCAGTCTTTGATGCCACTGGTGGCGGAGAATGGGATGGACTGGATGTATGCCAACTGTTCCACGACCGCGCAACGGGGTGCGCTGGATTGGTGGAAAAAATTCCGGGATGCCGTACAGCCGGTATTTGCGGACCTGTATGACAGCGTTTCATCCGGAAAAGAGGCCGCGCGTTCCATCGCCTCCAACAGCCAGGCCGATTACCGTGAAAAATTGAACGAGGAGTTAAAGGAGTTAAGAGAAAGTGAAATGTGGCGGGCTGGCGCCGAAGTCCGGAAGCTGCGCCCCGAGGCCTGAAATTTACCCGGGTTTCCCGCCCGAAAGGCCGGGAAACCTTCATTATAATGATCATGATAAAGAGCATACCGACAGAAGCGTTTGATTTTTTGGGCGCCGCTGAACGGTTGAGCAAGGTGGTCAGAAAAATACCGCTTGAATACAACACCAGGCTTTCCAGGTTGTATGATTGCAACGTGTACCTGAAAAGGGAGGACCTTCAACTTGTCCGCTCTTACAAGATACGGGGCGCCTATAACATGATGAGTGCGCTCTCAGCCGATGACAGAAAGCGGGGCGTGGTATGCGCCAGCGCAGGCAATCATGCGCAGGGCTTCGCCTATTCCTGCAATGCGATGCATGTCAAGGGCGTTGTATTCATGCCTATCGTAACGCCCAACCAGAAGGTGAAACAGGTTAAAATGTTTGGCGAGCAGTGGGTGGAGATAAAAATTGTGGGGGACACCTTTGATGATTGCGCGGCGGAAGCCCAACGTTATACCGAAGCGCACCACATGGTTTTTATTCCGCCGTTTGACGACCCGAAGATCATTGAAGGACAGGGTACGGTCGGGGTGGAGATCTTTCAGCAATTGCCGGAGATTGATTATTTATTTATCCCGGTAGGCGGCGGCGGGCTGGCATCCGGCGTCGGCATTTATTTTAAAACAAACAGCCCGGATACGAAGCTGATAGGAGTAGAACCTGCGGGGGCGCCTTCCATGCTGAGGGCTTTTGAAGCCGGGCATCCGGTGACCCTCCGTGAGATAGACCGTTTTGTTGACGGGGCCGCCGTAAAAAGGGTGGGTGACCTGACCTATGCCATTTGCAGGGAAGTGCTTGATAAAATACATCTGGTACAGGAAGGCAAGGTCTGTTCCACCATTTTAAAGTTGTATAACGAGAATGCCATTGTAGTGGAGCCTGCCGGGGCCCTCTCCGTGGCTGCCCTGGATGATTTTGCCGCCGAGATCAGGGGAAAGAATGTCGTATGCATCATCAGCGGCAGCAACAATGATATCGACCGGATGCAGGAGATCAAGGAACGCTCTCTTTTTTACGAAGGGTTGAAGCATTATTTCATCGTGCGTTTTGTTCAGCGGCCGGGTGCCTTAAAGGAGTTTGTAAATGACGTGCTCGGACCTGATGACGACATCACCCGTTTTGAATACATCAAAAAGCATAATAAGGAAGCAGGTCCCGCATTAGTGGGGGTGGAACTGAAAAACAGGGAGGATTATGAAAAGCTGATCCGGAACCTGCAAAAATATAATATCAGTTTCACGGAGATCAATAAGGATGATAATCTTTTTGGCCATATGGTATAAAATCGCTTCCCATAGTTTAAGTGGAGGTTTTGGTGTATAAACCCCGACTCGTTGCAAAACGGTTGGGGTTTTTTTTTGCCTTTCCGGAAAGCGGATGTCGCGGCGAAAGGTGCCCTGGGTTTTGTCTCATCCCTTGTCTCATCTTCTTTATTGGAAGATTTGATGAACAAGAAATTTAAATAAGGCACTTAAGACAAGAAGCCGGCCCCTGAATGGTTTTACGGTTACAGGATGTCCATGGCAGTTGATCGCCGGCGGCAGAATCCGGCGGTGGTCAACCCGGCAAGATATAAGAGTTCATACGGCCAGCAGCGAAGCCGCGGCTTCGTCTATGAACCAGTGAAGGTTTCCGTTGGCGGGCCTGATGACCTGAGAAGGGTACAGGTCGGGCCGGGGAGGTCCCTGGGTTACTTGTTTTAAGGTGTCTGCTTTTTTCCCCCCCGCGACGAGAAAGACGACAGTGGAAGCCTTATTGACGACGGGCGCGGTGAGCGTGATGCGGTGCATGTGTTGTTTTTCTACATAAGGGGCCTTTACCCATGCCTTTTGCTCATGGATGACCGGGGTTCCGGGAAATAGCGATAAGGTGTGACCGTCATCGCCCATGCCCAGCAATACCAGGTCAAAGGTTTCCTGGCGGCTGTCGAAATACCGGTGTAAGATTTTCTCGTATTGTGACGCGGATTGCTCCGGAGGAACGCCCGTATCCATATAGTGGATTTGTCCGGGGGGTATCGGAACTTTTTTCAGTAAGGCATCATAAGCCATTTTCCCATTGTTGCGTTCATCCCCGAAGGGGACATAACGTTCGTCCCCCCAGAAAACATGGATCTTTCCCCAGTCGATTCCGTCACGATAGGGGTCGGCAGCCAAAAGCGTGTATAGTTCCTTTGGGGTGCTGCCGCCGGACAGCACCAGTGTGTAGGTGTCCTGTGTGGCAAGTGCCTTTTTTATGTCGCCGGTGATCCATTCCGCCAAAGCCTGACTTAAGGAATCAACGTCTTGTGAAATATGAAAATGCATAAAAAAAATAATTTAGTTCTGAAGCCCCAAGCCAACACAGGCGATAGGGTGACCGCAAGCAGCGGGCACCTGTGACACAGCCCTCCACCGCTTTAGGGAGCCTTGGAACTGCCGGATAAGGGCCCTCCGCTGCCCCTATTTCATCCCACTGTTTAACGCATTTATTCCTGATGGGGCGGGGGCATGGTAATCCAGTTATGCCCGTCGCGGGCGATCAGCGCTTCAGCGTCTTCCGGTCCCCAGGAACCGGGAGCATAATTGGGAAAATCAACGGGCGGGCGCGTCTGCCAGACATGTAAGATGGGTTCAATGGCCTTCCAGGCCGCTTCCACCTGGTCGGCCCGCATGAACAGGGTAGCGTCCCCTTCCATGACGTCCAAAAGCAGCGTTTCGTAGGCTTCGGGTGAATGACCGTCATAAGCCTCGTCGTAATTAAAGATCATGTCCACAGGGCTCAGGGTCATGGACTGCCCGGGACGCTTCGCCTGGAAGCGGATACGGATGTCCATCTCGGGTTGTATGCTGATGGTAAGCCTGTTGGGACGCCAGCTCTCGGCGGCTTCTGCCGGGAAGGCGTAATGCGGCGCCGGA
>DASULB010000481.1:0-2950 GCA_036278455.1 Chitinophagaceae bacterium | reverse complement strand
TCCCTCCAACGTAACCGACCACCCGGTAATCCGGGGAGGATGCATAGCCGTTTTCGATATCGAATGAAATAAGGGAAAACGCGGCACCACCTGAAGGCTTGATCACCGCGGTGGTAGCAACATTAAGGGCTCCAGTCATTTCCAATGCCTTGTCAGTCCCACCATTTGCGAGATGGGTAGACGCGGCGTCATTTGTTACATCCTGATAGGCTCCCAGGTCATTAGCGCCTGTATTGTCTACCAGGCTGAACGTCCAATCTCCAATGGTACGCGGGCTGAAGCCCGGACTGGTCCCGCCCGTTAATGTCACCTCATCGAAGTTCTCACCGGCGGGCCCGGAGCCGTAATGCACACTATTAGCACGAAGGAAGTTATTATGAACATTCACTGGATGGACAGGCGCAGGGGGCGTCATTCCACTTGCCGGCGGCGCCTTCAGTGAAAGAATGGTCACACAAAAGAGGATAGCTGAGATTTTCCCGAGGATCCGGAAAGGACGTTTAAACCGGCGTATGGGAAACGATTGGGAGGTAAAGGGCGATGCAATGTAGAGTTTTTGCATGACGGGTATTTTGGATAGTTGTTTCGTTAGCTATAAAGACTATATACAGAGAAAAGGGTTTTGCCAGCCGGTGACGCACTCCCGGTGTATTTCCTCAAATTCGGACGCATCATGGCGCAGGCCACGGCCGCGATCAACGATCATTCTGTGGATGCGACTGCCTTCTGTTTTAATCCTGACAATATCGATCTCAGGCAGCGCGAAACCGGAAGCGGGGTAAAAGCTTTTTTGACCACGCGGGCCTAGGATCACTTTTTTTTGCAAAAGCGTTTTTACAGTCTCCCAGTCGCGTTTTACCAGTTCAGGCCATAATTCTTTAAGGACCAGGCCAACTTCATACCCCATTAAAGCATATATATTGGCGTTTTGACCAGTCAGCGTTTCAAAGGTTTTAATGAAGGCCCGGTTGCGGGGCTCTTCTGACCCATGACTCCACATGGAAGGGGCATACATTTCCAGGCCAAGGTGCGCGATATCCTCAAGCATGTCGTCGTAAGCCATTGTTTCATTGACAAGCAACGGGATCCGGCAGTGATAATCGCTGTCGTACCATTGTTGGAGAAAGCGGGCGCCCATCGGGCCGCCGAAAATGGCGTGCACATACGCCGGCCTGATCCTGCTTACTTCCTCAAAAAAACTGGTCAGATCCAGTCTTCCCGGATCACCTTCATCAAAAGGAAGAATATGTTGCATCATATCACCACCCTGACCGGCAGCCAGGGTGCCTTTGCGAAAAGCCTTATCCAGGTGATAACCCGCTTCATAGATGGGTGTTACCATCATTCCGGTACCAAATGTTTGCCGGGCCCAACGTCCAAGGGCATACTCCGATTGCCAAAGTTGTTGTGAACAATAAAACACATGGGGGCTGAGGTAGGGGAAGTAGGGGATGTATTCTCCCATATCAAAGAAGAAACCAATCTTTTTTCGTGATTCCAATAATGGAATCAGGGGCGTGACGGAAAGATAACTGACAAGACCAGAAAGGATATCCACCTGATCGAAGAACAGCAATTGCCTGGCGGCTTCTTCATTTTGCTTTGCCCCACCCATGCGCGTGTAAGCGGGAATGATCTGTATTTCCGTCTGCCGGGAAGGATCTTTATCCATGCCAACCATCATACCTGCCGTCAGATGTTGGGCGTAAAAGGGATATACGCCGGAATATGGAGACAGGAATCCGATTTTAATGGACTTATTCATAGGGCCAACCGAATGTAATCTACTACCCGTAAGGGTAGTAGATTATGGCATATAAATGCATTCAAGCTAATGAGTATCAGGGCCTGCTTGGAAAAATGCCCTCTAACGCGATGACATAATTGAGCGCCAGGTAAGGCATCCTGTTCTCATGCGGTTGGCTTCCACCTGCGGGCGCCGTATTACCGCTGATATTAGCCCCTTGCAGGTTTACGCTGGGTGTCGCATTCACATATAATTCGGCAGGTCTTCCGCCATTGCTGACTGAGGCGCCCAATGCATTGGCGCCATCCGTACCCGGTACGGATTGGGTACCGGAATCGGTGGCGGCATTCATCGTGACAGTAAGGCCCGCAGCAGCGTGCTCATGCGCGGGGATTTGTGTTGAGATCAACGTTACTGTCTCTAGGCCACCCGACTGCCCCATTGTGTAATTCGAAAGACCGGGAGCTTGTCCCTGACCCACGGCAGCGCGGCCACGCAGGTCGGGCAAGGCAAAGGTTGTTTGGCCATCTCCACCGAAGGTGGTGCCTAAAAGAGCAAAAAGCGCGGAGTTTTGAGCAATGGACAATAGCTGGCCGTTGCAGGAAGCCCAGCCTCGGGGGGCAAAATTAAAGCCCATCAAGGCCAACATACCAAGAAATGGTTCCATAGTGAAGATAGTTTTGTATAGGAATATGGTTAAATAAAAAGCAATACTAATCATATAATAGCAATTATCATAATTTTTTTACAATGAGCGAAAAGCTGAATACTAAGTGAGAATGCAATATTTTTACAGGACTTTACACGTACAATATGTTTAGCCGCAGTGGTTGTTTATTCGTGACAATGCCACCAATCTGATGAACCATCCGGCAAAGGGAATTGTTACAAAACGGATTTACCTCATCAAATAATAACAAATGGATTATATAAGATTCGGGAATACCGGCATGACGGTATCCAGGTTATGTCTGGGCACCATGACCTATGGTACACCAACAGAAAGATGGCCGTGGGCACTGAACGAAGACCAGAGCAGGCCATTTATCAAAAAAGCCCTTGAACTTGGGTTTAATTTTTTTGATACTGCAGATATTTATAGCTTGGGGGCTAGCGAAGAAGTGGTGGGCAGGGCTTTACGCGATTTTGCAAAGCGTGATGAAATAGTCCTTGCCACCAAAGTGTTTAATCCAATGGGTCCCG
>DASULB010000480.1:0-19034 GCA_036278455.1 Chitinophagaceae bacterium | reverse complement strand
ACGGGAGTCTGCTGGCCATGAAGGGGACGACGCAAACCCATTGGTTGCACAGTCTGCCAAAGTCAGCCAGGGTCAAACAACCACGGATCAACCTGACCTTTAGAACCATTGTTTGTTAGATGATCCTGTTACATCATCCGTTACATCATCCGTTACATCACTGATACCGGGACCGGCCAAAGCATGTTGATGCTCCCCAATTTCGCCATGATATAACGGTGCAGGATAATGGCCCGGTTGCCATTAGTATAGATGCCGGTAACATGACGGTGTATGTTGATGTAGCACAACCATACGCGTAAAGACACGTGGATCAGTGTGAGATACATTAATAGCGCTTGCTAAAATTGATCCTGGCTGTCAAAGAACACCGTGCAGCAAGCACCTGTTTGATGCGCCTGCGCCTTACCTCCCCCCAAAAAGGATTAGCGGTACACCAATGCCCTGAAGCAGAGGAATTATCCGCAAAGCCGGTGTTTCATCCAGCATCGAAAGCAAGATCCTGGGGCGCTGAATTAAAGCGCAAAAGAAAAACCAAAATACAACGCCGACACCCCTGCTTCCCCAGGTTCTCTTGTGCTTAAGCACCAAAAAATTACCCTGATCAAAATTTATTGCGATCGCTCAGGGAAACGGACAGATTGATAAAATAGAGGCCAATCAACACCGGCGTACCTTCAAATTATAAAAAGGAGCCCGGACTAAAATGGAGAGCAACCAGACTATTGGTAAATAATTCGTAAATTTGCGACGTTTTCAAAACAAAAAACATATACATATTATGGCAGACACAGAAGTATTTCCTCCTCAAAAATTAGGTCCTTTAACACCTTTGGTGGGTGAATGGGAAGGCAACGTGGGTGTAGACTTATCCTATCACAATAAAGACGATGAAACTTCCAAAACCACTTATTTTGAAAAAGCCCGGTTTAAGCCGATCTGCATGCAGGAAAACGGACAGCAATCTATGGAAGGAGTTACCTACCAATCAACTGCATGGAGACACGGAGAAGAGGCGATGGATCCTTTCCACGATGAAGTAGGGTATATTCTTTGGGATAAAAAGAACGGGCAGGTCATTCGTTCGGTAGTCTTTGGCCGGGGAATCGCCATTCTGGCAGGAGCGGATGCCAAAGCCCGCGATAAAGAGATCCATTTCAAAGCAACTCCTGGTGAACCTTGTTATGGTATTCTTCAAAACAAATATCTTTTAGGTCGGGCGGAACTAAAAAGTTTCGAAAGTACCTTCAAGTTTAATGATGACGGCACCTTTACGCATTCATCGGACATTATCCTCAAACTTGGTGCATTAAATGGTCAGGAAATGCACCACACGGACGTTAATACTTTACATCTCGTAAAACGCTATCATCCCAGTGCCGAATTTCAATAAGAACTAACCTCATTTACAAAGGTCCCGGTGGCACGCAATATAGGAATAAGCGGACGCCTTTGCAATGTGAATGACCAAAGTATCTAAAAACAAGGCATCCCTTTCTGAGGGAATGTCCTTCCTGTTTGGTAAACACGCGGGCAAGAACGCATGGGTGACCATGGGATGAGCATCGCGTGGATGAGCACCAGGTGGCTGTATGGCTTTGGATCCAAAAAACCCTGGCTATCAAGGAATGGCTGGCAGCAGGCAATCTGATGTCCTGCCGCCGGCAATATGGCCCGGCCCGGGGGGCGCATGTCCGGCTAGCGGCCAGCTACTTGGAGCGTCCAGGTACCATTGGTTTAAAAGACCTGCGAAAGCGCTTTAAAAAAAGAAAAAAGCTGGCCTTTCCTTCTTTTTCTTTTCCCCAAATTTTCTCAGGTTATAAATAAACTTCAGCATGAAATAACGGTGCAGGATAATGGTCTGCGTGTCTTCAATATAGGTATCAGTTATATTGCGGCGCACACTGATGTTCTGGTTGAGCAGGTCATAAACTGAAAATTTGAGGGTGGCTTGTTTTTGCTTGAAAAGATCCAGGCCCACCGACGCGTTCCAAAGCCAGTATCCCTTTTGAAACCCGGGCGTAACATTGCTGTTATGGGTATAATTCCAATCGCTTTCCCAGGTGAGCCGGGAAGGCCAGTACAGCGTTCCGGAAACGCCCGCCTTGTACTGGGTATTCTGCCGGTTATTGAGCGCCTTAAGGTCATAACGGCTGTATTGATAATTGAGTTCATAGGACGGCGTTACTTCAAGCAACTCCTTATAGCCGTACGTGACGGATGGACGCAATGTCAGGTTGTACCCCTGGCTGGTATAAGGCACATCGTTGACAAAAGAATGATTGTTGTTCCGTCTTCCATAAGCGCCCAGCCTTACGTTCCAGTGATAATCTTCTTTTTTCTTTGTCTTGCTTAAATTGATGTTTACATCCAACCCATTATTGCCATCCACATTGGTATAGGTGGTCAATTGGCGCAGCTGTTCATCATAGGTCGTTACATTGGCTATGTCATTTTTGGTGGTATAATATTCCAGGTTAACCCAGATGGAATTGCCACTCTTGAAATCAAACTGGTCGTAGCTCAGACGGAGGCCGTTTCTCACAGATGGTTTCAGGTCAGGATTCCCTTTAACGATATAAAGCGGGTTGGTGTTATCGGCCACTGGCAACAACTGGGAAATATCCGGCTGACGAACATAAGAACTGTAGTCAAGCCGCAGACTGCCGCTTTTTGACACCTTTCGGGTCAGGTTGATCATGGGAGTCACAAAAAACTGGTTCTGGTCAAAAGCGACTTCATGGGTAAAGGAATAATGATGCAGTCCGATAAAATTAAAAACCGCACCCGCATCCAGCCTCCATTTACCGCTGTCGCTCTTAAGGGTAAGACCCAGTTGCGGTGTTTGGGTAATGATGTTGCTCCGAAACTTATTTGAGTAGGCCGTATCGGGCTTATTATACTTGCCGGTGGCGCCATTGTAATCAAAGGTCTTTTTATCCGTCAACCCGTATTGCCAGTTCAACCCGTAGCCGAGTTCAAGGCTGAGGTTTTTGGTAAACGGCTGCGCATAGCGCAACCTTCCATAATACCGGTTATTGACCGCGTCATTGTCAATATACTGGTTTACCGAATCACTGGGCGCGCTCCCATCATAAAAAATATTCTGGTACCGGTTGAAATCACTGCCCGTCTGATGGGTATTGTTCGCGCTGCCATAAAGGCTCAGGTACTGGCCTTTCTTTTTGAAGGTACGGTAGAGGTTCAGGCTGTTGACAAAGTGCTTTGATTGGGCACTCGTGGTATAGAGGCTGTTGCTTTGGTTGACCATCCGGTCCTTCACACCGCTGGAAACAGCCATACTGCGGTTGGTCCCCTTTTGGTCTGTAATCTCTATACTGGGCTCATAATAGATCCGCCATAGGGAATCCTTATAGCTCAGGGTAGCGTTTACCCGGTGGCTCAGGTTATTATTATGGCTCTTGTTGTCGGCGTTGTAATAGAATACCGAATCGGGCAGGATATTTTGCCGGGCCGTCTTGGTTTCATTATCCACCTTTACATCACCGTAAAAATAGCTCCCGTTGACCGAAAAATGCTTTCCGAAATCATCATTATAATTGACGCCTGCAGAAGTGCTTTTTTTGAGGCCTTCACCGCCTCCGCCAAACTGAAGTCCATTGATGCCAAAGGACCCTCCCCTGTTGATCGAAATGGAGTGTATGTTTCCCGGACCACCCATCATGTCAGCGATCTCATTCATGGTAAAACCGACCTGGTTGATGTTGTTGGTGGCCCCCAGCAGGCTGATGCGGCGCTTGCCCTCAAAGTAATTTACGAGTGCGCTGGCATCATAGTGTTTACCGGTACCATAACCCGCATAGGCCCTGCCAAAAACACCATGGTCCTTTCCTTTTTTAAGCGTAATGTTGATGGTTTTGGTATCGCCGGAGGATGGCTGGCCCGTAATCTCCTCCTCCCGGGTCTTGGTATCGGTTACCTGCACCTTATCCACGATGGCGGCCGGCAGGTTTTCCAGGGCGATCTTGGGATCATCGCCAAAGAACTTCTTTCCGTCCACCAGTATCTTATCCACCGTCTTCCCATTAGCGGTGATCTTGCCGTTCTGGTCTACCTCCACCCCCGGCAACTTTTTCAGGAGTCCTGACAACACCGAGTTGGGCCGGGTTTTAAAAGAGGCGGCATTGAATTCTATGGTATCACCCCTGATCGCGATGGGCGGCTTCTCCCCGGTAATCGTCACCCCTTTGAGCGCATAGGCGTTCGTGGAAAGATAGATCTTTCCCAAATCCAGTAAATCCGTTTTCTCACCCTGCAGTATATGCCGGTAGCGGCTATAGCCCGTATAAAAGATCATGAGCAGCACCTTTTTCTCTCTTGGGATATCCCTCAGTAGAAAGCTTCCCTTCTCATCGGTAAAGCCCAGGGCGATGAGGGTACTGTCCCCCGGCTCCCTGGCATAGACGGTCGCGGACACCAGCGGCGTATGCTTCGCGGAATCCAGTATAATCCCTTTAATATTATAATGGGCCGACTGCCCATGGGCGGAGAAGCCGATCACCAGGATCGCGGCCAGAAAAAAGAAGCGCTTTTTCATCAGTGATCAATTAAGGAGTACAATATTACTAAATATTCGTAAAACGACTAAAAAAATAATATTATCAATCCTTTTCTCCTTTCACCCTTTTTCCTTCATCCTTTCCTTTTCCTTTCACTCTTTCGGCCCGTCGACGATAACCT
Organism: Chitinophagaceae bacterium; assembly: GCA_036278455.1. GTDB lineage: Bacteria > Bacteroidota > Bacteroidia > Chitinophagales > Chitinophagaceae > FW021-bin31. Next base: position 14,333 of record DASULB010000480.1, on the reverse strand, counting down.
TGCAGGCAGGGAAGTCCTCTCCCGGGGCGCGGTTTCCCGTCAGAAGAAGAACATCGGGCCGTTTTGCTTCTTTTTCTTTTCTTTTTCTCCGAATTTCCGCAGGTTATAGATAAATTTCAGCATAAAGAACCGATGCAGGATGATGGTCTGGGTATCTTCAATATAGGTATCCGTAATATTACGGTGTACACTGACATTCTGGTTCAGCAGGTCATAGACAGAAAATTTAAGGGTGGCCTGTTTTTCTTTGAAAAGATCCAGGCCCACTGAGGCGTTCCAAAGCCAGAACCCCTTTTGAAATCCGGGTGTGACATTGCTGTTGTGGGTGTAAGTCCAGTCGCTCTCCCAGGTGACACGTGACGGCCAGTACAGGGTTCCGGAAAGGCCCGCATTGTACATGGTATTTTTCCGGCTGTCGAGTGCCTTTACATCATAGTTGTTGAATTGGTAATTCAGATCATAAACGGGCGTCACCTCAAACAACTCCTTGTAGCCATAAGTAAAAGAGACACCGGGGATCACCCGGTAGCTGTTGCTGGTATAGGGCACACCATTCACAAACGCGTGACTTTCATCGGCTGTGGCGTATGTATGCAGTTTTACCTGCCAGTGGTAGTCCTTTTCCTTTTTGGTTTTGCTGATGCCCACAGTTAAATTGTAAGAGTGATTCCCGTTTACATTTGTATAGGTTGACAGCTGGCGCAGTTGCTGATCATAAGTGGTCACATTAACGATATCATTTTTTGTAAACTGATAGCCGAGACCGAAGTAGATGTTGTTGCCCGACTTAAAATCAAAGTTTCTGTATGACAACCGCAAGCCGTTATAAACCGAGGGTTTCAGGTCAGGATTGCCTTTGACGATATACAGCGGGTTGGTATTGTCCGAAACAGGCAACAACTGGCTGATGCCCGGTTGATTAACAAAGGAATAATATTGTAAATTTATACTACCCGATTTCTTTATTTTCCGTCTGAAGTAGAGCCTGGGAGAAACAAAAAACTGGTTCTGGTCAAAAGCGAGATCATGGGTGTATGAATAATGGCGTAAACTGATAAAATTGAAAGCCGCATTGGCGGACATATACCATTTGCCGCTGTCTAATGTCAGATCGATGCCGGCCTGTGGTGACTGGTTGAGCGTATTACTCCTGAACTTATTGGAATAGGCCGTGTCCGGCGTGCCGTATTTGCCCGTGGCGTTATTATAATCGAAAGTCTGCTTATCCGTCAGGCCATGTTGCCACTCCAGGCCATAACCCACATTCGCCGAAAGGCTTTTGGTAAGCGGCTGGCTGTACGTCAGCCGGGCATAAGCGCTGCTGCTCCGGGCTTGGTTATCAATATACTGATTCTCCGAATCCCCCGGAGCGCTCCCGTCATAGAAAATGTTCCGGTAGTTGTTATAGTTGACGCCGTCGTTGTCGGAGTTGTCCGCGTTCGCATAAAGGCTCAAATATTGTCCCTTTTTCTTAAAAGTACGATAGACAGTCAGGCGATTGCGAAAATGCACGGTATGTTCATCAGTGGTATAGAGGCTGTTGCTTTGATTGATCTGCTGCCCCTTGACACCGGTGGTAACGGCTTCGTTCCGGTTGGTGCCGTATTCATCGCTGATGCCTATATAAGGCTCATAATAAATCTTCCACAGGGAATCCTTGTAGCTCAGGGTGGCGGTCACACGATGGTTCAGGTTGGTATTATGGGTTTGGTTATCGGCATTGTAATAAAAAACGGAATCCGGTAAAATGTTTTGCCTGGCCGTTTTGGTGTCATTATCGAGTTGGAGATCGCCATAAAAATAGCTCCCGTTGAGGGAAAAATGCTTCCCGAAATCATCATTGAAATTCGCGCCCGCCAAGGTGGTCCGCTTGAGGCCGCTGCCCATGACCCCGAAGTTGATGCCATTGATGCCGAAGGAGCCGTTGCCGCTATACATGGTCATATAGGCTCCACCCTGGCTTCCGCCCATCATATCGTTGATCTCACCTGAGGTAAAGCCGACCTGGTTGATGTTATTGGTGGCACCCAGCAGGCTGATGCGGCGCTTCCCCTCAAAATAATTCAGGAGCGCGCTCGCATCATAATGCTTGCCGGTACCGTAACCGGCATAGGCTCTGCCGAAAACACCATGGTCCTTTCCTTTTTGGAGCGTGATGTTGATCGTTTTGGTGTCGCCCTGGGCCGGCTCGCCCGTCAACTCCTCTTCCCTGGTTTTGGTATCGGTCACCTGCACCTTATCCACGATGGCGGCGGGGAGATTCTGCAGGGCTATCTTCGGGTCATCACCGAAAAACTTTTTCCCGTCTACGAGTATCTTATCTACTTTTTTGCCATTGGCAGTGATGTTACCATCCTTGTCCACATTCACGCCGGGAAGCTTTTTCAGCAGTCCCGACAATACCGAATTGGGGCGGGTCTTAAAAGAGGCTGCGTTGAATTCTATGGTATCTCCCCTGATGGCGATCGGCGGCTTGTCCCCGGTAATGGTCACCTCTTTGAGCGCGTTGGCATTCATGGCAAGGTGGATCTCACCCAAATCCACTAAATCTTTTTTCTCTCCCTGCAAAATATGACGGTAACGGCCATACCCCGTATAAAAGATCATGAGCAGCAGTTTTTTGTCCCGTGGGACGCCTTTTAGAAGAAAAGTCCCCTTTTCATCTGTAAAGCCCAGGGCAATGACGGTGCTGTCTTTAGGGGCCCTGACATAGACTGTAGCCGACACCAAAGGGGTGTGTCTCGCGGAATCCACGATGACGCCCCTGATACTGTAATCGGCCGACTGACCACGAGCGGAGAGAGAGAAACCAACTAACAGAATAACGGATAGTATAACGGTTAAAAAACGGTAGGGTTGCTTCATTTTACCAGTTTGTACGTTCAAATCTATGAATTAATCATAAATAAACGAAATAAATAGTAGAATAATAGTTCACCTCGTACACTTCACTATAGGGTGATGCACACCGGGTCATTTTCCATAAATTATTTTTTTAACCGCCTGAAACGGATCATTTGGCCTCGGCAGCAGGGGCATGCGCTCTTTCCAGGGGTGGTGATAAAAAGGCCGGTGTATGCGGGTCATATAATTCACTTGGACTGAACTGCCTGCGCGCAGGGATGTACAACAGGTTACCAGGATCACTCTCATTATGCAACCGGTCAAGTGACGTTACCGCATATACGTAGTGATTGCCCGGCAGATAGCCTTTGTCCAGGTACGACTGGATATAAGCGGCATCATCCGGATGTGACTTGCTGACGATCGCCAGGATGTAGGCGGGGTCACCAAAATCACCGGTCGAATCCCCCGGAAACCGGTAGATCACAAAACGGGACGACTGCCCGGTGGTATCACCGTCCTTCCATTGCAGCAACAGTCCGTCAGGCAGGCTCATGGTTCCCAGCAAATGCGGCGGGGAGGGCGGGATGCTGTCGATCCAGGGCATGCGCGGCAGCAGCGCCGGATATTTATAAAGATCATTCCTTAAGGAGTCATCAAAACCCAGGGGGTTCTTATAAAACCCCGACGCGCTGAAATACATGCTTCCCTTTACATCAGGGTTCGTGCGGTTCGCGCGGATCTCAGCCGGCATTTCGGCGGGATTCCTCCAGGCTGCAGAGCCGCCGATGCGGTACAGCGCCTGCCCGATATAAAGTTGCCTGCCGTAAGTATGGTGCGCCCACCAGTCGAGCAGGATCTCATAGGGGGCGTACCGGTTGCCGAACTCCCAATACAGTTGGGGGCTGACGTAATCGATCCAGCCCTTCCTCAACCACAACAGGACATCGGCGTACAGATCATCATAATCGGTCTGCCCGGCCCTGGTAAGCGAGCCATCGGGGTCCCGGTCGCGATTCCGCCACACACCAAAGGGACTGATCCCGAATCGCACCCAGGGCTTTTGCTGTTTGATGGAGCGGCTGATCATTTCGATCACGGTATCCACATTATGGCGGCGCCAGTCATCAATGCTTCTTCCATTGCCATATTCCCTGAAAGTGCTGTAATCAGGGAATTCCCTGCCACGGATGCGATAAGGATAAAAATAATCGTCGAACTGAACGGCATCAATATCATATCTGCTGACCACATCGTCCACTACTTTCACAAGATAATGCCAGACCGCAGGAAGGCCGGGATTGAAGTACTTTTTGTCACCATAATTTACAAACCAATCGGGATGCAGCAGGGTGATGTTGTCGGGGGCGATATTTTTTTTGTGAATATTCATGACAGCCCTGTATGGGTTGAACCACGCATGAAAGTCCATACCCCGTTTATGCGTCTCCGATATCATGAAGTCAAGCGGATCGTAATAGGGAACAGGTGCCATGCCCTGCCTGCCGGTAAGCCAGTAACTCCACGGCTCGATTTCCGAAGCATAAAAGGCATCGGCGGCCGGGCGTATCTGCACCACCACGGTATTCATCCCCAGGCTTTTGAGCTCATCCAGTAAACGGATGAACTGGCCCTTTTGGATATCCGCCGGCAATCCCGGTTTGGAAGGCCAGTCAATATTGGCCACTGTGGCAATCCATGCTCCACGCATCTCACGCTTGGGTGCATGCTGCGCGAAGCCTTGAACAGCACACAGACAAAAACTAACCGTCAGCACAAAAAAGAAAAAATAATTTGATTTTACTGGCAAGGTGTTTACTTTTGAAAAATAATCGCAAAATACCGGAATTTGGTATAGGAGCTGTTAAAAATCAGGTTTTTTAACTATTTTTTTATCCTCCGATACCTTTTTTTTACAAAAACGCATACCATGAAAAAATATTATCTCCTGGCCGGCATGACCGTATTGCTTTTCGCCTGCAACTCTGCAGCCACTAATGACAGCCAGGGAGAAAATGATTCTGCCTCGGCGACAACCGCCTCCGCGGTCGCTGGTTCCGCCACCAATCAACTCTCCGCCACCGACAAGGCCGACGGTTGGAAATTACTTTTTAATGGCAACAGCCTGGAGGGATGGCGCGGCTATCAACACAAATCCATCAGCGCCTGGGATGTGGAGAATGGAACACTGCATTGCAACGGTCATAAGAAAGACGCACCCGCCACGGACCTCATCACCGATGACGAATATGGCAATTTTGCGCTTTCCATTCAATGGAAAATATCCCCCGCGTCCAACAGCGGCATCATGTTCCATGTCAATGAAAAATATCCTCATACCTATACCAGCGGACCGGAGTATCAAATCATCGATGACAAGGGATGGCCCGGCAAACTGGAAGCCTGGCAACATACCGGTTGCAATTATTCCATGCAGGTGCCCGACAGCACGCCTGTGAAACCAGTAGGCCAGTGGAACACGACCAAGATCGTTGTTAACGGCGCTCATGTGGAGCACTGGCTCAATGGAATGAAAATATTGCAATACGAAATGTGGAGCCCGGAATGGGAAAAGCAGAAAGCCGCCGGGAAATGGAAAAACGATTCCGCTTACGGCATGTCAAAAACCGGCCACATCGCATTGCAATATCATGGCGGTGATGTGTGGTTCAGGAATATCAAGCTGAAAACATTATAGGCTTCTGCCCTGCCTTTCAAGAAATTCCTGCTGACGGGGATTCTCCGGCCGGACACCCGGCAGACCGCAGGAATACCCCGATCGGATCGTCCGGCATGTCTGTCGGAATCCCGCACCGGTGTCAAGGACGCGCATACGAAGATAGTGTACCTTGTTTACCACGGCAATCCGACGAACGGCCGGTCAACCCCAGGATACCGGAATAGACGCCAGACGCCCGTCCTGGCAGGCCCTTTGAGCGTACCGGGACACACCCACCCACGCTGGATTTACTGTCCGGGTTTTATCCATTGACCACAAAGTTGTACCTTGATGGCTTCTTTTCTTCCATAGAGGTTCTCATCATGCAGGACCATACAGATGGGCATTGTTGTGCCACTGGGATACAAAAAATTGGTATAATGAAAAACACGGGGTTTATTTTTCTAAGCTTTATTTTTATGACGATGATTAGTTTGCAAGCGCCGGCGCAACTGAACACGCAGGCTGTGAAAGACCTGATCGGCAGGGTGATCCCCCGGGCCGCGGATCACTTCGAGGTACAATATATTCCACAGGATCATGGTAAGGATGTATTTGAGATTGAAACGCGCGGAGACAAGATCGTGCTTCGCGGTAATAATGGCGTCTCGGTGGCCTCAGCCCTAAAATATTATCTGTATCATTATTGCCATTGCAGCATCACGTGGAACGGGACGAACCTGCAATTGCCGGAGGTGCTTCCCGTTGTAAGAAAAAAGATCCATCAGGAAACACCCTACAAATACCGCTACTATCTCAATTACTGTACTTATAACTATTCCATGGCCTGGTGGGATTGGGACCGGTGGCAGAAAGAGATCGACTGGATGGCACTCAACGGGATCAACATGCCCCTGGCCATTACCGGGGAAACAGCCATCTGGCAGAAAGTATATGAAAGCATGGGGTTCTCAAAGGATGATCTGAAGGACTTTTTTAGCGGTCCGGCCTATTTCGCGTGGTTGTGGATGGGAAACCTCGACGGATGGGGTGGCCCTTTGCCTCAGCATTGGATCGATACCCACGAAGCGTTGCAGAAAAGGATCTTACTTCTCGAGCGCTCTTTGGGCATGACGCCGGTGCTACCGGCATTTACGGGGCATGTACCACCCGCCTTCCGGAAAAAATTTCCAAAGGCCAGACTGAAGAAAACCAGTTGGGGTTCGGGTTTTAAGGATGTCTATATCCTGGACGCCTCTGATCCGATGTTTGAGATGATCGGTAAAAAATTCATCGATGAACAAACCAAAGAATACGGGACAGACCATCTCTATTCAGCCGATACCTTTAACGAGAATATTCCACCGACCAATGATTCCACCTACCTGGACTCCATGAGCAAGCGCGTATACCAATCCATGGCGATCGCCGATCCGAAGGCCGTTTGGGTCATGCAGGGCTGGATGTTCTCCTACAATGCCCGTTTCTGGCAACCCACGGAAATACAGGCGTTGTTAAACGCAGTCCCCAATGACCACATGATCATCCTGGATCTGTGGAGCGAAACAAACCCGGTATGGAACCGCACGGATGCCTATTATGGAAAACCCTGGATATGGAACATGCTGCAAAACTTCGGCGGCAACATCAGCCTGTTCGGCAGGATGCGCCATGTGGCCTATGACCCGGCCATCGCCTTGCATGACCCTGACGCCAAAAACATGATCGGCATAGGGCTTACGCCCGAAGGGATCGAACAAAACCCCGCCCTGTTCCAGCTGATGGCGGATAACGTTTGGCGAACAGATCCCATCAACTTAAATAAATGGCTTCAGTCCTATGCGCTTCGCCGTTATGGGAAAACCAACAGCGACATCAATGCCGCCTGGCAGATCCTGAAGAATACGGTATACAGCGGTGGCAAAACAGAGGGTGGCCCGGAATCCATCATCACCGGCCGGCCGACCTTTGAACAAAATACCGCCTGGACCAATACCACGCTCACCTATGATCCGATGAGACTCGTGAAGGCCTGGGACCTTTTTATCAAAGCGTCGGATTCTCTGCAAAACAGCGATGGCTTCCGCTATGACCTGGTGGATGTAACCCGTCAGGTACTGGCCAATTACGCTACGCCGTTGCAACAAAAGTTCGCCGCAGCCTATCATGACCATGATCAAAAAACCTTTGACCAGTACGCCGGGCAATTCCTTACACTCATCGATGACCTCAATACCCTGCTCGGCACCCGGAAGGATTTTCTGTTGGGCCCCTGGCTGGCCGATGCCAGAAAATGGGGCAAAACCGCCCAGGAGAAAGACCTTTATGAGTTCAATGCACGTGATCTGATCACCCTCTGGGGTGATAGAAACTCCCCACTGCATGATTACGCCTGCCGTCAGTGGTCCGGTTTGCTAAAGGGATTTTATAAACCCCGGTGGGAAATGTTTTTCCACGAGGTGGATTCCAGCATGGAGGCCCATACAGCTGTAAATATGCCCGCCTTTGATAAGCAGGTGAAAGACTGGGAATGGAAATGGGTGCATGGACACGAGCATTACCCGGTATTCACCACCGGTGATCCAGTACAGGTCGCCAGGGAGATGTATACCAAGTATAGAAAAAAAATAGGGGCACTATATCCATAAGACATGTCTGCAAGTTGTCCGTCCGGGGCCGGAAGCGCCGCCCTCGCGAAACACTTAAAAAACATTGGTCGGAAGGGCATCAAATAACGCACATTCTTATTTTGATCATCACATAAGCATTGCTATTCTCCACTTCTTTTGTATTTTTCCGCTTCATATGCTCAAAAAAGATCCTGTTATGAAAAAATACGTCACCCTTTTCATTTTGTCGCTGTTATCGATCACCTGGGCGAACGCCCAGCAGTATAGCCTGTCGTCACCGGATCAGCATTTGACGGTGCTTGTTAACACAAAAGGATCCCTGCATTTTTCCATCCTGAAGGATGGCCAGACGCTGATTCCCTCCGTGGTGGTGGGCATGACGCTCAAAAGCGGGGAGATACCCGCCAAAGGGGCCAAAGTCGGAACGGCGAAAAAGAGGTCCGTAAATGAAGAGATCCATCCCGTGGTGGCCATTAAGAACGCCGTCATCAAAAATGATTATAACGAGATCACCCTGAAGTATAAGGATCATTTCAGCGTCATATTCCGCGCCTACAATGACGCCGTCGCCTACCGTTTCGTGACGGATTATCCCGACAGCATCATCGTGAAAGATGAACGCTGTAACCTATCGCTGCCTGAAAAGACCAAAGCGTGGTTTGCATTCAGTGACCGGTGGATGAACAGCTATGAGCATCTTTATCAGAAAATGCCCGTAGACAGCGTGGGGGCGGATAAAACTGCCCAGTTGCCGCTGCTGCTGGACCTCCGGGACAAGGGCAAAGTCCTGATTACCGAAAGTGACCTGCATGACTATCCGGGTCTTTATTTTACGGGAGATGACGGTGGTGCATTGCAATCCATCTTCCCGCCCGCTGTAAAAACTGAGCAAAAAAATGATCCGGGTAAAGGCAGCTGGGACCGCATCTTCCGGCCGGCGAGTGTCTACGACTACCTGGCCAAGACGGCCGGTGACCGGAATTTTCCCTGGCGGATCTTCGCGACTGCCGACTCCGATGACCAGTTACTGAATAACGAGATCGTTTACAAGCTGGGGGCCCCGAACGCTATCAAAGACGTGAGCTGGATCAAACCGGGCCAGGTGGCCTGGGACTGGTGGAACCACTGGAACATCACCGGTGTGGATTTCCACGCGGGTGTCAACACCCGGACCTATAAATATTACATCGATTTTGCGGCGCGTAACCATATTCCCTACATCATCATGGATGAGGGATGGTACAAGTTGGGAAACATGACCGAACGCGTACCGGGTGTGGATGTGAAAGCGATAGCGGCCTATGGCAAAACCAAAGGGGTCGGGGTCATCCTCTGGTGTGTCTGGCGTACCCTGGATGACCAGATGCAGGAGGCAATGGATCTTTTTGAGAAATGGGGTATCAAAGGCGTCAAGGTGGATTTCATGAACCGGGACGACCAGGCCGTGGTCAACTTTTACTGGCGCTGCGCGAAAGCCGCGGCAGCGCATCGCCTTCTGGTGGACTTTCACGGCGCACACAAGCCTGCGGGCCTCGAGCGCACTTATCCCAATGTAGTGAATTACGAGGGCGTCCCCGGCCTGGAACAGGACAAATGGACGGACAGCATGACGACCCCCTGGATGGCGGTGACATTGCCCTATATACGGATGTTCGCGGGCCCCATGGATTATACCCCCGGTGCCATGCGCAATGCACAACAAAAGGATTTTGCACCCATCAACGATGATCCCATGAGCCTGGGCACCCGTTGTCAGCAATTGGCCATGTACGTTGTCTATGACGCCCCTTTGCAAATGCTTGCCGACAATCCCACCGCCTATGAGAAGAACAAGCCTTCCCTGGATTTCATCACCAGCGTGCCGACCACCTGGGATGAAACCATCCCGCTCGCGGGAGAGGTGGGAAAATATGTCGCGCTGGCAAGAAGAAAAGGAAACCAGTATTTTGTGGGTGCCATGACGGACTGGACCGCCCGCGACATCACTCTTGACTTCTCTTTTCTGCCCGAAGGGACTTACAAGATGGTCCTTTTTCAGGATGGCATGAATGCCGAGAGAAATGGCACAGACTGTAAAAAAGTGGAAAGGACCATCACCCGGAATGATAAGCTGACCATCCACATGGCTTCCGGAGGAGGATGGGCCGCCCGGATATACCGGTAATGGCTGGTCACAGCCCCGCCTAAAGGCGGAAATTCGCTTTCACTGACACAGGGCCGCTAAATTTCCGATACCGCCGGGAAGCCGGATGCCCCTGCTTTTCAACCCCGTTTTTTCTCAATACCTTTAGGGGCAGTAGGCAGTTCATTTTCAGTTAAATAAACTTATCATGTCAGACGCATTGCGCAGCAGGGAATGGTTCGGCCGGACTGGTAAAGACGGCTTTATCTACCGTGCCTGGATGAAAAACCAGGGCATTCCCGCAAATGAATTCGAAGGCAAGCCGGTCATCGGCATCTGCAATACCTGGTCGGAGCTGACACCGTGTAACGCTCATTTTCGCGAACTCGCCGAAAGCGTCAGGCGCGGCATCCTGGAGGCGGGCGGTTTCCCGGTGGAGTTTCCGGTCATGTCGCTGGGCGAAACGCTGATCCGGCCAACAGCCATGCTGTACCGCAATCTGGTCAGCATGGATGTGGAAGAATCCATCCGCGCCAATCCACTTGATGGCGTAGTGCTGTTATGCGGTTGTGACAAGACCACGCCGGCCCTGGTGATGGGCGCCTGCAGCGTGGACATCCCCACGATCGTGGTTTCGGGAGGTCCTATGCTGACAGGGCATTTCGAGGGAAAACGCATTGCCACCAGTGATATCTGGCGCTTCAGTGAAGCTTATCGCTGCGGGCTGATGTCAAAGGAGTCCTTGTTCAGCGCCGAGGCGGCCATGTGCCGCAGCCGCGGCCATTGTGCGGTGATGGGCACCGCTTCCACCATGGCCTGTATGGTAGAGGCATTGGGATTGTCCCTGCCGGGCAACGCTGCCATTCCCGCCGCCGACTCACGGAGGAAAGTACTGGCGCAGCTGTCGGGGTCCCAGATAGTGGAGATGGTCCGGCACCAACGGCGGTTGTCCGAGGTACTGACCAGGGAGGCCTTTGAGAACGCCATACGCCTCAATGCTGCATCGGCGGTTCAACGAATTTCGTCATTCATCTGCTGGCGATCGCCGGACGCATAGGCGTTTCGCTGACCATGGAGGATTTTGACCGCCTTTCGGCCGATGTGCCCCTGCTGGTCAACTTGCAACCCGCCGGGAAATTCTTCATGGAGGACCTGTTCTACGCTGGTGGGCTGCCGGTGGTCATGAAAGAGATCGCCTCCTACCTGCATACCGGCACCATAACGGTTACCGGTGCTCCCATACAGACCTACTGGGAGGACGCCGAGTGTTACGACCGTGAGGTCATCGCTTCGGAACAGGAACCCTTTCAGCGGGTGCCATCTCTTGCCGTGCTTAAAGGGAACCTGTGTGAACACGGCGCTGTGATGAAGCCTACGGCAGCGTCCCCTCATCTCCTGCAGCATCGCGGCAGGGCGGTAGTATTTGAAGATATAGAGGATTATAAAGCCCGGATCGACGATCCAGACCTGGACGTGGATGAGACCAGCGTGCTGGTGCTGAAAAACGCGGGGCCAAAAGGATATCCAGGCATGCCTGAGGTCGGTAACATGGGGCTGCCAAAAAAATTGCTGGAGCGCGGCATCACCGATATGGTCCGCATTTCGGACGGCCGGATGAGTGGCACGGGCTTTGGTACGGTGGTCCTGCATGTCTCCCCCGAAGCAGCTGCGGGCGGGACACTGGCGCTGGTCCACGACGGGGATTATATCTCACTGGATGTAGCGGGCCGTTCTTTGCAACTGGAAGTGACCCCCGAAGAATTGCAGCTGCGAAAAAGCCTTTGGCGTCCCCCTGCCGCCACCGACAGGGGCTATGTTCGGCTCTACCAACAACATGTATCGCAGGCGCATTTGGGCGCAGACCTGGATTTTCTGGCCGGAGGATCCGGTCACCAGGTACCCCGGGATTCTCATTGACAGCATAAAAACCATCCAATCAAGGCATCCGCGACCACATGATTGGCCATGGATTTTTTAAGAACGGTTAAAAAAGCAGCAAGACCATGCAAAACAAGCAAACGCCTCAGCAACCCCACGGTGCACTTCCCCAAAAGGATTTTACCGGAGAAGTGGCCATTGTAACAGGTGCGGGACAGGGCATTGGTTTTGAAATATGCAGACAGCTCGCCGGCAGAGGATGCGCGGTGCTGCTGAACGACGTAGACGCCACCCTGGCTTCCGCCGCCGCCTCGAAGATCAGTGCATCCGGCTGCATTTGCAGCCCCTTCGCCGGCGACGTTGCCAATGTGGAGGTTTTAGAACAAATGGTGCTTCATGCAGCAGATATTTATGGCCATTTGTCACTGTTGGTGGCCAATGCAGGCATCACTTTATTTGGCGACTTTTTTTCATACGCATCAGCGGATTTCCAGCGTGTAATGGACGTGAACCTGAAAGGGACCTTCTTTCTGGTGCAGGCAGCCGCGCGTCAGATGCGCCAGCAGGGTAATGGTGGACGCATCGTAGTAATGTCCTCTGTCACCGGCCACCAGGCACACCAGGACCTGGCCGCTTATGGGATGACCAAAGCCGCATTGGAAATGCTTGCCAAAAGCCTGGTCATCGAACTATCCCCTTTCCGGATAAACATCAACGCCATCGCCCCGGGCGCCACGCTCACCGAACGCACCACCCGGGAAGACCCGGCTTATGAACAGGTATGGTCCGCTATCACTCCCCTCGGGCGACCTGCACTTCCGGCAGATATCGCCCATGCTGTACTTTTTTTGTTGTCTCCTGCCGCAAGCCATGTTACGGGTCAGAGCCTGGTAGTCGATGGAGGCTGGACTTCCATCAGCCCCCAACCAGGATGAGTTCTCAATCTACGGACGCCTGCAAATAATCATCATTTCTGGCATGATGTTCAATGTCAGTGCGGCCCCAGCGTGACAGCGCTATCCCAACAATAAAGGCAATCATTAAGTATGGCCTTCCATCTAACCTGACCACAACCGACAAAAACAAAAGAGATAATTTATAGGAAAAATCCATTGTGAATTTTTATAGTTTATCCTTTGACATAGAACCCGTGTCTGATATCACAAATCTTCCTGATTTTCATAAACAAAAACTGCCTCCTATCAGACAGCATGTTCAAAGCAATTTTCCGGACTTCAGGCTAAGGAAACTAAGAATCGATTTCATCAACCTTGGATTAAACATTCCCGGAAGGTTAAGCGGTGGTTATTTGATTAAACTTTGGCACTAAAAGTCCTGGCCATCGGGCCACCACAAAATATAGTTAAGCAAAAACTAAAAAAATGAATCCCGGAGCAAAAATTAAAATTGGTTTAGTAATCACCTTACTAAACCTGTCTTTTATTTCTTGCTGTCCATTTATAAAAACAGATGATCCTGGTCATCATTTGTTCTATCAGAATATGATCATGTTGACAGGCAAATCCCGTATCAGTGTTCAGGTTCGGGTATTGAAGCCGTTCCTATTACAGTGATAAAATATTCAAATGATTCAAGATGGATTATTGCGATAACCTCTAAGTCCCGACCTTCAACGCATTACGCATACTGGATTATAGACAAAGATTTTGCGATCCCAAAGGACGATGACAAGATCGCAAAAGACATAAAATCTCACCTCTATGGAACACTTGATTCCTTGGGATTTAAAGAAAAGATTGATAAATTTAAGATTAAAGAAGATTTGACTTGCGCATCGAAAGATTACTAAAGCTAACAGTCAACTAAATCACTTGCGTAACCGGATAGCTTTACACCATTTAGCCTGGCTGGCGGAGACCGGCGTCGCATTTTTATTGTGCCGGTGTTTTTACTGCCGCCACCCATTCCCGATCGGGCACTAAGTTCCTGACATCAAACGAACTACACCCATTATGAAGACGTGATCATATCTGGACTGGTACTCAATGGGTCATTCGTTTATCTATTTTATTCTAAAGATTGAACCAGCCTTCCTACAGTTAATCATCACATGATCATCTTGTGGTTTCATGTTGAGCGTTTTCCGTTGTTTCATGTTAAGGGTGGGAAATACGGTCGTAACCTTTTTGCTTCTCCATGACTCTAATGGGACGTTAAAGCATTTTTTCACCATCAAAAA
>DASULB010000479.1:0-7859 GCA_036278455.1 Chitinophagaceae bacterium | reverse complement strand
GGTTAAAAATTAAACAAAATGCCGGTGCCACTCCCGCTAAAGGAAGAATCCGCTGGCTACAAGAAACATCAAATTTACGATATTAAGGTGTTTTACCCGGCAATCGGGGAAGAAAAATCCATTTTGGTCGTCTAAGTCCGTAGGGAAATAATAACTTTGCAGCCGCAAAAAACATGTATAGACTAAAGAAATCCCTGGGGCAGCATTTCCTGGAAGATGAGAACATAGCAAGGAAGATCGTCGGGGCCCTGCCTGTGGTGCCTGGTATGCAGGTGCTCGAAGTGGGACCTGGGGGGGGAGCGCTGACCCGTTTTCTGATCGATGTGCCTGACATTCGTTTTAAAGCCATGGAGATAGACCGGGAAAAAATAGCCTTTTTGCGCGGCCGGTATCCTGACCTGGAAGGAAAACTCTTCGAAGGGGATATCCTGGATGAGAAGCCGCCTTTTGAGGGTGCCTTTAACATCATCGGGAATTTCCCCTACAACATATCTTCGCAGATCCTGTTCCGGGTCCTGGAATGGAAGCGGCGGGTGCCGTGCATGGTGGGCATGTTTCAGAAGGAAGTGGCCCAGCGTATCCACTCCGGGCCGGGCAGCAAGGCTTATGGCATCCTGAGCGTGCTGACACAGGCGTTTTACCGGGTGGAATATCTTTTCGAGGTGCATGAGAATTGCTTTACGCCGCCACCCAAGGTTAAATCAGCCGTTATCAGGCTCACTTACCTGGGCAATCCCTTTGACATCACTCATGAGAAAAAGTTCTTTCAACTTGTTAAAGCCTCATTTAATCAACGACGCAAGATGCTGCGCAATCCATTAAAGCAATTTTTTCCCACACAGATGTTGCAATCCCCTCTTTTCGAAAAGCGGGCGGAGGAGCTCAGCGTTTCACAGTTCGCAGACCTATCAAAACAAATGTTATGACAGAAAATCTCAGAAAAGTACTTATTACCGCCAAGGTACACCCTTATCTGGTGGATTACCTGACCGAGAAGGGTTACCAGGTGCTCTATTATCCCGCCATTTCCTATGATGAAGTTTATCAGAACGTACATGGCTGCGTAGGACTGATCGTCACGACGCGTATCAAAGTGGATGCAGGTATCCTTGACAACGCCCCCAGGCTTCAATGGATAGGCCGCCTGGGATCCGGCATGGAAATGATCGATGTGGCCTATGCCACGCACAAGGGCATCCGTTGTGTCAGCAGTCCCGAAGGCAACTGCGACGCTGTGGGGGAACATGTGGTAGGCAGCCTTTTGAGCCTGTTTGGCAACATCGTCAAGAGCAACCTGCAGCTTCGCGAAAATATCTGGGAGCGGGAGAAGAACCGGGGAATAGAGCTAAAGGAAAAAACGGTGGGCATCATTGGTTATGGTCATACCGGCAGCGCGGTAGCCCATAAGCTCCAGGGATTTGAATGTAACATCCTGGCTTATGATAAATACAAGACAGATTTCGGGAGTGAATCCGTACAGGAAGTGCCATTAGAGGAACTCTACAGGCAGGCTGATATCATCAGCATCCATTTACCGCTCACCGATGAAACCCATCATATGGTAGACGATGCGTTCCTGAGATCTTTCACGGGGCCGCTGTACGTGGTGAACACTTCCCGGGGAAAGATCATCCATACCGCCGATTTGATCGACAACCTGAAATCCGGTCATGTGACCGGTGCCTGCCTGGACGTACTGGAGAACGAAAAACTCGATACCCTGGATGAGACCGAGCGGGCGCAGTTCGATTACCTGTTGCACTCCGATCATGTGATCCTCACGCCCCATATCGCCGGTTACAGCCAGGAGGCAGCCTATAAAACGGCGCATATCGTGCTGAAAAAACTGGGTATATAGATGTTCGTGTATCAGTAGGTAAGTATCTGTGCCGTCATCCCGCGGTACAACCCGTGAGGCAATCTACTATGCAAAAGGGAGGTCAATCACGTATTTTTCCCTGAACCAGGGCTCCCCGAAATAAGACGATACCGGGTAAATGTGCGGATGGGTTCCGCTGGTGGCGATCTCTGCTGAAAGATCGCCGCCTTTCAGGCAGATCAGCCTGCCGGGCGCCTTAGTCACTGCGTTTTTTCTGAGCAGCGGCCTGCTCCACAAGGCGAGATCCTTTAACGGCGCCACTGCGCGGGAGACCGCCACGTCATAAGACCGGGGTCTCAGTGTTTCGGCCCGCGCGTGCTGCGTGGTGACGTTTTTAAGTTGCAGGGCCCCGGCGACCGCCAGCGCCACCTTGATTTTTTTCCCGACAGCATCCACCAGATGAAAACCTGTTTCCGGGAAACAGATCGCCAGCGGGATGCCGGGGAAGCCGCCGCCCGTGCCGACGTCTATGACGGAAGTTCCCGGTTCAAATTCAAAAACCTTCGCAATGCTGAGTGAATGCAGCACATGTTTTTCGTAAAGCCCTCCGATATCCTTCCGGGAAATGACATTGATCTTCGTATTCCACTGCCCGTACAATCCTTCCAGCGCGGCCATTTGTTCCAACTGCCGCTTTGAAAGATGAGGGAAATATTTTTTGATCAGTTCCAACGCATCCTGGGTTTACGCAGCAGGGCCGGTGTAAAGACGATATAATACAGACACATCCCTATCTCAAGCAGCCAGCAATACCAGAATAAATCCTGTTCATTAAGCCGCTTCAGGCTGCCACGCCAGATGATGCCCTGCAAAATCAGTCTGGCTGCGAAAACATACAAGGTGATCCATAGAAAAGGATGATAGAACAGCGCCAGGATCAGCAGCGGATAATACAGGAACTGGGTGACAGAGAACAGGCCAAGCAGGAACTTATGCTTAGGCTTATAATGCCTGCCAACGGATAGATGACGGGTTTTCTGGTTAAACCAGCTTCCCCAGTCAGTTTTTGGGGTGGAATAGGTAATGGCCTCCGGGTCGATGACCACCCGGGTGTTTTTCCCATTGGCAGCAGCGTTGATGAACAAATCGTCATCGCCGGAAGGCAGCTGATGATGGGATAAAAATCCTTTATGCCGGAAGAACAGCTCTTTTTTATAGGCGAGGTTACGGCCAACACCCATGTAGGGAACCCCCGCCAGCGCAAAGGACAGGTATTGCAGCGCGCTGAAAAAGGTCTCGAAACGAATGACTTTGTTGAGCAGTCCCGGCCGCGATTCGTAGGCGCCATATCCCAGCACGATCTCTTTGCCCTCCCCGAACCCACCGGCCATGATCGGCAGCCAGTTGGCGCTGGATGGCCTGCAATCGGCATCGGTAAGCAGCAGGTGGTCGTTGACGGCGCTTTTGATACCCATCGTCAGGGGATACTTTTTCCCGGGGATGCCTTTCGCGGATTGATGCAGGTCCAGGTAGCGGAAATGAGGATACCCGGGACTCAGGTCGCGCAGGATAAAGGCAGTATCGTCATCGGAATTGTCGTTGACCACTACCACTTCGTAATAAGGGCGGTGCATGAGGTCCAGGTAATGCTGTTGGAGCACCACCGGAAGATTGCGTTTCAGGTTCCGTTGCTCGTTTTTGGCGCAGATGATCACCGAAAGAGGGGGCGCATCCTGTTGGGCAATACCGGCGTCTGCCGGCTTGTAAAAGGCGAGCCTGCTGTAAAAGAATAAGTAGTAAAAGACTTGGATGGCCGCGACCGCGATAAATCCATACCAGATGATTTTAAAGTATATAGGATCCATATAGTGAGGGCAAAAATAATGGAAATAGTGAACAGCAGGCGTTTATCTTTTGACTTAATGCCACTTCTTTGCCGTCAGTGTCCCGTTTTCAGCTACTTTTGCAATTCAAAAAAAGGCGCTTTGATCGATGGATTTCAAGCTTACAGGTGTGGACACGGGGAGCCGGGCGCGGTCCGGGATACTGGAAACCGGACATGGCGCCATAGAGACGCCCATCTTTATGCCGGTGGGGACTGCGGGTAGTGTTAAAGCCGTCACCCAGGAGCAACTGGCAGAGGATGTAAGGGCGCAGATCATTCTCGGCAATACCTACCATCTGTATCTTCGCCCCGGCACAGGAGTATTGGAGAAAGCCGGCGGGTTACACCGCTTTAACGGGTGGAACCGCCCCATCCTGACGGACAGCGGCGGTTACCAGGTTTTTTCACTGGCCGCCAATCGCAAGATAAAGGAGGAAGGTGTCCTGTTCCAATCCCATATCGACGGGTCCAGGCACCTGTTTACTCCGGAGAAAGTGATGGACATCCAGCGGGTCATCGGTGCCGACATCATCATGGCCTTTGATGAATGCCCGCCCTATCCGAGCGATCACTGCTATGCGCAGCGTTCCATGGAACTGACCCATCGCTGGCTGGACCGTTGCCTCACACGGCTTGGCGAAACGGCACCGCTCTACGGTTACGAACAAACGTTGTTTCCCATCGTTCAGGGAAGCACGTTTAAGGACCTGCGGCGGCAATCCGCGGAACGGGTGGCCTCCACAGGTTGCGGGGGAAATGCCATTGGCGGGCTCAGCGTGGGCGAACCTGAGGACATGATCTATGAAATGTGTGGCGAGGTCTGCTGCATCCTGCCGGCGGACAAGCCCCGCTACCTGATGGGAGTGGGCACCCCCTGGAACATCCTGGAATGCATTGCACTGGGTGTGGACATGTTCGACTGCGTGATCCCTACCCGCAACGGCCGCAACGGCATGCTGTTCACCGCCGAAGGGGTGATCAATATCAAAAATAAAAAATGGTCGGAGGACTTCGGCCCCATAGACCCGGATACGCCGTGCTTTGCCAGCAATGCTTATTCCAGGGCTTACCTCAGGCACTTGTTTGTGTCAAAGGAACTCCTGGGGCTGCAACTGGCAAGCCTGCATAACCTTTGTTTTTATTTGCATTTGGTAAAACAGGCCAGGGAGCATATTTTGCAGGGTGATTTTACCCCGTGGAAGCAGCAACTGGTAAAAAAAATGCGGGTGCGGTTGTAGCAGGGCGCATGCGGCACCTATAGCAATATATGACAAAGATAGACTGGTACATATTAAAGAAATTCCTGGGAACGTTCTTTTACGCCATCATGATCCTGACGGTGATTTCCGTGGTCATCGACATCACCGAAAAGATTGATGATTTTATCTCCCACCATTTATCGGTCTCCTACATCATTACCCATTATTATATCGGGTTCATTCCGCACATCGTAGCCTTGTTATTTCCGCTGTTCATCTTTATCGCCGTGATTTTTTTTACCTCCAAGATGGCTTATCGCCTGGAGATCATGGCGATCCTCAGCAGCGGCGTCAGTTTCCACCGGTTTTTAAGGGCCTACTGGATCGGCGGCATTTTACTGGCCGTGCTGTTGTGCATCGCCAACCAGACGGTCATTCCGCGTGCCAACCGGGTGCGCACGAAATTCGAGAGCGAATTTGTGGACAACGACAAAAAGGATAACATACTGACCAATATTCATATGCGGGTGGATTCGCTCTCCTATGTGACCATGAATAATTTCTATACCGCCAACGAGTATGCCTCCGGCTTTACGCTGGAAGAGATCAGGGGACAGCGGTTGCTGAGTAAACTGGAATCCACCTCCATCTCCTGGGATTCCACCAAGAAGGTCTGGAAAACGGGCAGGGCGGTCATCCGTTATCTCAATGGGGATGCGTTAAAGGTAAGGACCATCGCCGACACAACCCTGAAGATGAACCTGAGCCCAAAGGACCTGCTTACCAATACGGACGCCAAGGAATCGATGACGACCCCTGAGCTGAACCGTTACATCTCCAGACAGGTACTCCGCGGGTCGGGGGGACTGAACTACCTGTATGTGGAAAAATACCGGCGGATCGCCTCCGCGTTTGCGGTCATCATCCTGACCTTTATCGGGGCGATCATCGCTTCCAGGAAGGTGCGGGGAGGCAGCGGTCTTCATCTGGCCCTCGGCATCGTAATCAGTGCAGTCTACATTCTTTTTATGCAATTTTCCACCACCTTTTCCGTCAAAGGAAATCTCAGCCCGCTGCTGGCTGTCTGGATACCGAATTTTGTTTTTGCAGGTGTCGCGATCTGGCTATACAAAAGAGCCCCGAAGTAAACTGTTGAAGTAAGCTGCCGCCAAACGCTCAGGAAACCCGACGCTCCTGCCGGCTGTTTCCCCGCCGGCACCACCCATCTTTCTGCTGTAAAATAAGTACTGCAAACGTTGGCTTCACGGCGGAACATTTCGGTTAATTGATTACTTTTGTCAGAACAACATCATTCTACTTTATCATTCTACCAATAATTTGTACATGGGTTATATCAAAGAAAAATTTCAGGCCAAAGCAGAGGAAGTGGCCGCGGAGATCAAGGATTTACTAAAGAATCACGGCGATAAGCAAATTGACACGGTGCATATATCACAGGTTTACCAGGGGATGCGGGGGGTGACCGGCCTGGTCAGTGAAACATCCCTTTTGGATCCCCTGGATGGGATCCGCTTTCGGGGATACTCCATTCCGGAGTTGCGTGATCAGTTGCCAAAAATAGCCGGCGGTTCCGAGCCGCTGCCCGAAGGGCTCTTCTACCTGATGCTGATCGGCGAGTTGCCGAACGACGAACAGGTACATCATATTTCCAATACCTGGGGACGCCGTTCCCAGATCCCGCGGCATGTGTTTAATACCATTGACAAGCTGCCGGTGGAAACGCATCCCATGACGCAGTTCAGCATCGGCATCACGGCCATGCAGACCGAATCCGTTTTTGCAAAAGCATACGCCAAGGGGATCAGTAAGCAAGCGTACTGGGATTATGTATATGAGGATTCCATGAACCTGATCTCCCGGCTACCGCGCCTGGCGGCCTATATCTATCGCCGCAAATATAAAAACGGCGTGCATATTGAGCCGGATCCTTCCCTGGACTGGGCGGGCAATTTTGCCCATATGCTGGGCTATGATGAAGATGGCTTTTTGGCTTTGATGCGTCTGTATATGACCATACATGCAGATCATGAGGGTGGCAACGTCAGCGCGCATACGGTGCACCTGGTGGGATCGGCCCTCAGTGACCCCTACCTGGCTTTTGCCGCCGGCATGAATGGGTTGGCGGGACCTTTGCACGGATTGGCCAATCAGGAGGTGATCAAATGGATAGACCAAATGCGCGAGGAACTTGGCGGCGGTTTGCCCTCCAAGGACCAGATCGCCCAATACGTCCGCAAAACCCTCCAGGAGGGAAAAGTCATCCCCGGGTACGGCCATGCGGTACTCAGGAAGACAGACCCGCGCTTCACCGCACAAATGGATTTTGCCAAAAAACATCTTCCTGACGACGAATTGGTCAACATCGTCTGGCGTGTATACGAAGTCGTGCCCGATATATTGAAAGAGATGGGAAAGGCAAAAAACCCCTGGCCGAATGTGGATGCTCATTCCGGAGCGCTACTGGTACATTATGGGCTCATTGAATATGAATTTTATACCGTGCTTTTTGGTGTTTCCCGGGCACTGGGCGTACTGGCTTCCCTTTGTTGGGACCGTGCCCTCGGATTGCCGATTGAACGTCCCAAATCTGTCAGCACCAAATGGATCAGCAAATTTGTCAGCGGGGAACTGGAAGCCTATGATGATTGAGTGTCACCGGTTTTGAATGCGTCGTGTTTGCGACTGTCTGCGCCCTTCCGTTCTGATCGTCCTGACATTGGCTGCATTTTTCGGCCGGTGCCCCCCTTTTTGCTTGCACCCTTGTGTTTTTTTGCGCCCGTGCATTTGGTGCATCCGTGCGAATGATCTCTCTGAAACGGTCAGTTGTTTTATGGCGGTTCATCACACCCGTTTTGTTTGAGAAAGGCTGCCTGTCTCAGACCATATCCCTGATCAAACCTTCCTTTTTAAAGGACACCCTATAAAGGGTGGGCGG
>DASULB010000478.1:0-2005 GCA_036278455.1 Chitinophagaceae bacterium | reverse complement strand
CCAGGTGCTTGAGTGAGAATTTATCTTCCGGCCCTGATTTTGGCCGTCCCAGATGGGACATCAAAATGACACTACCCCCGTCCTTTCTGATCTTCTGAATGGTGGGTACAGCCGCCTCCATGCGGGTATCATCCGTAATCTGAAAGTCATCATCCAGCGGAACGTTGAAATCCACGCGCACCAGCGCTTTATGTCCGGAGAAATCAAAGGAAGAAAAATCGATCATGATCGCTAATATATAAGGTTTTACTGATGTAGTTTAAAGTAAGTAAGATTGCATCAGATTGATTATCAGAGACTCAGGGCCATTTCACAGCCCGTTTATTTCCATTTAATTCCTGCTACCTCAGTACGTTACTTTTTAGACAAAATTAAAAAACTTCCGAAAGGCATATTCCGGAAGTTTTTTATAAAGTATTGTAATTAAATCCTCTATGCGGTGGCTTCCACAGGTGCTAGCTTGCCTATCTTTTCCAGCAGGTCCGCTATGCGGTTGGAATAACCACTCTCATTATCATACCATCCGACAATCTTAACCAGATTGCTTCTTTCACCATTGATGGTGGTCATTTCCGCATCGAAGATACAGGAATGGGGATTGGATATGATATCGGTGGATACCAGGGGCTCCTCTGAATATTGTAAAATGTGCTTCATCGAACCTTCAGCAGCTTTCTTAACGGCAGCGTTGATCTCATCCTTGCTAACCGCCTTCTTCAACTGAACAGTAAAGTCCGTAATAGATCCGGTGATCACCGGTACACGGTAAGCAATACCCGTCAATTTGCCATTCAGGTGGGGCAACACCTCACCGACAGCCTTTGCTGCCCCGGTGGAAGTGGGAATGATGTTAATGGCGGCTGCCCTGGCACGGCGCAGGTCTTTATGGGGAGCATCGTGCAGACGCTGGTCCTGGGTATAGGCATGGATCGTAGTCATCAGGCCGGATTCGATACCAAAAGCGTCATCCAGCAATTTCACCATGGGGGCCAGACAGTTAGTGGTACAGGACGCATTGGAAACGATCTCGTCTTCCGGCGTCAGTTCATCTTCATTCACTCCGAGCACAATCGTCTTAACGCCACCCTTTGCCGGTGCGGAAATCACGACTTTCCTGGCACCTGCTTTCAGATGTGCAGCAGCCTTATCCCTTTCAGTAAACAGGCCGGTAGCTTCCAGTACAACATCTACTTCCAGTTCCTTCCAGGGAAGGTTCGCCGGATCTCTCTCCTTCAACACCTTTACATGGTGACCGTTAACAATGATGGTATTCTCATCGTGTGAAACTTCGCCCTTGAACATACCATGTGCTGAATCATGTTTCAGCAGGTGGGCAAGCGTGGTCGTATCCGTAAGATCGTTGATAGCAACGACTTCAACTCCTTCTTTATCTTGTAAAGCGCGGAAAGACAGCCTTCCGATGCGGCCAAAGCCATTAATGGCAATTTTAAGATTTCCCATTTCTTTAATAATGTTTTTCGGTGAATAAATCAGACTGCAAAGGTAATCTTTAGTAAGGAATTTTTCAACACTCACCGGGAAA
Source organism: Chitinophagaceae bacterium (assembly GCA_036278455.1). Classification (GTDB taxonomy): domain Bacteria; phylum Bacteroidota; class Bacteroidia; order Chitinophagales; family Chitinophagaceae; genus FW021-bin31. The sequence goes on along the minus strand of DASULB010000478.1, from coordinate 462 downwards.
ATGGGGGTAAAAGATTTGGGAAATAAGACATATGCGCTTAACTTTGCGCTCCCTTATGGGGATATGCCGCGTTGGTCAAGAGGTTAAGACGCCTCCCTTTCACGGAGGAATCACGGGTTCGAGTCCCGTACGTGGTACGAAAACCGCCTTTTTAGGCGGTTTTTTTGTGGAAATGCGACTCTCCTCTATTAATGAGTCTTACGAACCTTGATTTGACTTCTCTTTTACATTCAACCTGATAAAAATCGATACCCTTCTGCTATTCGGAGATTCTATGCTCATTCAAGGGGATATAGGTGGCGGCAACTGACTTTCCCGGAACGTGCACGATAATGCCAGTACAGATTCGCTGCTTGTTGGCAGATACCACTTCAAAGGCGATGCCCTGACGGGCATCGTCATAAAGTTTGATGACTCTCGTACCGTCCTGATACTTCCCCAGGTATTTCAGATTAGGAAAAA
>DASULB010000477.1:0-4197 GCA_036278455.1 Chitinophagaceae bacterium | reverse complement strand
GTACCGTTTATCTTTGCGCTATATGGTTTATCTGTAGCGCAATCAAAAACATTGAAGTATTATAGGCCGATAAATATAGATTCTCTATTAAAATCACCCATAGACTTGCCAAAAAATAAGCACTTTATAATAAAATCCGTTGAATTTTCGATATCTACTGATAAAATAGTAGATATGGGGGCACCAGGGGGCTCTGTTAAAGATCGTTTCTTTCAGCTTAATAAGCTAGCACCAAATCTTAAGTGGAAAACTGGTGGATGTATATACCTTTATATGGACAATAGCAATTTGGCGCTGGAATGCAGTACTCCTGAGCAATATAACAAAGTGCTTAATCTTAAGAAAGACTCCAGTAAGAAATTATGGAACATTAATGAGCTGCATGTCAATAAAAAATTAACCGTTAAAGCTGAAATGTTAATTGGCAGATTTGAACGATATGATACCACACGTGACTTTTTGATTCGGGATATAGGGGTTGATGATAACTAAAGGATGGTGTAATGCATTCTCCCGCAATAATTATGTTCCAAAACGTGCTGAATCCCATAGCGTTCCATACCACCCTCCAACAGATTTGCAGCAAAGCCATGGCGTAACATGCTACAACCGCATGTATTGAGTGAGTGGTCCAGACATCCCGTCGGGAAACCAGTATTTACATTTGCGTGGCCTTGCTCATTACATTTCAACAAAATTCATTATCTTTAGATCAATAATGGATAGTTATGAACTTTAAACTATTTCCCTCCGCTCTCTCAGTAGCATTATTGGTTGTCATGATCCCTCAACCTAAACCGGCCACTAATAATTACCACAACTACTACTCTTTCCATTACTCAAATAATGTGATTGCGGCCCAGAATCACTTTGCATTCAAACTCTTTAAAGAAACTTTAAAAAATGATAATACTACTGCCAATACGCTCATCTCGCCGCTCAGTATTTATTTTAACCTGAGCATGGCATACAATGGCACATTCGGAGAAACTAAACTGAAAATGCAGCAGGCCCTGCAACTGGACGATGCAGATACTTCACTACTGAATTTGACTAATGGGACATTAATACGTTATCTTTCTACTACAGATTCTGCCGTAGAAACAAGTATTGCTAATGCTATATGGTATCGTGATCAGGGGCAGCAGCCATTACCCGCATTTTTAAAAGTCAATTCAGTTTATTATCATGCAAAAGTTACTGGTTCCGATTTTAATAATCCAAATACGGTAAACCAGATAAATCACTGGGTATCTGATCAGACACATCAAAAGATAACCTCCATAGTGGAGCAAATTCCTCATCAAGATATCCTGTATCTGATCAATGCAGTTTATTTCAATGGGAAATGGGAAAATGCCTTTGATACCAACCGGATCAACCGGAAACGTTTTTTTCATCTTGCCGATGGCGATTCTGTGAGAACTGATTTTATGTTCAAGCGAAGCAGGTTCAATTACATGCAAAATCAGTCGTTGCAAATAATTGAAATTCCCTACGGGAAAGGAGATTTCAATATGTTTGTTTTATTACCTTCTAAAATATCGAATTTGCAGACACTGATCCCGGCCTTAAATGAAGATTCCCTTAACCGATATATCAGCTTGCTTGATTCCGTCGTGGTGGATTTACGCTTGCCAAGTTGGGAATACAGATGTAAAACGAATATGAAACGTGAACTGACAGCTATGGGCATGGGAATTGCGTTTGGTCCGAAGGCTAATTTTTCCAAAATGTATTCCTCCAATGCGAATACTGAAATTTCTCAGGTATTACAAGAAACGTATATAAAAGTCAATGCACGGGGAACAGAGGCAGCGGCGGCAACCACCAGCGTAACCATTGGTTATACTGCTCCCGCACACTTCAAACCTCCACCGGTGATGGATGTAAATCAACCTTTTTTTTACATCATTTCGGAAAAGAAAACCGGCGCCATTCTCTTTATTGGAGAGGTAAATAATCCCAAAGAGGGACAAGGCCTAAGTAGTAGAGGGTAATGTGGCTCATGATGAGCCCAAAATTCAATGGAATCATCTCCATCTACAGGTCCTGTTGGGTTGGACCTATATCCGGCTTTCTCAGATGTCAAAAACAATACCGCTATTGCTGCATCCTATTCAACTTGATGCCATCCTGTACCTTTTCATCCATTCCTGCATTTTGGCCTCGACCGCACCCACCAAACCTGGTAACAATGTCAGATCGGTATCCCAGAGACGGGTATCACTCAAAATGGCAGACACCGGGTTGTCAGGAAACTTTCCCCACCAGTCAAATAAGATCCCAGCAGAGTCATCCTTAATGGTATAACCTTTTTCGCCATAAGTTCCCTTATAGGTCCCATCCGTTTCTTTTGTGGAGCACATGAAAAGTATATACGCTGCCAAACCAGCCGACATTGCCTCAGGCGGCTGCGTGCTCTTTTGATAATGCGCCAGCAATATGGGAATATTACGCATCTTCATTTTGGAGGAATACTGGGTGGCGATACTCAGCCACCTGTGGATAATATAAGGATTGCGAAACCGGTCCAGAATTTTGGCAGCAAAGGACCTTGCTTCCTCGAGAGAAAGTGTATCACTGGCGATGGCCGGCGCAATCTCATCCATCATCAGTCTTTGAATAAATCCACTGGTGCCTTGGTCATCCATTGCCTGTCCAACCGTATCAAAACCGCTGAGATAGGCCAGGGCGCAGCTAAAGGTGTGTGTCCCGTTGAGCAGGCGTAACTTTAATTCACGATGCTTGGTGATATCATCTGCCAGCACGACACCCTTATCCGCGGGAGAAAAAGAAAGGATCTCATTCACCTTTTGATCCGGCGTTTCGATGGCCCACAGCCGGTAGGATTCCGCTGAGATGAGCAGATCATCTTCATATCCGAGCGCGTTTTCCAGCGCGGTTCTTTCCCTTTCCGGCAGACTGCCCGGAACAATGCGATCCACCAGCGAATTGCAAAACGTGTTGGCGGTATTGAGCCACCCGACAAAAGATTCGGACAACTGGTTGAACTTGGCCAGTTCCAGCAGAATACCTTTTAATTTGTCACCATTATCGGTTAACAGTTCGGTAGGGATAATGACCATCCCTTTGGTCTGATCACCATCAAATGCCAGGTACCGTGCATAAAGAAAGGCCAGCAATTTCCCCGGAAAAGAGGCCGGTGGGATGGAAGTGATATCATCATCCGATAATTGAATGCCCACTTCAGTGGTGTTGGATATCACAATCTGCAGATCCTCATTAAAGGCGCACTTGATAACCTCCCCCCAATCTTCACGCGCCGACAATACACGGGAAACCGCGTTGACCAGCAGGAATTGTTCCACCTTTTGTTCTCCCTCCATGCCGCGAACACAAAGCGTATAAATACCATCCTGTCCCTCAAACACCTTTATATCACCCTGGTCGGTTGATTTGACCATGACGATCCTGCCATTAAAAAGGCCTTGCTTATTCGCCTTATCCACAAAATAATCAGGAAGCCCCCGTAACAACACCCCGGTACCGAACTGGATGATTCTTTCCGGCAAATCGAAGGATGCCGGCTTTGGGATCTCTAACGCCACGCGGGGAGTGATCTGACCAATGGTCTGCTTGGAAATTTTCATTTTCGTGTTCTCTGTTTGTTTGCCTTGCTTATTGTCTGCGTTAAAAAAATGGTGTTTAGGATGTTTATCGGGCCCGATGGGAGAGGAGCCATTCTGTAAGATCACAAGCCGCCTGGTAATTCTGGTAACCAGCGGGTAATTTCCGGCCATCGGTATATTCATTGTAAAACCACGGATCACCCACCGCAAATATGGTCCCTTTCCCCAGGTGTGCTATCGCGGCGGCAACCCGCCCGCCGCGGGTTTGCAATACGGATTTCGCTGAACCTTGCAGGGTAAGGGTAGAGAGTTCCTTTATATAGACTTTTTTTACGTTTTTAAAAACGGCGTTTTGTGCACCGATATCCAGTGCTCCCTGTTCAAATGCATGGCCCTGGACGCGGTTACGGCTGTCGCCGTTGAAGTGAATACCGAATTTCCCCGCCAGCCTGTTGAGGTGAGTGAACTCACAATTACCCGAATCATTCGCCATCAAAACCAATGTGCCTCCTTTTTTTACCCAGCGGTAAATGGCCCTGATGTCCTTTGGCCCGATATAATGGGGATCGGGACTCTCCGCCTTTGTATCGGGATCCACAATGAT